>CAZGHZ010000054.1:0-31881 GCA_964525655.1 uncultured Occallatibacter sp.
TTCATCCTGCCAACTGGGGCCACGACTGGCACAGCTTTGCCCCCTTTGGCATCGCCGGCATGAGTTCGGCGGCGGCCTATATCTTTTTTGCCTTTATTGGCTTCGATGCAGTCTCGACCACGGCGCAGGAGGCCAAGAATCCGCAGCGCGATCTACCGATCGGGATCATCGCTTCTCTTTTCATCTGCACACTGCTCTATGTCGGCGTTGCCGCGGTGCTCACCGGCATGGTGCCTTGGCAACTGGTGAATATCGAGGCTCCGATTACCCACGCCTTTCTCGATCACAATGTTGGCTGGGCATCGGACATCATTACCTGCGGAGCCCTGGCGGGACTGACCTCGGTGATGCTGGTGATGTTGATCGGGCAGACGCGCGTTCTGTATGCGATGGCGTCGGACGGTTTGCTGCCCAAGAAGTTCTTTGCCGCCATTCATCCGCGTTTTCATACGCCATGGAAGAACACGATCCTGGTGGGGCTGCTGGCCGCCATCGTCGGCTCCATCACGCCGATCGACAAGATTGGCACCATGGTGAATATCGGAACGCTGCTGGCCTTTGTGATGGTCTGCGCCGCGGTGATTATCCTGCGTCGCACGGAACCCGGCCAGCATCGGCCGTTTCGCACGCCGGGCATCTACTTCGGAGGCCGGCTGCCGATCGTTCCTGCTCTGGGCATCATCGCTAACGGCTATTTGATGTATTCGCTGGGATTGTGGAATTGGGTGCGCTTAATCGTCTGGCTGATCATCGGCATGTTTGTTTATTTTCTCTATTCGGTCAGGCACAGCAAGGTACAGGCGCTGCCCGATGCCCCCGACGGCGACTAATCCAGCGGTCTTGTATTGAGGACAGAACAGCTTCCCATACGGAAGCCGTTCTGCTGTGAGAGCTGCAACGGCGGCTTAAGCAGTTGCCTTGGCGCAGTGCTGGTCGAAGGCGCGAACTAGCTTGGCGGCGATCTGCTCGGGCGTGGATTGTTCGATGACGAAGCGCTGCATCAGGTAGACCAGTTTGCCGTCGCGCAGAATGGCGACAGACGGCGAGCTATGCGGGCTGCCTTCAAAGTAGCCGCGCGCGCGGGCCGTTGCCTCTTGATCCTGACCGGCAAATACGGTGATTTTGTGATCGGGCGGGTTGGCTGAACCGGTGAGCGCCTGCCGCACGCCGGGGCGCATCTTGCCTGCCGCGCATCCGCAGATCGAGTTGACGACCAAAAGGGTTGTGCCCGGTTGCGCCAGCGCCGCGTCGACTTCGTCGGCGGTCCGGGCTTCGTTGATTCCAGCGCGCACCAACTCCTCGCGCATGGGAATGACCATCATTTCGGGGTACATGTTCGCCTCCGGCAAGGGGAAGTTGCCTGCGCCTATTCTAGCGCGAAAGCGGTGATGTAGCCTTGACTTAATGGACCTTGTTGAAAACAAGCCGCTCGCGCCTTTGACCACCCTGGGTATCGGAGGACCGGCGCGTTGGTTTGTCGATGCTGCGAGCGAAGAGGAGATCGCCGAGTCCGCAGCCTGGGCGCGGGAATGTGGGGCACCGCTCTTTGTGCTGGGTGGAGGCAGCAACCTGCTGGTCTCGGATGCGGGTTTCGACGGGCTTGTGATGCGCGTGGGGCTGCGCGGGATTGAGGCCGAGGATGCCTCGAATGCGCCCAGTCAAAGGCTCTACAGGGTTGCGGCAGGCGAAGACTGGGACCAATTGATCGAGTGTACCGTCGCCGACAATTGCGCAGGATTGGAGTGTCTGGCTGGCATTCCCGGCACTGTGGGGGGGACTCCGGTGCAGAATGTGGGGGCTTACGGGCAGGAGGTGGCCTCGGCGATCGACCGGGTGCGGGCCTTCGACCTGCGAGAGCGCGCGTGGGTAGAGTTTACAGGCGGCGAATGTGGATTCTCCTATCGCCGCAGCCGATTCAACACGGTGGATCGCGGAAGGTTTGTGGTGACGCGCGTGGACTACCGGCTTACACCCGGCGGAACACCCACCATACGCTATGCGGATCTGGAACGGGCACTGGCCGAAGCACAGGCTTCTGGAAGGGAAGCGAGCCTCGCCGAAGTTGCCGCCGTCGTCCGTCGTATTCGCCAGTCGAAGGGAATGCTGCTGGTCGAGGGCGACCCGGATTGCCGCAGCGCGGGCAGTTTCTTCAAGAACCCTGTGTTGAGCGAAGAAGAGTTCAGCAAGATTGCGGCCTTGGCTTCAAACGCAAAGGCCCCGCCGCGTTTTCCCGCTGGATTGGGAGCAGAGAATCAGGGCCGGCTCAAGATACCGGCTGCGTGGCTGATCGAGCAGGCGGGATTCGCCAAGGGGTACAAACTCGGCAGGGCAGGGATCTCGTCGCGGCACACGCTTGCGCTGGTCAACCTCGGCGGAGCGAGCGCGGAAGAGATTATGGCGTTGGCTGGGAAGATTACTGACACTGTTGAGGCTCACCTCGGAGTCCGGCTGGAGATGGAGCCGGTGATGGTTGGGTTTTGATCATTTGTAAACCGGCAGACCACCCTTCAGGCCTCGCGGCTTGGGGAACCTGGATGAGATCGCAGTCTCCCGCTCTTCTCAAGACACACGATGGGTGGTACCCGGCACGATCTGACTTCAAGCGCTCATACTATTCACCTGAATATTCTGATGGCTTTTTAAATTTTATTCGGCGGCATGTGCTTGTCCTGTCGCGGTCGGCATCGGGAAGCTGAGCGTTCCGCCCGATTCGGTGTGCCAGTATGAACCTGCATACAGTATAAAATTCCAGAAAAGAAACCCTCGATATTTTGATTTGTCGATTCGAATTGCGGCGCTTCGATGTTATGCCATGCTGGATTCAGCTTCAATGAACATCAATTGGACAGGTTAGCAGGCACCCACATCGGCGGCCAACTTCAGTGACTTAGCCGTGAAGATCAAGGCTGTTGACTTATTCCCAATCTGCAGAGGATCGCGGTTGTGGAAAACCACAAGTTACAGTGGCATGGCGAAGCTCTACTCATTGGCTTCAGCGATTGGCGATCCAGTCTCAGGGGATAGCAGCGTGTGGAAGACGGCAAAGGCTTTTCCGCTCGGAACAAGCAGGTTTCAATCGGTTCGAGACAAGCCGCGAGGCTGGTTTGCCCTGTACACTCGAACTCATCACGAGAAGCGCGTGGTGGAACATCTGACGCAAAGAGGAATCGAGAACTATTTGCCGCTGTATCAAGCTGTCCATACCTGGACCCATTATCGCAAGGTCACTTTGGACTTACCCCTGTTCCCCAACTACCTTTTTGTGAACATCGCTCCGCACGAGCGCGTCCGGGCCCTTGAAGCTCCTGGGGCATTGTCCCTTGTCGGCAACGCGAGTGTGCCTGCTCCGCTCTCTGAGTCGGAGATCGAATCCCTGCGATCGGCGCTTCAACTGAGAAAGTTCGAACCGCATCGATATCTCACCGCGGGCACGAGGGCGCGCATCGTGGCCGGGCCGCTTGCGGGGATGGAAGGAATCGTGGTGCGAACCAAGGGCAGCCTTCGAGTAGTTCTCACGGTTGAGCTGATCATGCAGAGTGTGGCCGTCGAAGTGAATGCCGAAGAACTGGAGCCTTGCGGTCCCGATTCACACGGTTGACCTTCCGAGATCAAGCTATGTTTGGAAAAAAGTCAGCAGAGAAGAGTGTTACCGAAGTACGCCTGGTGGAAGCCGCCGCGCAGTTGTTCTCGCGTCACGGTTTCAAGGCCACCACGACTCGAGAGATCGCCCAACTCGCGGATCTCAACGAAGTCACTCTATTTCGCAACTTTCCGCGCAAGCTGGACTTGTTTCTGGCCGCATTGGAGTCTCAATTGAGCCGGTTTAACCTTGGCCGGGAACTGCAAGCAAGCCTGTCCGAGGGTGACGATCCGGAGGTTGTGTTGCCGCAAGTTGTGACGTTTGTCCTGAATGTGCTTGTTATGCAACCTGAACTTCAGCACCTTCTCTACGTGGCTGGATTCGAAGTTCCCGAGTCGGACAAGATGATTCGAGAGCACCTTGGAGCAGTCTTCGACCTCCTCTGTGTTTATTTCAAAAAGAGCGTTGAGAAACAGACGATACGCGATGTGGATCCCGTGCTGGCCACATTGGGCCTGCTGGGTATCGTGGCTGCACACCAGTCGCTGCGAGAGCGATTCATCCATGAGCGGCCTGCGCAATCGGAACCGGAGCAGGCAATTGCCGCCTACGTGGGCATGTATCTGCACGGACTGAAGACGTCTCCCGACTTCGCACGATGAGTTGGACTTAATAGGTTGCCTTCATCATGACAAAGAATCTCTTCCTGTTCTTCTTGATGTCCTGCACGCTTGTCTCCGGACAAGCAACTTCGGTGGCTCCCGAGGACGTAGCACAGACTTCGCTTGGTACTTCCGGAGACGGCATCACGATACCGCAGTCACCCGCGGCCGTCGCAGGTGGTGAACGTAATGAGGTATCAGCGGCTGCTGCCAGATCGCGACGGGGAATGATCGCATCGAGATCAACAAGCACGAGCGCTGCGGACAGCGTGCCCGATACCGAGAAGGAAGATCCAGCAAGGCTCGTCGCCTCCAAATTGGTACGCGCGCTCTCATCTCGGTCCGACGTTGAGCTATTTTCAGAGGAGGCCACCGGACAGGTGCTTTCAGTCTATGGGCGCCAACTATTCGAGGAAGTTCCTTCGACCTTTGCCCCGTTGGACCGAATTCCGGTTCCCGCAGATTACGCGATCGGCCCTGGCGATGAATTGCTGATACGGGTTTGGGGAAAGGTCGAACTGGATTCTCGCGTAACCGTTGACAGAAACGGACAGATATCCTTGCCAAAGGTCGGGGCGATTAATGTGTCAGGCTTGCGGTATATGCAACTGGAAGGCTATCTGCGATCTGCCATGGGAACAATCTACAAAGACTTCGAGCTGAATGTCACGCTGGGCCGGCTTCGATCGATCCAAATACTCGTTGTGGGAAATGCGCGGCAGCCTGGCAGTTATACGTTGAGTTCACTCAGCACGCTGGTAGACGCACTGTTTGCGTCCGGGGGGCCGTCGGCGACCGGAACAATGCGGCATATTCAATTGCGGCGCGGAAACAGTGTGGTTTCCGATCTCGATTTGTACGACTTACAGCTGAAAGGCGACAAGTCGCACGATGTTCAGCTTCTTCCGGGAGATGAGATCTACATTCCACCCATCGGTCCCCAGGTTGCAGTCGTCGGGAATGTGAACGAACCTGGCATCTTCGAATTGAAGGGCGAGACGACGATTTCGTCACTGTTGGAGGAAGCCGGCGGTTTGAGTAGCCTCGCAGCAACCGGCCGTGTTCTTCTCGAGAGGGTGGAGAATCGCAAAATGCGCCACGTCGATGAGTTTGCACTGGATGCACCCGGGTTGCGACGGGCGATGACAGACGGGGATCTGCTGAGGATTTCGCCGATCTCTCCCGAGTTTGACAATGCAGTGACGATTCGCGGCAACGTCGCGGCCCCAGGACGCTTCCCCTGGCATGAGGGAATGCGTGTCTCGGACCTGATACCTTCCCGTGCAGTCTTGCTGACTCGGGAGCATTGGAACCGGCTGAACCATCTGTCCGATGAGCCGCATACCGACATGATGACCGAGATTGCGCGGGGTAACGCCGAAATCAACTGGGACTATGCGGCGATAGAGCGTCTCGACGAGCACGATCTCAGTACGGTGCTGATTGCCTTCAACCTGGGTAAGGCCATCGAGGACCCAGCTTCCCCGGAGAACCACCTCTTGAAGATTGGGGACGTGATCACCGTCTTTTCAAGAAAGGACCTCCCCTTGCCGCTCGAGAAACACGCAACCTTTGTGAGTGTGGGCGGGGAGGTGAATGCTCCAGGCGTGTACCGGATAAGCGCCGGCGACTCTCTCAGGGATCTGGTGAAGCGCGCTGGTGGGCTTACGTCCCACTCCTATCTTTTTGCTTCCCAACTGGACCGCGTGTCCACTCGCCAGATTCAATTAGAACAACTTAAGTTATCTATGGCTCGCATGCAGAGGGAAGTCCTCTCAAAGTATGCGGCGGGGGCTGCGCAGGTTGCAGCCGCAGCCTCCGATCTGGCGGGAACGGGAAAGCGTCAAGATGATCGGAATCAGCTCGGCATGCAGCAGGCGCTGCTTGACCAATTTGCCTCAGCTCAACCGTCGGGCCGAATCGTGCTTGGAATCAAACCCGATGCCGGCGCACTGGCCGACATCCCGGAATTTCCGCTGGAAGATGGAGACAGCTTCTATATTCCCCCACGGCTTGGCGTGGTCCAGGTTGTCGGCGAGGTCTACAACGCGAGCGCCCTTCGCTATCAGGCCGGAAAGCCTCTCGACGCATATCTGAATGACTCCGGAGGAGCCACCCGGACCGCCGATGCCAAGCGCATCTTTCTAATCCGCGCCGATGGGTCGGTGGTCAGCAGGCAAGACCGGGGCCAGCATTGGCCGGAAAGCTTCGATAAGATCGCCTTAATGCCGGGCGATGCAATCATTGTTCCCCCAAAACTCAAGGCGCCCGGCGGCTTCCTTGAAGAGCTGCCGTTCGTGACTCAGGTGCTGTCTCAATCCGCCATGACCGGAGCCGTACTCAGCCTGATTCACTAATCAATGTGCAGAAGAATGGTTGAAAAGGACTCAATTCGACCTCAGCGCGGCGCTGAGCCGCAGGCTACGGCTCTTTCCGAAGACCATGAAAGCGCGCAACTGCACCAGGTCATCGATGTGCTCACGCAGCTTGCACTTCGAAAGCGGCTGATTGCAGGAGTGAGCGGATTCAGCCTACTCGCCGGCATTATTCTCTGTATCGCATTGCCCGTCCGCTATACGGCCGTCACACGAATCATGCCGCCCAAGCAAACCCAGTCGACGACCTCGCTTTTGAATAGTCAGTTAGGAGGAGCAGCGTTGTCGGACATGGCGGGGGGCGGAGGGTTCCTCAAAGACCCCAATGCCATCTATATAGGCCTTCTTAAGTCCCGGCCTGTGGCCGACGTAATCATCGAGAAGTTCGGGCTAAGAAAGGCATATGCTTCCAGAGATATGACGGCTGCGCGCGAGAAGCTGGAAAGCAATACGCAGATCGTGTCGGAACGCAGCACTCTCATTTCGATCTCCGTTACCGATAGTGACAAAAAACGCGCCGCTGACCTGGCAAATGCTTACACCGATCAGCTTCGCATCCTTTCGAAGACCATATCGGTTACAGAAGCCTCCAGAAGGCGGCTCTTCTTTGAGGAGCAGTTGAAGTCCCAAAAGGAAGCGCTGGTTGCAGCAGAAACAGCCTTCCAGCAAGTTCAAAAGAACATGGGTCTGGTGCACCTGGACGCGCAGGCAGGTGTGATCATCGGCAGCCTGGCCTCGCTCCACGGTCAAATCGCAGCCAAAGAAGTCGAACTGCAGACCTTGCGGTCCTATTCAACGGAGCACAACCCCGACGTGCAAATGGCCGAACTGGAACTCTCAGCCATGCAAGCAGAGGCCTCACAGATAAAGCAGCATAGCCAGCCGACAGGGTATTCCGATATGGGGTTGAAGGATATTCCGACGGCGGGACTCGAGTACGTTCGCGCGCAGCGTGAGTTGCAATACCAACAGTCTTTTTTCGACTTGCTGCTGAGACAGTATGAAGCTGCCAGGCTGGATGAAGCCAAGGAGGCGGCCGTTATCCAGGTCGTGGAACCGGCGATTGAACCCGATCGCAAATCGGCTCCGAACTGGCTGTCGATCTTGTCATTCTCCGCGTCGATAGGAGTGTTCCTTGGATTTGTTCTCGTTCGACTTCTGCGTTGGGCAGAATCTACGGCATCCAATTCGGCACACACCGGAGCGCTTCGGAAACTGAAATGCGCCATTGCGGCCTAGCAAGCCGTGGATGAGGGCCGTTAATGGCTAGTTATGTAGAAGTTGGTTCATCCGTGCGGCTTCGAGAAGGCGCAAGACCTTCCTTCCGATCGAATTTCAGTTGGACAGTGGTGAGCAACGTCGTCTATTCGGGTTGCCAGTGGGGCATGATCTCCGTTCTGGCGAAGCTCGGCACTGCCGCTCTTGTGGGACGGTTTGCATTGGGGCTGGCCATCACCGCCCCGGTATTCATGCTCACCAATTTGCAACTCCGGGCGGTGCAGGCGACTGACGCGCAATCGGAGTTCGATTTCTCGGACTACTTTACTTTGCGCCTGATCGCATCGCTAACGGGCCTGGCTGTGGTCGGCTTGATCGTATTTTCGTCGCGGTATGATCGGACGACAGGAACCGTAGTTGTCCTGGTGGGCTTGTCGAAGACAATCGAATCGCTGGGCGACGCGATTGCAGGGCTGCTGCAAAAAGCGGAACGGCTGAATTGCGTCTCCATCAACTTGATGCTGCGGGGCGCATTTTCGATACTGGCCTTTGCTGCAGCCTTCTGGATCTTCCATGACCTCGTGGCTGGGGTATCGGCGCTGATAATTGCCTGGCTTTCCGTCTTCACGTTCTACGACCTGCGTCAGGCGCGGCTCCTGGTCCGGCGCCCGGAGCCATTCATCAGCTTCCGGTGGCGCCGGCTGAAGCAGCTCGCTACGGCCAGCGCGCCTCTGGGAATCGTCATGACACTGATCTCGTTGAACGTGAATATTCCGCGCTATCTTCTTCAGCTTTATGGCGGCGCCGCCAATGTGGGGATCTTCGCATCTCTCGCCTATATTGTCGTCGCACTCAATCTGCTGGTAAACGCAATTGGCCAGTCCGCAATGACCCGGCTTTCCATGTTGTTTGCCGCCGGAAGCTACCGCAGATTCTCCCAGTTGTTGCTGAGACTTTCAAGCGTCGGGCTCGTCATTTTTGCAGTCGGAGTCCCGATGTCTTGGCTCGGCGGTCGATTTCTGTTGACCTTCCTCTACAGGCCCGAATATGCCGAACATGTATCGGCTCTTGTCATTCTCGTCGCCGGCGCCGGCATCGGAACAACTGCGTTTTTCATTATTTGCGGCCTGAGTGCTGCGCGGTGCTTCCGGCCGCAGGTCTATATTTTCGCTTCATCGACGCTTGCTGCCTCCCTGGGTTCGATTGTTCTTGTTCCACGATACCAATTGAATGGCGCGGCGGTCGCGCTGCTTGTCTCTTCGATGGTGGGATTGGTCGGGAATGTGTGGGTATATCGCTCCACAATGAAGTCTGTCGGGGTTCGGGCCCCTGCGTCGACTGTATAAGAGCAAACGAAGCGCAATTCTTACTGATTCAATGTGGCATGGCGCTAATATGGCAACTTTCGTAATCATCCTGTTTCTGTTCGTGCAGTTCCTGTTCATGATCCGTGTCAGCCTGAGAAATGCAGGCCTATTCGATGTGATGCTGGCAAGCTTGCTGATAAAGCTCGGCTTGATCCTGCTCATTATTCCCAGGTACACCAGCGAGGATTCGGACTCGATCATGTATTTCGAGCAAGCGCAGGGCCTGCTTCCAGGAACTCATGGATTTGTCGAACTCTTCAATGCCGGCGACGCATGGGGCACAAACCTGATCATCGGTGTGACGGCATGCATTCTCAAGGTCGCAGGGCCATCCCTGACGGTCGCGACGCTTAGCTTCGCTCTTCCGTCTTTTTGGGGAGCATACATCTACTATTGCGTCTTTCGGGAGGTGTTTCCTGAAGCCAATTACCTCTATGCAAGAATCGTGCTCTTCCTGTATCCATCAATCGTCTTTTGGACGGCCATGCTTGGAAAGGACGGACTTGTGTTCTTGTTCCTGTCGATGGTCGCTTATGGCAGGGCCAAGCTTGAATCGCGCGGGACGGCGACCCTCTGGCTGGTGATGCTAACCGGGATTGCGGGGTGCTCTCTGATCAGGCCGCACATCGGCGCGCTGCTGGTGATCAGCACGGCCGCGTCGTTCAGCTTCGCTCGGAAAGGGAAGCAGAAGCATGTCGCAAGGAGGGTCGCCTCGACAATCTTTCTCGCAATCGTTTCTTTAGCTGTTGTCTATTTATGCGCGCAGTTGTTGCGCCTGACCGATGTGCAAGAGGCCCAGCAACACGTCCAATTGTCGACAGCCTTTAATGGACAAGGCTCTTCCGGCTTCGAGCAGAGCAGCAATCCTCTGTATCGGTTGACTCTGGCGCCGCTGTTGCTGGTTCGCCCATTCCCGTGGGAGTTGGTGGGAGCGCCTGCGGCGCTCGCGAGTACTGAAGGAATCCTGCTTCTGTCAGTTGTTTTGATTCGGCGCAAGCGGATACTGGAGCCGATGAAATCGGCGCGTCTCTGCGGATTCATGACCTATCTCCGCTGGTTTGTTGCATTGAACGTACTTCTGCTAGCGCTAGGAAGCAGTAACTTCGGCCTGCTTGCTCGTCAGCGAACGATGATACTTCCGCTGATCGCTCTGGTTGTTCTAGGTTCCTTTACCAAGACCCGGTCGCGTTTGGATTCTTGCGTCGGCGAATTGCGGCTCAGCTCGACGGCGGCAAAGTGAGTTTGGGCCGCATGAGATACACGATGAGACGGCTTAACGGTGCAAGCTGCCCGGTCGACAACCGGGAGACTTCATGAAGAGCGCACTAAACGGCGAATTGATCGGCTCCTCTTCTGGGAAAATCGCGGTATTCGATGTATGCGGCACTCTCTACAGCTCCAACACAACTCATGACTTCGTTGAATTCTATCTTCAGCAGCGGCCTACATGGAGACTGTCGGTCTTCAAACTGCTCCGAATCAGGCTCCTTAACCTCTTTTGGGCCAGCCTCAGCTGGGCAACTGGGCGGGACGTCTTCCGCTTGATCTCGGTGAACATGCTCAGAGGGGCGCCCGCGGAGGGCATGAACGAAATGGCCGCGGCATTTGTTCGTTCCTTCTTGGAAACCAGGGCCAGAGGCACGGTTCTATCGCTCATGGATGAGCTAAGACGGGAGAATTTCAGGATCGTGCTCGCGTCGGCATCGCTCGAATGGGTGGTGAGAGAAATAGCTAGAATTCTAAATGCGGATTGCTTCTTTGCATGTACTGTCTCGGTTGACGATGGCAGAATCGTGGGAAGTTTTTCTTGCGACATTCGAGGACAAAAGCACCGTGTTGTGGCCGGACATTTTCCGCTGGCAGAAGACGTTGTTGCGATCACCGACAACCGTGAGGACGCCGAGCTCATTCGAATGTCGTCGCGAGCGTGGATCATATGCGACAAGAGGAAGCGCAAGCGCTGGACCCGGATGAAACTGCAAAACTTCACTTTTCTCGACTGAAAACCTATGCTGGCACCGATAGTCCCCGGATTCTATCTCGTTCACTCACGCCTTCGCGCGACCTGGGAGAAGGTGTCATGGTTCTTAATTCATCCCCTCATCGCAGGGTATCTTGCGTATATGTACTCAGGACTTCCCGTGTGGAGGGCATTGCCGATCCTTTCAGCGGGCTTGCTTGCATGGCTGTCGATGTACGAGATCGGGTACATCGAGAATGACATGGCGGCGGCCCGTTGCGGCGATCAAATCGGACAGAGGCTGACAGCGTCCGTCCTGGCCGGGATTGGCTCGCGCTATCGCCTGATCATCTTTGCCAAATGGCTTGTGACGGCGGCGCTGGTCTTGATCACACGGATTGCGGCAAATGCTGTCGGGGCGCGGATTGCCGTCTGGCGATTCGTGCTTGTTTTGATCGGGGCACACGCGATCTTCACCTTACACAATCTTCTTCGATCCCGATTGAAGATACTAACCTTCTTTGGCCTTTACGTGGCGAAGTATTTGGCGCTGACTCTCCTGTTTCCGATCCGGCCGAATTGGAGTCTTGCGACCGTCGCGGCTGTCATTGTTCCGCTGCCGCGGTTGATGGAGTATTCCGCAAAAGAGAAGTTTGGGTTTAAGCGATGGGGAGCGATCGTAGGAGGCCTGGACTGCTTTCGGGTAAAGTATTACGCTGCTGCATTGGTTGTTTTCTCCGGGTTGGCGGCGGCAGGGGTATTCGCCCCTCGGATCTTTGTTGTGTTGCTTTGCTACATGTTGTTGTTTCGCGGCGCGGCACTGGTGTGCAGGGCGGGATTCGGAATGACGCGCGCGGGCCTAAGTCCTCACTGCGGTCCGCCTGGAAACCCATCCGTTCCCCTGGCGGGTGCGTCGTTGGGCGCTGAATACGATGCCGCTTTGCGTAAAAAAGAGACGATCAAGGTGTCAGCTTATAACGGATCAGAGATTCGCCCCAAGATTTCGTTTATTGTGACCTCGGCTGCGAGCGTATATTTCTTCCGTGGGCAGCTGGCTTATATTGTCGCCAGCGGCCTGGATGTAGAGATGATCTCAGCCCCCGGCGCCAGATTGGAAGAGGTTCGCAATCAGGGCGCTACCAATTGGGCTGTTCCGATGGAAAGAGAGATCGCTCTCGCAAAAGACATCGTATCGCTATGGCGGTTGTGGAGGCATTATCGAATCGCGCGTCCAACTCTGGTTGTTGCCGGTACGCCGAAGGCCGGGTTATTGGGAGCTCTGGCTGCCCGTCTGGCAGGGGTGCCGATTGTGGTGTACTCCGTTCACGGTCTGCGCCTGGAGACCGCTTCCGGTTGGAAGCGATCTCTGCTTTGGACAACCGAGTGGCTAGCGTGCCATGCGGCACATGAAGTGCGATGTGTCAGCCCGAGCCTCATGGCGCGTGTTACTGAACTTGGCATGGCCGGATCCAAACAATGTCTGGTGGTCTGTAATGGTAGTTCCAATGGAGTGAACATTGAGCGTTGGCGGCGGACAGCGAAGGCCGACGAAACCGCACAGCAGACCCGCGAGCGCCTGGGTATTCCGCCGGGGGCCCAGTTGGTGGGTTTTGTGGGGCGCTTAACGCGCGACAAGGGAATCGCCGAACTGTACGAGGCGTTCACGAACCTACGCTTTTCGCATCCGGACTTGCGATTATTGCTGGTTGGGGATTTTGAGGAAGGTGACCCGGTTTCACCTGAATTGCGTACCCGAATGGAATGCGATGCGGCCGTAATTTGCACGGGGTATGTGTCCAACGTTGAAGTGTTCTATTGGGCCATGGATATTCTGGCGCTCCCCACCTACCGTGAGGGATTCCCAGGAGCACCTCTAGAGGCTCAGGCTGCGTCAATTCCCGTGGTGACCACGGACGCAACGGGGGCCGTCGACGCTGTCGTCGACGGTGTCACCGGACTGCGAGTTCATGTAGGCGATGTTGAAGCTCTGACCATGGCCCTGGATAGGCTACTTGGAGATTCCGCTCTGCGAGCCCGAATGGGCCAGGCTGGATCTTCATGGGTCGAGAAAAACTTCAGGAGTGAGATCGTCTGGGAAAATTTGCTAGCGGACTATCGCTCGCTATTGCGAGCCCGGGCGCGAAAGGGTCGTAGCGATTTACGTAGACTGTTAAAGTCCGGCTTCGACCGCTTGGCTGCCGGGCTCATCCTGATCCCGAGTTTGCCTTTGCTGCTGGCTGCTGCGATCGCCATCCGGTGCTCGATGGGATCGCCGGTTGTCTTTCGCCAGAAGCGGCTCGGTTTCGAAGGGCGGCCCTTTCAATTACTCAAGTTCCGCACCATGATCGACAAACGGGACAGCCAGGGCGCCCTTCTCGACGACCGTGATCGGCTTACCTCCCTGGGCCGGCTGTTGCGCGCGTTGAGCGTCGACGAACTGCCTCAATTGTGGAATGTGCTGCGCGGGGAAATGAGCCTTGTCGGTCCGCGCCCGCTGCTTCCGCAATACCTCGATCGCTATACCTGTGAACAAGCGCGCCGGCACGAGGTTCTGCCGGGGATGACGGGATGGGCCCAGGTGAACGGGCGTAACGCAATCTCATGGGAAGGAAGATTCGCGTTCGATATCTGGTATGTAGATCATTGGAGCATCTGGCTCGATCTCAAGATACTCTGGATGACCGTCGCAAAAGTATTGCATAAGGAAGGTATCTTCCAAACCGGTGATGCAACCATGCCGGAGTTTCAAGGCAAGTAAAGGAAGAAACAAAATGCCGACAAACCTCAGTGTAGGAAGGCCGGCGGACTTTGTCCCGTTCAGGCCCGAATCCATCCTTCAGGGAATTCATCAGCGATTTGAAGAACAGGTGCGGATTCATCCCGAAAACATCGCATTCAAATCTCGCGACCTGACCCACACCTATTCGGAGCTTAACGGACATGCGAACTCGGTCGCGCAAGCCATACTCTCACAGTCAGGAAGTGGGCTGGCCCAAGCTGCAATTCTGTTGCCTAATTCACCGGAAACGATTGTCGGTATGTTGGGGGCTTTGAAGGCAAACAAGGCCTACGTCCCGTTGGATCGTAACTTTCCGTTGGAGCGCCTGCGCACGATGGCCCAGGACGCTGAGCCTTCGGTCTTCCTAACCGATGATTCACTGCTGGAATTGGCCGGAGAACTCGCTCAGAAAGGGACGCCGGTCATTAACATTTCGCGGATTGACCGCAGCGCGGATGCGCCGAATCCTCGGCTCGATTGCGATCCTCTCGGCAGGGCTTACATCCTCTACACTTCCGGCACAACGGGCCGTCCAAAGGGAATCGTGTTTCTCCACCGCAATCTGCTGCACACGACCATGTGCTTGACCAATCAACTGTTCTTCTCCGCCAGTGATCGTGTCTCGTGGCTGCACTCAGCGAGCTTTGCTGCTTCTGTGGTTGACATTTATTGTTGCCTCGCCAACGGAGGCGCGCTGTATCCATGGGACGTGAAGGTCGATGGATTCAGGGGGATGGTGGATTGGTTTATGGGCGAGAAGCTGACCACGCTGCAGTGGATCCCAAGCGCCTTCCGGCAGCTATTGCGGACGGTCCCCGACAGCCATCGATTTGATTCGATCCGTATCGTCGTAATGGCATCCGAAGCGCTTACGATACGCGAGGTCGACCTATTCCGCCAGCATTTCCCAGCGGGAAGCCACCTGGTCAATCAGGTGGGAACTACGGAGTCTTATAACTATTACCTTTATTGCGTTGATCACAAGATCACTATCGAAGGAGCGAGTGTGCCCGGCGGATATCCTGTCTCCCCGGATCGGAAACTTCTCCTGCTGGACGAAGCGGGGAAGCCTGTTCCGCAAGGCGCGATCGGCGAGATCGCCATCAAGAGCGACTACATGTCCGGCGGTTACTGGCGGGATGAGGCGCTGACGAAGGCGAAGTTCATCCGCTTCCACGGCGACAGTGCGGACACTTATCTGACCGGCGACCTAGGCAGGCTCGAACAGGACGGCTGCCTCATTCATCTAGGCCGCAAGGACTCTCAGATCAAGCTGCGGGGCTTCCGCATAGAGATTGCAGAAGTCGAACAGGCGCTGACAAGTGCGCCGGGCGTTGCGGACTGTGTGTGCCGGGTCGCGAAGAACCGCGCCGGCGAAGGCCAGTTGGTAGGTTACATTGTCCCACGAAACCAGGAGCGCTTTCATCAGCGCGAAGTTGAGCAATATCTCGATGCCAGACTGCCTGACTATATGGTGCCGCGAACCTATTCGATTCTCGAGTGCCTGCCAACGCTACCGACGGGAAAGGTGGACCGCGAAGCGCTCCCCAATCCCTTCGAGCAAGTCGGGGCGCGCGTTATCCAGGACGCCGTCGATTTACCGCATGTGGAAAGGCAGATCCAAAGGATGTTTCTTGAGATGCTGCAACTGGAACAGTTATCTCCGGAGACGGATTTCCTGAGCGCCGGAGGCGACTCCCTCTCAGCTGCGGTTCTGCAGCACAGAATTCAACTCTGCTTCGGCGTGGACATTCCGATAGGCGCGTTTCAGGGACCCCTGACGCCATCGCGCCTGGCCGGCGTGGTCGCGAGGACATTGACAGGCGGAAAACTGCAGCCGATTCGCGTTTCAGGGGATCAGCCAAACGGCCTGAATTCCGCCGCGCAGTTCTCTTTATTGCCAGTGGCCATCAAGTCCGATTTGACCATCGAAATGCCACACCCCAAGCCATCAGTCGCTCGACAAACCTGCATTGCCGAGCAGAATCTGATCATCATCGGCGCCGGACAGTTAGGCCGCGAGGTTTTTACGTGGGCGGCGCAGGCGATGCTCGCAGGAAGCCCGTTGCGTTTCAAAGGATTCCTTGATCACAGTAAATCGGCACTCGACGGTTACAACTACAAGCCGGGAATCCTCGGCAATGTCGACTCATACGAAGTGCAGGAAGGCGATGTCTTTGTCAGCGCCATCGGCAGCCCCAGGGCAAGAGCGCAATGCTGTTGTCAAATCGAGGCGAAAGGCGGCCGCTTCGTTAACATCATCCATCCCCTGGCGAACATCGGATTGCATGTGGAGCTTGGCGACGGAATCGTAATGGCCCCCTTCGCTTCCCTGAGTTCCGATGTCAAGGTTGGCAGTCACGTAAGCATCGGCGCATGCAGCAACGTTGGCCATGACGCGGTCGTCGGCGACTGGTGCCAGATCAGCAGTCATTGCGGCCTTAATGGATGCGGTGTTCTGGGCGACGGTGTCTTTCTTGGAAGCCACGCCTGCATTCTACCCGGAGTCAAAGTCGGCGCGTGGTCCTTCGTCGGGGCGGGAAGCACTGTTGTCTATGAGGTCGCAGAGCGCATCAAAGTTTTTGGCAATCCGGCGGTTCCGATTGGCGAAGAACCGAATGTGCAATGGAAGTCCGCATAATTTCTGCGGGAAGGGAAGAGGAATGATCGCTGCGACGGATGTGGCATCAGCGTTGTTTGCCGTGTGCACGCGGGCCTTACTACCGGCGGGCGAACTGTTCGGGAGAACTCAGGCGCAGGAGTGGGAGGCCGTTCTCCAGCCGCGGGTTGCACGCTATTCAATCGCTGTACTGGCGGCGCTCCTGGTGGCGACAGAAGCCGGCCTGATTGCGATTCCCCATTTGCGTCGCACATCGCGCGGCAGATGGGCGGAGCATCGACTGAGTCAAACGCGCTTTTATGCAATCGCGAAGAAACTCTATTGGCAAGGTACGCCCGGTTTCCTGCGCAGATGGGGCGGGCGGAGCCGTGTCTCTACCATGGGCGACATGCTCAAGTATTCGCGATATCACCGGCAACGGCTGCGCGATATTGCCGATGTTCAAGCGCATGCGCACCTTCTGACTCAAGACCCAGCTGGATTTGAATTCTGGAGTACGCAAGCAGGTTCCTGGTGGATACAGGCCGGCCAGAGCTCCGCATTGTTTGAGTTGATCGCGGAACAGAAACGCGGCATCTACAAGGACCCCGCGAGCATGATCCGCGCCGGCGACGTTGTACTCGACTGCGGTGCAAACGTGGGCTGCTTTACGCGACAGGCGCTGATGGCCGGAGCCAGACGAGTCGTTGCCATTGAACCTTCACCGGGCAACCTGGAATGCCTGAAGAGAAACCTGGCAGCCGGAATCGCAGACGGAAGTGTGAAGGTGTGCCCTAAGGGTCTGTGGTTTGCAGCGGATTGCCTTGTATTGTCGGGATCGGGTGTGTCAGCGCGCTTTCTCGAAGAGACGTCCTGTGGCGGAGAGAGCGCTTTGCGAGTGCCGTTGACGACGATTGACATGCTTGCCGAGGAGTGCGGTCTCAATCGCGTGGACTTCATAAAAATGGATATCGAGGGAGCGGAGGTTGCGGCCTTGATGGGCGCCAAGGTCACTCTCGCAAAGCACCGGCCCAGGCTAGCTTTGGCCGGCTACCATAACCAGGAAGATTCCGAGGCAATTCCGGCCGCCGTGCGGGCGGCATGGCCTGAGTGCTGCGTTCAATACGGTCGCTGTTACCACCCGGGCCTGGTGCGGCCGGAGACATTGTTCTTCCATGGCTGATCTCCCAGCACATCGAGCTAATTATGAGGAATTGCGGTATGGCAATCACTTCTTGGTGCCCGCCCGCCCCCCGGCATAACAAGGAAGACAACTGTCCGCTTCCGCATATGAGTCCGCCGGCCTTCATAGAGGACACTTCGATTGTTTCGTGCCATCCTGAGTCATTTGACGACATGCAGCGAAGCAAGCAACTCAAAGCAATCTGCGCTGCGGCTTGACGGCCGAATCCCGGGCAATAGACGTCATTCCATCATGCCGATTTGCAATCCGGACTCACCGGATTTCTGTGCCGTTATCATTGCGGCCAAAAATGGATTCCGGCTGAACTTTGCCCGGTGCACAAAGAGGAAGAATGACTGTTACTAGAGGGTTAGCATCTGGCCCGGCATTTGCGCCATGGCCGTTCTTCGCCACCGATGAAATTGAAGCCGCCGCAAAGGTGCTGCATTCCGGGAAAGTGAATTACTGGACAGGGGACGAGGGCCGCCTCTTTGAAAGAGAGTTCGCCGCGTTCTGCGGTTGCGAATACGCTGTCGCCGTAGCCAATGGAACGGTAGCATTGGAATGCGCACTGAGGGCCTTGGGCGTCGGCCCGGGCGACGAAGTGGTTACCGCCAGCCGGACGTTTGTTGCGTCGGCGTGCTGCGCGGCGATGCTCGGCGCGCGGCCGGTTGTTGCGGACGTCGATCCCGAGAGCCAGAACATCACGGCAAAGAGTATTGAGCGAGTATTGACCCCTCGGGCGAAAGCGATCATTGCGGTGCATCTGGCGGGGTGGCCGTGCGAAATGGACCCGATTCTCGACCTTGCCAAAGAGCATAACTTGAAGGTCGTGGAGGATTGCGCGCAGGCCCACGGGGCAACCTACAAAGGAAGGACTGTTGGATCCATGGGCGACATCGCTGCTTTCTCTTTCTGCCAGGACAAGATCATGACCACGGCCGGCGAGGGCGGGATGGTTACGAGCAACTCAGCCCGCTTGTGGGAGAGAATGTGGTCCTTGAAGGATCACGGCAAGAGCTACGATGCGGTCTACAACCGCAAGCATCGTCCGGGGTTCCGCTGGCTGCATGAGTCGTTTGGAACGAACTGGCGGCTGACGGAGGTGCAGTCGGCGGTGGGGCGAACGGCCCTGAGAAAGCTTCCCGAATGGCTTCGTCTCCGCCGCATGTACGCCCGAACCTTGACGAAGGAGTTCGCGCGCATACCCGGCTTGCGCATAACGCCATCCCCGGCGCACATCGAACATGCGTACTACAAGTATTACGCGTTTTTGCGTCCCGAGAGCCTTCGTGCCGGCTGGTCCCGCGACCGTATCGTCGAGGCGATTCATGGCGAAGGCGTTCCATGCTCCGGCGGAAGTTGCAGCGAGATCTACCTGGAAAAGGCCTTTCCGGTTGAGTGGCGCCCACAATGCCGACTTCCAGTCGCGCGGGAATTGGGAGAGACGAGCCTGATGTTTCTTGTGCATCCGACGCTGACCGAAGAACACATCAGTTCGACTTGTGCGGCGGTCGAGAAGGTGATGATCGCCGCGACCTTGGAGACATCGACTCCTGATTCCCCGCAGTACTCGCCACTGACGACTCATTCCGTGCAACCAGGTTAAGGTCCCGTTTCTGACTGCTTCTAATCAGACAAACTTTGGACCGGCACTTTTCAGCCCACGCAAACGCGCGGCAATCATGCCTCTCGCCCATGGGCGGACTTGGTTTGTCCTATCTCCATCGAGCGTTCTGCCACCAAAGAGAAGAGGTTCAAGACAATGCTACTCAAACAGCGTCTTTGGACAGTTGTCCTTCTTCAATTTGCATTGGTTGTTCTTTCAGCCGCGACAGCCTGGCTGGTGCGCTTCGAGTTCGTCTTCCCGAGGCCGGAAGTATTCTTTACCGCGTTGCCTCTGCTGTTGTTGTCTCGCATGTTGTTCATGGCGCGCTTCAAACTGTTTCATGGGTACTGGCGCTATACGGGCGTGGACGACGCCCTGGATGTGATCAAGGCGGCGTGCGCGGGGTCCTTGGCATTCCTGGTTGCAGAACGTTGGGTGCTGGGCGAGAGATCTTTTCCAATCTCTGTTTGCTGCATCGAGATTATGTTGACTTCTATAGCGCTCATCGGAGTCAGGGTGGGTTCGCGGGCACTGGTCCAAATCGCGCGGACTCAAGCAGTCCGATTCAAAAGAAAAGCGGTTGTCGTGATTGGCGCCGGATGCGCCGCTGCGATGCTGTTGCGAGAATTGCCGCGCAGCGGCTACACCGCACTTGCGTTGATCGATGACGACCCGGCCAAAACGGGTGTAAGGCTGCACGGAGTTCCTGTACGAGGAAGGGTAGTGGACTTAGCCGAAGTAGTGCGATGCAATCAGCCGGATGAAATCATGATTGCCATCCCGTCCGCAACCGGAGATCAGATGCGCCGCATCACCGAGTTTTGCGATCGGACAAAGGTGCCTTTTCGCACCATTCCCGGCCTGGGCGATCTTCTTCATGGAACGGCGACTATTGACCAGTTGCGCGAGGTCAATCTAGGCGATTTATTGGGACGGGAACCGGTGCACTTGAATCTGGACTCCGTGCGGCACAGGATTGCCGGACGAGTGGTGATGGTTACCGGTGCAGCCGGATCCATCGGTTCAGAGCTATGCCGCCAATTGCTGCGTTACGCGCCGGCGAAGCTGATTTGCGTCGACCAGGCGGAGACGCCCCTTTTCTATCTGGAGCGCGCCAACTCCGAGGCGGCGGGCGCAAAGATCTATTGCGTGGCCGACATTGCCGACAGCATCCACATGCACGAAGTGATCCGTCAACACGACGTCAGAGTTATCTTCCATGCAGCCGCATACAAACATGTTCCGCTGATGGAAGAGAATCTGCAGGAGGCACTGAAAAACAATGTCTTTGGCTTGCTTTCGCTGATGGAAGCTGCAGAACAATCTGGATGCGAAGACTTTCTATTCGTCTCCTCCGATAAAGCCGTCAACCCCACCAGCTTCATGGGGTGTACCAAGCGGATTGGCGAACTTATCGTTGCCGCGCGCCCTTGGGTTCAGATGCGCTGCGTATCGGTGCGCTTCGGCAACGTGCTCGGCTCTCAGGGGAGTGTCATTCCGTTGTTTCAGCAGCAAATCAGGACGACGCGCCAGATCACCGTGACTCACCGTGAGATCACGCGCTATTTCATGACGATCCCCGAGGCTGTGTCGCTGGTGTTGGAAGCGTTTTCTATCGGCGGCAAAGGAGACATCCTGGTTCTCGACATGGGCAAACCCATCCGCATCCTGGATATGGCGAAGACAATGATCTGCCTTTCCGGCATTGCTCAAGAAGACGTGAAGATTGTCTTTACCGGTTTGAGGCCGGGGGAGAAGCTGTTCGAGGAGCTTTACTATCCATTCGAGCGGCGATTGAGCACCTCGGCCCAGAAGGTGCTGAGAACGGGTGGAGTATCCGCGAGCTGGCCGGAATTGCGCGTTCGCCTGTCTACGCTGCGCGCAGCAAGCCTCACCGGGTCCTCGATTCGTATCCGAGCTTCCGTGAAGGAAATCGTTCCGCAATATCAGTGGTCGCCACCGGAGGAAAGTCAACTGGCTCCCGCCGCTCCACTCGCCGGGCAGAGAAGGTTCAAAGGGGAGCGTGAGCATGTCTTGCAAATGCCGCGCGGCTTCTAGCCTGCCGTAGGAGCCTTGGCGCGCCGTACCGTTTCCGGCCCCGTTGCGGGAGCAGTTACCTAGGGGGCCTTGCCTTTTCACCCGGACAGCAAACTCTCGTGCGGCGGGGATGAGTCACCGCCCTCACACACAGGGGGCTTAAGTCACCCGTTGTGAGCGTCCTCAAAGGCGTGGAGGCGCTCGCACCGTGCGGCACTGTCATCCTTCGGCCTCAACTGCCCAATCGTCTCTTGAGAGTATGCCAAACCGGCATGCATTATCGCGAGGGCCGCGTCCGTGTCTGAGCACTCCGCGCTTGGTTACCCTTCCTTGATGCCAAGCACGCCGCAAAAGATGAAGCCCCGGCTCCGCGCCTCCATCAATTCCATGGATCCCGGCTCACTGTCCTTGAGAGACACAAGAACGAATTCTCCGGCCTTGCCAAGCATCGCAACGCTTACGTCGCTTTTGCAAGCCAGCGGCTCTACCACGTCCATAGCTCTCATTCCGCCCCCCCGCTTCGCCACTTTCACAACCTCATCGCTTTACGTGAAGCATGAAACGTGACAGTGCACATCCGGGGTCAGCGTTTTCCCGTAGACGTTCATGGTGGTTTCAATATTCGAGTGCCGCATCAGGTCCTTCATCTGTACGAGGCTCATCTCCGCAGCGGCCATCAAAGATTTGCAAGAGTGGTGGAGCGTGTGCCACCCTAATCGATTGATGCGGAGCCGCAAAGCGGCGAGCTTGAGATGCTTGTTGAGGGTGGTTGGGTCACTGCACAGGCTTCCCGTCTCGGGGCTGGAAAACACCCACGTGTGCTGATGCGGCTGGAGGCCGCACCGAACGGCAACGTGTCCATTCACTGCTTGAAGCTATCGCGCTTACATCCGCAAGAATCACGTCCTGCCACTTCGGGCGGGCGTGGAGATCGATGAGGCTCTTGTTGGTTGTCTGTGTGGAGTGGCGCAAGGCGGGGAATTATTCCGCCATGTAACGGTCAATGACGGACCCGAGTGTGGCTGCAACTTTGTCCCCGAGCGTCCCGGCGTTGAGCGCGAAGAGCTAGCCTTCCACGGCCTTGCGTACATCCCGCACCGTTGGGTACTTAGCAGAGTCGAATGTCTGGACCCGGAGTTTACGTTTGCCGTCTGGGGCCGTAGAATAAAATCTGAACTCGCGATCGAACCCTCGGGGCGGGGAACCTATCGGACGCTGCCATACTGACACCGCTCGCGTTTGGTTCTCATCTGGCCAGCCCCCTGTGTTGAAGATGAGTATATGGTAGCAACCGTGGTGTTTTGTGGTGTTTACGAAGGTTCAAATAGGCTGCAAATCGCTGTAAAAAAAATAGGTTGCGGGAGTAGTTCAGTGGCAGAACGTCAGCTTCCCAAGCTGAATGTCGCCGGTTCGATCCCGGTCTCCCGCTCCATAAAATCAATGGTTTTCGAAGAGGCCAGGGAGTCTCTGCTCCTTTCTTTGCAGTTCCGCGATAGGCGAAATTGCCTCAACTGCGATTCCAGGAATGCGTAGGTCGCGAGTGCTTCCTCAGTCAGTGCGAAGCTTTCGCGCGGGATCGACGGACGCTGCGACTTGAGCGGGCAGGTGGCTTCTAGATAGCTTCACTCCGACCGTCCCTGCGCAAGAGGGGTGAAACGTGACTGAGGTGTTCGGCTTGGTTCCGAAGAGTTGACTCGCAACAAGGCTTCGTACTAAAACTGCTGCGGGAACACCGATGGTCACTCCGCGCGAGACGAGCATCAACGCCTCGTGGGGGTATCTTTCCGGCGATGCGGCTGCGCTCCTCGCCAAGTGCCGCGCGAATTTCAACCTTACCGGTTCTTCGATTCACCGTCTGTCATCAAGCCGTGCAGGCCGATGCAAGTGAGCAGCAGCGCTGTGAAGCCAAAGATCCCGCTATAGAAGCAACCAGCCGCAGCGGCGCTGCTGTGCTTCGGCTGGCTGTAGACTGTGCTGACTTAGAACAGCTTCAGCTTCGCGGCGATGGCCTCTCACGAATGTGCTTCAATTTTGATTGCCCGGCATTTTGCTTCGGTTGTTTCGCCTCGAGAATGGGGAAAAACAGGCAATCGTCTCAGTGTCCTCGCTGCTGCCGTCCCTCTTCCATCGGCTCGGGTGGCTGTCGCTCAAGGTGCTTTTGTCCGCGGCGGCCTAGGATCAGCATCGTCAGGCCGAAGGCCAGCAGCACGATGCCCCACCAGAGATTGGCGTTGATGCCCAGGCTGCGCGCGTAGAGGGCTGCGTCGCCATCGGTCTTCAAGCCAAAGAGGGTGAGGATCATGCCGGTCAGCGTAAACATCAATCCCAACGGAATGCGTAGATCGAGAATCATCTTCAGCCTTTCCCACTCAGTAAAAGAAAATGTTGACAGCGATAGCGCCCAGGAGAACGCCGATAGCCAGAGCCTCGGGGCGCTTCCACCAGGCGATGAGCGCGCGCGCGGGCTTGGGCGTGAGCGAGTGAACCAGCCCGACCAGTTCCGCCTCGGGCCGCGCTTCGGTCACGAGACTCACCACGACAGCGACGATGAAGTTCGTGCCGAAGGCGAAGATCGCGCCCCAGAAGTTCTGCGCCATGTCGCTGGGATAGTGGTGGAGGACAGTGATCCATCCGCCGTGGATGCCGGTGCGTGCCTCGATGGGCAGCGTGAGCCCGTGATGCAGCATCGCCGCCGCGGTGCCTGCGATCAGCCCGGCAAATGCGCCGTGGCCGGTGGCCCGCTTCCAGAACATGCCCAGGAGGAAGGTCGCAAAGAGCGGGGCATTCACAAACGAGAAGACCAGTTGCAGCGTGTCCATGATGTTGTTGAAGTTGATCGCCGCATACGCGGTCGCAATCGAGAGCAGAATGCCGCCGACCGTGGCCCATCGTCCCACAGCCATGTAGTGCCGGTCGCTGGCGCCCTTGCGAATGTAGGACTGGTAGAGATCGTAAGTAAATACAGTATTGAAAGCCGTTACGTTGCCTGCCATGCCGCTCATGAAGCTGGCCAGCAGCGCAGTGAGGCCGAGGCCGAGAATGCCCGTCGGAAAGAAGTGTAGCAGCATATTCGGCGTCGCCATGTCGTAGTCGAGCAACGGCTGGCCGCTGGCGGTCAGCATTGGCTTGCCTGTGACCGGGTTGATTTTTGCTGGAACGAGTCCCCGGCCCTGCTCGACCTGCTGCGAGACAATAGTGGTGTCGTGATAGATGACGCGGTTCACTGTGCGAACGGTTGTCGTCGTATGCGGCGTAGGCAGGCCGATGGCCAGCAGTCCCGGCAAGATCACCAGGAAAGGAAAGACCATTTTGGGGATGGCGGCGATCAACGGCACGCGGCGCGCGGACTCCATGTTCTTCGAGGCCATGGCCGTCTGGATGACGAGGAAATCAGTGCACCAGTAGCCCGAGCCGAGGACGAAGCCCAGCCCCATGCCAAGGCCGATAATCTCGATGCCCATCGGGTTGGTGGAGGCGTGGGCCACGCCCTTCCACTCGTGCATGTAGGCCATGGGGACGGATGCCTTGAGGCCGCTCCAGCCGCCGATGTTGCGCAGGCCGAGAAGCACCAGCGGCAGAAAGCCGGCAATGATGAGGAAGAACTGCAGAACCTCGTTGTAGATGGCGCTGGTGAGCCCGCCAAGGAAGATGTAGAGCAGCACAATGGCCGCCGAGAGGACGATTGAAAATGTAAAGATGCCCTCTGGCGCGAGGCCCAGCGCGTGGAAGAGTCCGTCGAAGACGTGCAGCGCCTGGATCAGCCGCGCCATCGCATACATCGAGATGCCGGAGCTGAAGACGGTCATCACCGCGAATGAGCAGGCGTTGAGTGCGCGGGTCTTTTCGTCGAAGCGCATGCGGAGAAACTCTGGGACGGAGCGCGCCTTCGAGCCGTAGTAAAAAGGCATCATGAAGATACCCACGAAGATCATTGCAGGAATGGCGCCGATGCCGTAGAAGTGGGCCGTCTCGAGGCCATACTTGGCGCCCGAAGCGCCCATGCCGATGACCTCTTGAGCGCCGAGGTTGGCGCTGATGAAGGCCAGGCCGCAGATCCATGCGGGCAGCGCGCGGCCGGCCTGGAAGAAGTCCTTGCTGGTCTTCATCGAGCGCTTGAGGGCAAAGCCGATGCCCAGCACAAAGGCGAAGTAGAGCAGCATGATCAGCCAATCGATATAGGTGAGGTTCAGCACGCGGGCTCCTTGGGCAGCGGCAAGCTACGGCAGCATTCGAGGATGTTTCGAAGCGCCCAAAACAACTTTACGCAGTCGGGCGTGGGCGAGTCCAGCAAATCGTGAAAATGTTTACATTCACATCCACTTCCGCACCTCGCACCACTGACTTGCAATAGAAGTAAGCAAATGCTAACCTTGTCGGTATGGTCGCTCAACGAATCGCTGAAGAACCTTGCAAGTCGCCGTCTTATGTGTCGGAAGGCGATGCTCCTGCCAAGCAACGAATTCTAGCCGCGGCACTTCACCTCTTTGTGCGAGACGGCTTCTGCGAGACCAGTATTCGTGACATCGCAAGGGAGTCGGGATTCAGCAACCCTGCGCTCTTCAAACACTTCGAGAGTAAGGAGGCGGTGGCAATCTTTCTTTTTGAGTGCTGCTATCTCCAGCTCTACCACCTGATTGCGCAAGCGACTGCATCGAACGAATGCTTTGCGGTCAGGCAGCGCGCCGCGATCAACGCCTTCCTCGACGCCCTGGACCGGGAGATGGACAGTGTTCTTTACGTCCAGGAGACCTTACGTCATTTCTGGTCAAAAATGCCGGAGCGCGTTCGGAAGCACTCGATTTTGGCTGAGGTGAGGAAGATGCTCGAAGCCGGACGCAAAGAGGGGATCGTAACGGGCGCAATCGACATCCGGTTGCTGACGAATGCGTGGCTTGGAACGCTACAGCAATTTGCCCGCATGCGCTACTACGGAGAGTTTCAAGAGCCGTCATCCACCATGGCGACGGCCTTGGAAGAACTTCTGACCAAGATGGCAGCGACATAATTTTATTGCCTGGACGGTTAGCGAACGCCAACTCAATAATTGCAAAATTGTTTCATGCACTCGGAGGAAAACGAATTGAAGATACCAAAGATCCATGCGATTCGCACCGGATTGGTGCAAGTTCGTCGCCCACAGATGGAGGCGCGCGGAAAAGGGATCTCCCGTATCACCAATATGCTCTTTGACGACGAATGGTCGGTGTGGAATCCGATCTACTCGTGGCTGATCGAGCATGACGAGGGGCTTATCCTCGTCGATACAGGAGAATCTTGCAGGGTGCATGAAAGTGGCCACCATCCCAGTTGGCACCCTTTTTACCGGCGGGCCGTGCGCTTCTCTGTACATCCCGACGAAGAGATCGGTCCGCAGCTTCGGGCGCTAGGAGTCGCCGCACGGGATATTCGGCAGGTCGTGTTGACGCATCTTCACACCGATCATGCGGGAGGGTTGATTCACCTTACCGGAGCAAAGGTCTGGGTTTCCGCGACAGAACTGAAGCGGGCCGGCGGGTTGGGAGGAAAAGTGCAAGGCTACCTGCCTCACCGATGGCCAAAGTGGTGGAATCCGGAGCCGATCCATTTTGGACCGCGGCGTGTGGGACAGTTTCAGCAGAGTATGCCGCTCACAGAACGTGGCGACGTACTGGTTGTTCCTACGCCTGGACACACACCGGGGCACGTCTCAGTGGTGGTTCTGGGAGATCCGTCGTTCTTTTTAGCTGGCGACGTGAGTTTCACTCAACAGCTTCTGCTCGACGGCAAGGTTGGCGGCGTAACGCTCGACGATGCCAGCGCTCTGGAGACGCAAGCCCGCATTCTGGCTCTTGGCGCGGAACGCCCGTTGGTCTATTTGCCAAGCCATGACCCGGATGCTGAGGAGAGGCTAAAGCAGCAGACAAGACTCCCGAACAGGGCCAGAGATGGTTGAGGCAGATGCGGGGCTAATCGTGAATTCGTGCCTGCGGAGATGAAAGCAGTTCCCTCTGTCTCCGACGTTTACACTGGAAGTGCATGATTCCCACACTTCAATGGACCCCTGAAGGCGTCCGCTTTATCGATCAGACCAAACTCCCGCTGGAAGAGAGCTATGTACTCGCCGCCACCTATGAAGAAGTGGCCGAGGTGATTGTCACCATGGTTGTTCGCGGCGCGCCGGCGATCGGCGTCTCGGCTGCCTATGGCGTCGCGCTGGGCGGACTGCGCACGAAGGCCACGACGGCAGCCGAGTTTGCGCCGGAGTTCGAGCGGATTTGCGTGCGGCTGGCTGGAACGCGACCCACGGCGGTGAATCTTTTCTGGGCCATCGACCGCATGAAGAAGGTTTTTGCCGGACTGATGGCCGAGGACGCAACCCTCGACCAGATCAAAGGAATTCTTCTCGCCGAGGCGCATGCGATGTACGAGGCGGACATCGCCGCCTGCAAGAGAATGGGAGCCTATGGGGGAGTCTTGCTTCCAGATGAAGGCGGCGTTCTCACTCACTGCAACGCAGGCGCTCTGGCTACCTGCGGCTACGGAACCGCGCTCGGCGTCATTCGCTCGGCGGTTGAGCGGGGCAAGCGGATTCATGTTTATGCCGACGAGACGCGGCCCTTCCTGCAGGGTGCGCGGCTCACTGCCTGGGAGCTGATGGCCGACAAGATTCCTACGACGGTGATCTGCGACAACATGGCCGCCAGCCTGATGCGGGCCGGGCGCATTCAAGCCGTCGTGGTCGGCGCGGATCGCATCGCCGCCAATGGAGACACGGCCAACAAGATCGGCACATATAGCGTTGCGATTCTGGCGCACGAACATGGAATTCCGTTTTACGTCGCCGCGCCCTGGTCCACCATCGACCTGGCGACCGCGACAGGCGAAGGGATTCCCATCGAGGAGCGGCCCGCCATCGAAGTCACGCACCACGGTGGCAGGCAACTCACTCCCAACGGAGTGGGGATCTGCAACCCGGCCTTCGACGTCACGCCGGCCAAGTACGTTACAGCCATCATTACCGAACGTGGGGTGCTGCGCGCGCCGTACGGCGGGTCGCTGAAGGCGATGGGAATGAAATCGAAGTAGCGGTTTCTTCGTATCCCGCTCTTTCGCCAAAAAGAAGGCGAAAGAGTGGGGCACGGTGATTCGTTAGCGTTGAGGGTGGTTTATCGCTTAGCCTGCGCCGTCTTGGCCGCTGTGAAGGCGATTTTGGGCCGATCGGCGAGGGTGATTGCAGCCGGGACCGTCTCGGCGTGGCTGCCCCGCTTGACCTGATTGTCTGTCAGCGTGACCGTTCCCTTAGCGATCTCGGCATTGCCGCTCCAAAGGTCAAAGTGCGCGAGAACCGAAGGGATTTGGCCTGAAACGGAGGATTCGGTAACCGTTCCACGCTTCCAATCGAAGTGAAGAGAGCCATTGGCTGAGGCAGCCAGGTCGTCACCCGTGAAGCCCACCAATTCAATCTTTCCGTTTCCGTCAAGGACGCCGCCCGAGGATCGCAGCCCCAGCAGTTGTCCAACGGCCTGCGGGCTGAGCTTTTCAAATCGGCCCTCCAGCGAATAGGAAGGCTTGTCCTTGGCTGTTTGGGCAGCGCGAAAGCTCCCCGTTCCGTGGACGCGCCCGCCGAGCAGCGTGGCGTCGAAGCCGATAATCTCGGCTCCGTCGGCGATCGTCGCCACAGTTGCCACAGGCTGGCGAAGTGTCACCGGTCCCAACACCAGCGAATCAGCCTTCACTGTTCCTTCCAGGTGCGGCCACGGCGGCGCGGTCGTGGGACGGAGACGTTCGATAAGGGTAGAGAGCAACGTGCTCCGCTCCTGCGCGCCCAGAAATGCGGTTTGAATCACGGCGGCGTCGAGCGCGCCCAACTGGATTTGAAAACGCGGCGAGCAAATCTGGGGCGCCTCGCATACCGCAGGAAACGAAATGCTGGCCGTTCCCTTCAGCGGTCCATAGGAGAAGACAACCGGGTCCCAGCGAAGTTGACCTGCGCCCAGGTGGAGCGTGGCCTGGGAGATCTCCACGTGGTTGGCCAGGTAGTCGGCCTTCCAATTGGCGTTGCGCAGGGTCACGCTTCCGGTGAGGCTGTCGGCGGGCGGCGCTGCCACGGGCGCTGCGACCGATACGCTGTCCGACGAAAGGGCTTCAACCAGCCTTTGGGCGGGCATCTGGACCGCTGGCGGAGTTGGCATCCAGGGCCCCCCGGCGGCAAGGTCCAAGGAGACGGGATCGCCGGCCAACGCGTCCAGAATATTGGCGTCGGCGAAGCCGGCAATGTGCGCAATTTCCCTGGCCCTCCGGAAGGAGGCTTGGCCGCGCAGTGTGAGCTGGTAGCCAGAAGGAGCCAAGCGCATGTAAACCATGAGCGGGCTAACGCCGGCATCGGGAATATTCACCGTTGCTGCCAACGCCTGGGAATCGGCTGGCGCCGGGCTTTCGTTTGCCGGCGCCGGCTCGAGCAGCAGCTTGGCAACTCGAATCGGTGTGCTGAGGCCGTTTCCGCTCAGCTGAAAGCCCTCGATGGCAATGCCTCCGGTGAGAGGCCTTTGAGCCTCTGGAGAAATGTTCGCAGAGCGGAGTCGTCCATGGCGGGCGTGCGGCCCGAGCGGAGCCTGGACCGGCGTTACTTTGACCTCCGCGCCAGGAGCGTATGTGAGTTTGCCTGTCGCAGATCCTGCGACGACAAGGCCGGGAGCAAAGCCGCTGCGCACGGTGCGCAAAGCGTCCAGAAAAAGGGAGACGGAAACTCGATCAAGCTCGGTGGAGAAGCGCGGCTCGTCGCCCTGGCCGGAGAGACTGCCCGGGAGGCTTCCGGTCAGGCGGATGTGTCCATCGCCGAGCGGGGAGTCGCAGACCAGATTGTCGATGCCGCGGGCCGTGAAGTGGGCGACGAACCCGCAGTTGGCGTCGAAATCCATCGGCTCGGCGGGGGCAAACTCCTCGCGGTGAACTCCGGTTGCGCGCAATCGGGTCTTGATCTGGGCAGTATCCGCAGTTCCGTCGAATTGGAGTTGTCCGGTGAGATCGCCCCGCCAGCCGGGATCCGTGCCGAAGACCAGGCGCGTAAGCTGGCCAAGCTGCGCCGCGCGCCATTCCAGGTCGAGATGCACCGGCATCTGGCGAAGTTCCGGTGCACGGTGCATCTCCGCCTCCAGACGAACGACTCCGGTGTCGGCTTGTTCAATGCTGAGGTCGGTGCGAGCCGGCTGGCCGCGCAGCCGCAGTTGCCAGTCGCCCGGACTCTGCTGCCAGAGAGAAATGTCGGCGTCGATCAGGGAGAACGGCAGTTTCTCCTCGCCGCTCTTGAGATTGATGCGCGAGTTTGTGGCCTGAAGATAGGGCAGCGGAGCGGACTTATTTGTGCTGCCCGATCCGCCGCCTGCGGATTGGTCCTGCGCCGTGGCCGTGCGAAGCAGCGAGTCGAGGTTCCAGCGGCCGGGCCCGGCGCGCACTACATTCAGACTTGCCTCATCGACGCTGATCGTGTCGATCTCCAGCCGTCCGCGCCATAACGAAAGCAGGCGAATCGAGGCTGCCACTGTGTTGGCGTGAAGCACCGGCTCGGCGCCATAGGCGGGGTCTTCGTCAACGGTGAGATCGGTGAGCAGAAAACCCGGCCGTGGCAGCAGACGCACCTCGACAGACGAGAGGCGCACCGGACGGCCTAACGACTCGGAGATGAGATGAGTGATGCGGCTCTTGTAGCGGCTCACGCTCACGTACGGAGGCACAAAAACGAATGCCAGAAGGACCGTCACTGCCGCAAAGGCGAGCCAGAGCCGCTTGCGCTTTCGTTGCCGGAGTTGTTCATCTTCGATCATGGTCTTGTCGTCAGGGGTCAGAGATCAGAGATCAGGGACCAGAACTGTGGTTTGCGCTTAGAGTTCGAGCTTCATGTGTCAAGTCTATGAGCATTTCACTGATCGCTGATCTCTGTTCTCTATCATCTCACCGGATGCAGGGTCCGGCTCCAGCGAGTCTCGGTAAAGAAATGCAGCGCAACGTGGCCCATCCAGGCCAGAGAGTTGCCGATGCCGGACTGTTCCAACTGGCGATCGGGCGTCTCAAACGACCAATAGTTGAAGAGCGGCCGGCCCATGATGTTTTCCCTGGGCACAAAGCCCCAGTACCGCGAATCCAGACTGTCGTGCCGATTGTCGCCCATCATGAAGTAAAAGCCTGGTGGGACCACCAGGTCGCCGTCCTTGATGTGATTGGGAAAGTCGATTGCCCAGGTCTCGGGAGTGCCTAGGTTAGGATCAGGGGTGGAAACCGGGGCAACGGAGGGAAATTCGTCCAGAAAGTCCGTATGATTATCCGGCGTTGTCGGTTGGGCATGGGGCTGCTCCTGGGCCACTCCATTCAGGATCACCATGCCGTTGCGCAAGTGAATATGGTCGCCGGGAACGCCGATCAGCCTTTTCACCAGGGTCATATATTCGCCATCCCCGGCTTGCACGGGCTTGTGGAAGACCACGATGTCTCCGCGCCTGGGCTCGCGGTAGTGCACCAGCGGCATCCACTTTGTGGGCG
>CAZGHZ010000055.1:0-31596 GCA_964525655.1 uncultured Occallatibacter sp.
CCATGCCGCGAGGATCGAGCTTGCGCACCGAGTCCACAAGCGCCTGGCCCATGATCTCCGTATTCCAAAGTGACTTTTTTTCTAGCATGACAGTCCGTTTCGCCTTGTCGTAATGCTGTGCCGGTTAGAAAAGCTGACCAGTCTTGAGCAGCAGGTGTTCCAGAATCGGTCCCAGGCTCAGGGCGGGGAAGAAAGTAAGCGCGCTCAAAATGAGGATCACGCCGATCAGAAGCACGGTAAAGAGCGATCCATTCACCGGAAAGGTGCCGGGCGACGGAGGCACGCTCTTCTTCTGCGCCAGACTGCCGGCCAGAGCCAGCACCGGAATCATCATGAAAAGCCGGCCAAAGAGCATGTCCCAGCCGATTGCCACGTTGTACCACCATGTGTTGGCGTTGAGCCCCGCAAAGGCCGAGCCGTTGTTGCCCGCGCCCGAAGTAAACGCATAGAGAATCTCGGTCAGCCCGTGCGGTCCCTGGTTGGCCAGGCTGCTCAGGCCGATCGTCGGCGCCATTACAAACGCTGCCGTCAGCGAGAGGATGATGAACGGGAAGATGAGCACGTAAAGCATCGACATCTTCACGTCGTAAGCTTCTATCTTTTTGCCCAGGTATTCGGGCGTGCGGCCCACCATCAATCCGGCGATGAAGACCGAGAGCACCACCATGATCAGGATGCCGTAGAGTCCTGAACCCACTCCGCCGAAGACCACTTCGCCGAGCATGATATTCGTCAGCACCACCATGCCGCCCAGCGGAGTAAAGCTGTCGTGCATGCTGGTGACGGCGCCGCAACTGGCATCGGTAGTGACGGTGGCGAAGAGGGAACTGGCAGCAATGCCGTTGCGAACCTCTTTGCCCTCCATGTTGCCGGCGGGGGCGGTGGCTGTCCCGGTCTGCGCTGCGTTGTGAATCAGCGGATGCGGCTGCGATTCGGCCCAGTAGACGACGGTGAATCCAGCGGCAAACAAGACGAACATGGCCGCCAGCACCGCCCAGCCGTGGCCCGGTGAGCCGGTCATCCGACCCAGTGTGTAGGTCAACCCCGCCGGGATGATGAAGATGGAGAGGATCTGGAGGAAATTCGAGAAGGGCGTCGGGTTCTCAAAAGGGTGAGCGCTGTTGGCGTTGAAGAAGCCGCCGCCGTTTGTTCCCAGCATCTTGATCGCTTCCTGTGACGCGACCGGACCCTGCCCGATGGTTTGCACTTGCGCGGGCTGCTCGAGAGGATGGGCGACCATGTAAGCCTTGAAGTTTTGCGGCACTCCCTGGCCAACCAGAAGCAGCGCGTAGATGAGCGACGCCGGCGCCAAAATGTAGAGGAGGGAGCGCGTCATGTCTACCCAGAAGTTGCCGATGGTGCCGGAACTGGTCCTCTTGATGCCGCGAATCAGGGCCACTGCCACTACGATTCCAACCGCTGCCGACCAGAAGTTGTGCGTCGCAAGCCCAACCATCTCCGTGAGATAGCTCATCGTCGTTTCGGGCGTATACGACTGCCAGTTGGTGTTGGTGGTGAAGCTGGCGGCAGTGTTCCAAGCCAGATCGGGGCCGACTGCAGCCAACCCTTGCGGATTCCACGGCAGATGGTTCTGCAGCCGCTCGATGGCGTAGGTCATCAGCATGGTCGCTGCGGAGAAGCCCAGCACAGCAAAGGCGTACTCGCGCCAATTCATCTCGCTTTCGGCATTGACGCCGCAGAGCTTATAGACGAGACGCTCGATGGGCCGGAGGATCGGGTCGAGCCAGGTCCGTTCGCCTTCCAGTACCCGGGCGAGATAAATCCCGACGGGGCGAACGGTAGCAAGCAGAATCAGGGAATAGATGGTAAATTGCAACCAGCCGTTGACGGACATGTCAGAACTTCTCCGGGAAGAGCAGGGTGAGGGTGAGATAACCCAGCAGCAGAACGGATAAAACCAGGGCTACGACGGTTGTGATGTCGGATTGCATCGGCTACCTCAGCTTCTGACACGCCTTGACGTAAAGAAACGCCAGGCCGAAGAAAACTACCGTGAACAGCAACATCCATACATCTTGCATAATGGTTCTCGCGTTTCGTCGAGCAGGTCTTTGTTGGATCGGCTGCTCTAGAGTCATTCTGGCTCTCGCCTTGTTTGAGTATCCAAAAGACTTCCTAAATAAAGCGTAAGGAACCGGGCGTTGGCGAGAAGTTTGTGTCGAGCCCAACTCCCTAACCGAAGCGCTCACTCGAAGAAAACTCTGCATTACTCCGCGCCATCGCGACTGGTTACCGATGGGCAATTCAGGACCGACTATCTCTAATCTTTTTCTAATTACTCTCCAGGCTGGTCTTTTTGAATCACCTTTGTCCCCTGCAACTTCCAATGCTTCTCCAATCTTGGGAGGCAATTCAGCCTGCCCGTCTTTCAAACTCCGGCAAGTCGTCTGTTTCAGCCAAACGCCTCAAATCTGGAGCAAATCACCGCGATTTCCGCAGAGGTGACCCTACGGTTACCCCGGGGACGGATTGTTGCATAGGCGTTAGGGGTGATTCAAAATTCACAGAATGAAATTTGGATGCTTGCGTGCCATCATCGCTGACAGTTGTTGATTTCGCAAAAAACTGGAACGGCTGCGGCAGTTCAGGTTGTTTCTCATCAAAGACTGCGATTGCAAGAAATCAAAGACGGCGATGGCAAGAAGTGGCACTATCCAGTTTAAGACAAGGAACACTTTGTTATGACACGCATTTTCTTCTTGACCTTGGCACTCCTGATCTTCGTGAGCAGCCGCTAGTTCCCAGGGCGAACTGGCGAAAGAACCGCTGGGAAGTGAACTGCGGGTGGCCGCGGATTTAAACTTCCTCTGCATCCTCTGCTCGATGCAACGCGGCGGTTCAACGCGTACTGATCAAAGTTGCTTTTCCACGGCTTCCAATCGGGTCGTGGAGACTGATTGGCCAGCCTGCCGGACTCCCATCACAATTTATTCTGACTGCTGCTCCCCGTTGCCGGTCCATCCTTCCGGCACAAAGCGATACCCGACCCACGGTTCTGTCTGGATGTACTGCTTGCCGGTCTCGGCTTCAAGCTTCTTGCGCAACTGGCCGATGAAGACGCGTAGATACTCCGGCTGATGCGCCGACTGCGCTCCCCAGACGGCGGTTAGCAGCGCGCGGTGAGTGATGACCTTGCCCGAATGGCGGGCCAGATGGAGCAGCAGATCGAACTCCTTTGGCGTAAGGTGAATCGGTTTGCCGAGAACGGCGATTGCATGCGCGGCGGAATCTACAACGAAGTCGCCAGCTTCGACCGCCGAGGTCGTCCGTTCCGGAGCACGGCGCAAGTGGGCGCGCACCCGGGCCAGCAGTTCCTGAGTGTTGAACGGCTTGGTCACGTAGTCGTCGGCGCCTGCGTCCAGTGCCTCAACCTTGGAGCGTTCGTGGTCGCGGACAGAGAGAACCAGTATTGGGATTGCGGAGTGGGCGCGGATGGCGCGGCAGACCTCGATACCACTCATTCCGGGCATCATCAGGTCGGTGATCACCAGGTCCGGTGTCCAGTCTCTGAAGGTCACCAGACCCTCCTCAGGATCGTTGGCGGTGCGGACGTCAAAGGCCTGCGCGGTGAGTGAGGCGCGCAGTACGCGGGTGATCTGAGGTTCGTCGTCGATAACCAGAATTCTGCCGGGCATGACGTTCTTCTTTCCACCAAGAAGATTACATCATTTGCGCGGGCGGGTATGATCGATCCCATGAAACCTACGAAAGGACTCTCTGAATCCCCGGTAATTGTCCACTGGATCTTCGGAACGCTGATTGCGGTGGCGGCCACGATATTGCTGGTATGGATGGGAGCAGATTCGACCGCGGCGGGGATGGCGTTTCTGGTCTTGGTGGTATGGTCTTCCACCCAGGCCGGGCAGTGGCTGGCGCTCTATATCGCCGCACTCTGCGCACTCTCCTTCGACTATTACTTTCTGCTTCCTGTCGGGACTCTCCGGCTAGCCAGCGGCCAGGAGTGGGTGGCCATGATCTCGTTTCTAGCCTCTTGTGTAGTGGTGAGCCGGGTGGCCGAACACGCGCGGCGGCAAAAGCGCCAGGCCGAGCAGCGCCGCGAAGAAGTCGAACGGCTCTACGAACTGGCGCAGGAAGTGATGTTGCACGAAGATGCCGCCGGTCTGATCGGCGACCTGCCTCGCATGATTGCGCGCATCTTCGCCCTGGACGGGGTGGTCCTCTATGTTCGCGATCAGGACCGGTTTTATACCTCGACCTCGGATCTGCCGATCAGCATCCAGCCCAGCCTTCGGGCGATGACCGAAGGCCAGAATCCAACTTTGGTCATACCGGGAGGTTTCACGGCGCGGGCACTGATGCTGGGGCTGTGGCCCGTTGGGGCGTTGGGCCTGCGGCCGGCGCTGCTCCCGCACGAAGTGGCGACGGCCGTCAGTGCACAGGTGGCCATCGCGCTCACCAGGGCCACAGCGATTGAGGCCGCGGCGCACCTGGGGGCATCCCGCGAGGGAGAACGGTTGCGCACCGCCCTGATCGATTCATTGACGCACGAGTTGCGTACACCGCTTACCTCGATACGCGCCGCCGCGACAACGCTCTTGGATTCCGAGGGGATGGATGAGGCGGTGCGGCGTGACCTGGCGGCCATTGTCGACGAAGAGGCTTCGCGGCTTGACCGGCTGATCGGCGAAGCGGTCGAGATGGCCCAGATCGACGCCAACGTGGTCGAGGTCCGGCTTGCGCCGCAGCATCCGCGGGCGCTGCTCGATCAGGCAGTCGAGGAATCGCGGGCGGTACTCGGAAAGCATAGGGTAGTGATCGCATCGGATGATCCGGAGGGAGCGAATGAATTGGATAAGCTCGTTTGGTTCGATCCGCACCTGCTGGGCCGCGTGCTGCGCCACTTGCTGGAAAATGCTGCCCGCTTTGCGCCGCCCGGCGGACGCATCCTGCTCGGGAGCCGCCGCAACCGGGACCGGCTGGAGTTCATCGTCGAGGACGATGGACCGGGCATCGATGCTGCCGATCTGCCCTTCATCTTCGAGAAGTTCTATCGGGGCAAAAGGGGGGCCAGCAAAGGCAAGGGAACGGGAATGGGGTTGGCCATCACTCGGGCTATCCTGGCAGCGCACGATGGTGGAATTGAAGCTGAGAGTCCTCCGGGCAAGGGTGCCTGCTTCCGCTTCTGGGTGCCGCTTGTCGATAAGGAGCCGGCAGGCAAGGTCGCCGACATGAGCCGCGTAAGTTAGCTCATTTCACATGCTCGGCGGAGTCGTTAGCCTTCGAGTTTATAGCGGGTCTCGGCCAGGTGGTAGAGGCGGCGCCAAACCAGGCGGTTCATGCTGACCACCATCAGCGAGATGAAGATCGTCGCCAGCAGCAGGACGGGAAAGCGGCCGCTGTCGGTGGCAGCGTCAATCTGCGCGCCCAGGCCGATCGTTTGCAGAGTCCGGTCGGCCAGATGGGTGTACTCCGCGAAAACAGACGCGTTCCAGGCTCCGCCAGAGGCCGTGACCATGCCGGTGATGAGATAAGGGAAGATGCCGGGAAGGATCAGCTTGGTCCAGCGCTGCCAGCGGGTGAAGTGATAAAGCGTAGCGACCTCACGCAGATCCGAGGGAATGGAGATGGCTCCGGCGATGACGTTGAAGAGGATGTACCACTGGGTTCCGAGCAACATGAGAGCAATGGACCCAATGCCCAGCCCGCCGCCGATCTTGACCAGGCCGATCAGCAGGATGGGAAAAAAGGCCGTCGCCGGAACCGAGGCCATGACCTGGGCAAGCGGCTGCACAAAGCGGGCGATCCGGGGGTTCAATCCGATGGCGACACCGACCGGAACTGTCCATGCTGCGGAGATGAGCAGGGCGGCGTTGACGCGCAGAAATGTCGCGCCCGCACCCTCAAGCAGCAGGCGAAGCTCGGGCCAGGTGACGGTTTCAAGCATAAGAGTGGCGTGCAGTACTCCCCAGCAAACGATCAGAGTGGCCATGGCGGCCAAAGTCCAAAGCCAAGCGGATGTTTTCTTTCCGGACAGATCTTCATCTAACGGTTGAATGGTGCGGCATTCCCTGGAGTGGGCCATTCGGCGATAGATGGGTTCAGAGAGGCCGTTCCAGATGCGGCCGGGCAGAGTGCTGAAGAGGGTGGAGCGCCGCAGCAGGTCCAGAATGGGCGAGGTGACCCGCTCGGCAGACTCGACCTGCTCGAATTTGAATTTGTCGCTCCAAGCGATGAGCGGCCTCCAGACGAGTTGATCGGTCGCAACGACGATCAGAATAACGACAGTGAATCCGGCCACGAGGGCGCGCAGGTTGCCATCGGCGGTGGCTGTTTGCAGATAGCTGCCCAGGCCGGGCAACTGAAAGTTGCGCGTGCCCATGGTGAACATCTCGCAGGCGATCAGGGCGAACCATCCTCCGGCGACCGAGACGATGGAGTTCCAGACCAGGCCGATGGCTGAGTAGGGCATCTCAAGCTGCCAGAATCGTTGCCAGGCCGAGTAGCGATAGATGCGCGAGGCCTCGATCATCTCCCGGGGAATGCTTTTCAGCGACGAGTAGAAGCTGAAGGCCAGATTCCAGACCTGCCCGGTAAAGATCAGCAGAATGACGCCCATCTCGATACCCATCTGGTGGCCGGGGACGAGGGCGACCATGGCCAGCACGACGGGAGGCAAGAAGCTGAGCACAGGGATGGATTGTAGGATGTCCAGGACCGCGATCATCCAGGCCTCGACCCTGGGGTTATACGCCGCGATATACCCGTAGCTGACGGCGAAAATCAGGCTGAGCAGATAGGCAATGGAGATGCGGACGACTGAGTAGAAGGCATAGACTGGCAACGCGCCAATGGAGGTTGAGATGGGTGCAACGGGCACCGGCTTGCCCATCCAATACATGCCCGTGCTGACAAGCGAAAAAAAGATGGTCAGCCCGCAGGCCGCCACACCCAGGTCGATGAAAAAGGGCCAGCTTCGCGCGACAACCAATGTTCGCGCAAGAGGATGCTGAGGCTTCACTTGCTGCCCCCATTGTCGGCAATCTCATCGGCGATCTCATCTCCGGGCGCATCGGGCAGTATGAAGCGGCGGTGCCCGGCGTCATAGTCGAAGAGCTCGGCGTAACGGCCCCAGGTGACGGCAGTCTCAATCTGGCGCTGAGACTCCTCCTCGCTGAACTGCTCGTCGAGCATATCGATGAAGAAGTCCTCCGGGACGGTGTGATTGCTCTTGGATTCCAGCGCCCGGCGAATCTGGCGCAGCAGCAGAACGTTGGCCACGGCGGCGTCGCGGAAGAGTTCTTTTTGGCGAAGGATCTCCGAGTTGGCGAACTCGGCGCCGGCGGTGGTGATCGCAGCGTCGCCCTCCTCGATCCGGAGGAAGCCGAGCAGTTGGGCGGCGTCGACGATCGGCAGCAGGTCGTCGATCTCGAAAGCTAAATCATCTGCCAAGCGATAGACATCGTCGCGGCCGCCCTTGTCGAGCAGCAGTTCCAGCAGGCCGGCGATGCCGCCGGGTCGGGCGTGAGGCAGCATTTGATATTTCATCTGGCGCTGGTCGCGGACTTTGACTTGCTGCTCGGGGGCCTCGGCAGGGGCCGTGTCAGGCTGGGTGAGCACTTTGTAGATGTAGTCGACGAGCTTGGTAAAAGCTTCTGTTTTGCGGTCGCGGGGCTGTGAGAGTTCGACACGGAAATCAGTGCGGATGTGGCCGGGATTGCGGCCCAACACGATGATGCGGTCGGCTAGCAGCACCGCTTCTTCGATATTGTGGGTCACCAGGAAGACAGCTTTAGTGGGCATGGTCTTGTTGGCCCAGAGCTCGAGCAGCTCACTGCGCAGGTTCTCGGCGGTGAGCACATCGAGAGCGCTGAATGGCTCATCCATGAAGAGCACCTCGGGCTCGACGACCAGGGCGCGGGCAAAGCCGACTCGCTGCTTCATTCCGCCGGAGAGCTCTTTGGGATAGGCCGCCTCAAAGCCGTCCAGACCGACCGTATCCAGCATCTTCATGCTGCGTTCGCGTCGCTCGTCCGGATCCATGCCGCGAGCTTGGAGTGGCGCTTCGACGTTTTGAAGCACGGTGAGCCAGGGGAAGAGGGCGAAGCTCTGGAAGACGATGGAGACGTTGATCTCGGCGTCGGCGATCGGCCGTTCGTGCCAGTAGACCTGGCCGGCAGTGGGCGTCGAGAGGCCGCTCAACATGCGCAGCATCGTCGATTTGCCTGAGCCGGAGGGGCCGAGCAGAGCCACGATCTCGCCCGGAACAATGGACAGGTCGGTGGCGGAGATCACCTGAATGCGGTTCTGGCTGGGCTGGGCGTAATACTTTTCGATCCCCGCGGCGCGAATGATGGCATCAGAGTTTTGTGGAGGAATCGGGGGCGTGGTCTTGCCCTGGCCTGTGGCGATTGCATCCTGCATGGCGGATTCTCCGGTTGGGGGTCCGCAGGACAAGAGCCGCGGCCGGTGGTTAGTTCTCAGTCTATGACAATCCGGTTGCACCCAGATGAATCGGTTGAGGAAAGCTCTTCACAAAGAACTGTTTTGAAAGGGCACGACTTCACAAGTTTTGGAAAACACAGTGCGGAGGCAGTCGGGGTTTTCAACCCCCGCCTAAAGGCAGCATAATCCTCACCGGCTTTAGCCGCGGAAAAAGTCTTTTCGTGATTCTCGCGTTAAGCCGGGGCATTTTTCGCAGCCTTTTCAGTCCAGCAGTGAGCACCGCATAATTAACGCCGGCTTTAGTCCCTGAGGGATTGCTCCCCGGTTAGGAAAGGCTACACCTCTCTTCGCCCCTCCAGCGCTCGGGTCATGGTCACTTCGTCGGCGTATTCGATGTCGCTGCCGGCTGGTACGCCGGTCGCGATGCGTGTGATCTTGACCGAAGAGCCGCGCAATGCGGTGGCCAGCCAATGGGCTGTAGCCTCGCCTTCGAGAGTGGGGCTGGTGGCCAGGATCACCTCGTCCACCTCGCCGCGCTCGACCCGTGCGACCAGAGTTCCGGTGCGAAGCTGGTCGGGACCGACGCCGTGCAGTGGCGATAGGGTTCCGTGCAACACGTGATAGATGCCCTGGTAGCTCTGGGTCCGTTCCACGGTGTCGATGCTGGTTGGCTCCTCGACGACGCAGACCAGGCGATGGTTGCGTGTGGGGCTGGAGCAGTAGAGGCAAGGATCGACGTCGGTGACGCTGTTGCAGATGGAGCAGAGGCGCAGGCTGGCCTTGAGGCCGCGCACCGCCTCGGCTAGCGCAGAGGCGTCGTCGTCGCTCGCGCGCAGGATATGAAATGCGTAGCGCTGGGCGCTCTTGGTGCCGACCCCCGGCAGCTTCTTCAACTCTTCAATGAGCCTCGCCATCGGCTCGGCGTAGCGGGTCACGGTGCGTGCCTCCTGAAAGCAGTGGACAGGGAAGAGTGGACTCTGGTCAGCCGAGCCCTGGAAGATTGAGTCCGCCGAGCAGGCCCTTGACGCTCGATTGGATGGCCTCATCGGCCTTGCTTCCGGCGTCGTTGACCGCGGCCACAACCAGGTTCTCAAGCATCTCCACGTCGGGCTTGTCGCCGCCCAGGCCGATCACCGCCGATGGATCGATGTGGAGCTGGAGAAGCTGCTTCTTGCCGTTCATCGTTGCCGTGACGGCGCCGCCGCCGCTCGAGCCTTCGACGACGGTCTGGGCCAGCTTGCGCTGGACCTCCTCCTGCATCTGGTTGGCCTGGGAGAGCATCTCGGTGATTTTGAGCGGGTTGAACATGGATCCTTCTCCTGCGAGGCCCGAAGAGCGTACCTCAGGGGCTAAAGCCCTTCATTATTGATGCTCCATTACGGCTCGACTGAAGTCGTGCCCTTTCAAAACAACCTCCGACGCGGAGGACTATTCAAATCATCAAATCACTTCTGGCGCAGATCGACGACGCTGCGCACCTCGGCCTTGAAGATTTCCCTGGCTCGCTGGACTAGCGGATTAGCCAGCGCTGCCTCTTGAATGCTGCCGGCAATCGGCGCAGCCATGGGCGCGGGGCCGCTTTGCGAAGTGGCCGCTTCACCGGGAACGATCAGGAAACGTGTCGGTGCCCCCAGTTTTTGCAGCTCCTGGCGGATGATCTTCTCTGCCGCGGCGTTGATGGTCAGGGCCAGCATTCTCTTGCTCGCAATGGCAACCTCGATGCGCAGACTGGAGCCATCGATGACCCAGGTGGCTGCGCCTAGCAACTGCGCCGCCGATTCATGACCGGCCTCAACAAGCGCGACTCCGATAGCGTGACGGATCGCCTCGATGCTGGGAGGGTCGGCGGGCGCGACGGCAACTTCTGCGGTCGTGGAGGAGATGCGTTCAGCGGTAGTAGTCATGGCAAGTGCAGGCGCTGTGCGCTCCAACGTTGCGACTGGCGGTGCAGACTCCGTCGACTGTGAGTTCGTCACAGGCTTGGCAGCAACACCCCAGCCGCCGCCCGTCGATCCAAAGGGCGAGAGTGGCGTGACAGCCGGCGCATGCCTCGGAGCCTCTGGTCGCCCCGAGCTTGCAGAGGGCCGCGAGGCCGGGGCCGACGTTGGTCCTGAAGAGCGCGGGCTCACGCCCGAGGCCACTCCGCTTAACAACTCTTCAATCGGCAGCAGGCGCTGGGCATGAATCAGCTTGAGCAGGCCCAGTTCGAGGTGGAAGCGCTGCTCCTGGCGGTAGTTCAGATCGTCGAAGGTGCGCAGGACGATTTGCAGGTTGCGGGTAATCTCTTCTTCGGAAAAGAGCAGGGCGGTGCGGGCGGCGCGCGCACGCTCGTCGCCGGAGATCTGCAGCAACTCGGTCTCTGCGCCGCCCAGCTTGGCCATCAGCGTGTTGCGCAGGTAGCGAACCATCTGGCGGGCCAGCGACGAGGGGCTGTGGCCGGCGTTGACGAGGAGATTCAACTGCTCCATCAGCTCGGCGCTCTGGCCGGCAGCGACGGCCTCAAGCAGCCGTTCAAAGACCGCATTGGGGACTGAGCCCATCAGCTCGCGAATCTGCGCGGCAGAGAGGACGGCTCGGCCATTTTCAACAGGCGCTGAGGCGATGGCCTGGTCCATGATCGAGAGCGCGTCGCGCATCGAGCCGTCGCCAGCCTCGGCCAGCAGGGCCAGGGCGTCGTCTTCGGCGGTCACCTCTTCATTGGCCGCGATCATCTTGAGCTGGGCGAGAATGTCGTCGAATTTGACGGCGTGAAAGCTGAAGTGCTGGCAGCGGGAGCGGATGGTCTGCGGAATGTCCTCGGGCTGCGTGGTGGCCATCATGAAGATGACGTGCGCCGGCGGCTCTTCGAGGGTCTTGAGCAGGGCGTTGAAGGCAGCCTCGGTAATCTGGTGCGCCTCGTCGAGGATGTAGATCTTATACCGGTCTCTGCTAGGCGCATAGCGTGCGGCGTCGCGCAGTTCGCGAATCTCGTCGATGCCGCGATTGGTGGCCGCGTCGATCTCAATGACGTCCACAGCATTGCCCTGGCGAATTTCGACGCACGAGTCGCAAACGCCGCAAGGCTCGGGCGTGGGCCGTGCCGCGGCGCCGATTTCAGTCCGGCAATTGAGGGCCTGGGCGACGATCCGAGCGATGGTGGTTTTGCCGATGCCGCGATGGCCCGAGAAGATGTAGCCGTGGGCGATGCGGTTCTGGCTGAGGGCGTTCATCAGCGTACGGGTGACGTGATCCTGGCCGGCAACGTCGGCAAAGCGCTGCGGACGGTATTTTCTGGCCAGAACCTGATAGCCCATGAGTGGAGACGCTCCTTGAAGGCCTGCCATATGAAGGACGGCCTAGAGGCGATTGTATCGTTCCGGGGTGGGAGGGCGGAGTGATGCGTCGGGGAGGAGCGGTGGAGTTCCGAATGCTTCACCGCAGAAGCGACATTCATGTCATACAATTCATCCTGATGAAAGTTATGGCGTTGCTGTTGCTCCTCGTCGCAACTAGTGCGATTCCGCAGACACGGCGAACTGGAATGTACGCGCGATCGGCCACTCCTATTTGGGATTTGTTGTGGTCGACCTCTGGGAAAGCCCGGCCAGTTCCGATTCCCTCACCGAATAGATCAGTAATCATGATAGCCAATTGGATCGAAGACGGAGGGGACGGTGGCGTACAGCTCACTCTGAAAAGAAACGGCACAACGCTTTGGAGTCGCAAAGTGACACCTGGAGTCGGGATCGAGGCGGATTGGGCTCCCGATTCCAAGGCCTTCTTTGTGACTACCAGCGGCGGCGGTCGAAATGGCTTTTACGGGCTTACGGTCTATTTTTTGAATGAAGACGCGGTCAGCGAGGTGGAACTGACTCCCGCAATCGAAACTGCGTTCGGGCATCCTGTGAAGTGCCAATCGGAAGAGCCGCCGAATATCGCAGGAGTGAAATGGGCAGCGAACTCAAAGGAATTGGTCGCGATAGCCGAAATTGTAGGACACAGCAATTGCGACAGCGAAAGCACGTTTCGCGCATATCAGGTATCCCTTCCTGAGGGCAGCATCATAAGGAGCTACGACCAGATTGAGGCTAAACGATTGTTTGGCGGCGATCTGGGTTGGGAGATCAAGAATGCCCCCGACCGATGTATCCGTCGGCCCACGTCGTGTTGGCAGTATTTCAATCACAACTCGCCCCGGTGAGTTTGAGTGGATTTTAGGGCGGCGTTGACAGCATTACGGGCGGATCGTCAATTCGAAAACCGCACCTCGCCAACTGCGAGCAGCGCGGCTACCCTCGCGTTACAATCCTGATATGAGGATAACGGTCGGTGTCTCGGGCGGAATCGCCGCATACAAGGCGGCAGAGCTGGTGCGCGCGCTGCAACGCCAGGCCCTCGAAGTCCACGTGGTGATGACCGAGGCGGCCACCAAGTTCGTGCAGCCGCTCACCTTTGCGGCGCTGAGCGGCCACAAGGTCATCACCAGCCTGTGGGACGACGCCGGAACAGCCGACGGCGGGTATGACTCCTCCATTGAACATATCGGCGAGGCGCAGTGGGCCGATGCGCTGGTGGTTGCGCCGGCGACGGCCAACATCCTGGCCAAGTTTGCCCACGGCATCGCCGACGATTTCCTAACCACGATGTACCTTGCAACCACTGCGCCTGTGCTGGTTGCTCCCGCGATGAACGTGAATATGTGGGAGCATCCGGCCACCAAGGCCAACCTTGAAACCCTGCGCCAGCGCGGCGTACGCGTGATCGAACCGGGCACCGGCGAGTTGGCCTGCGGCATGGTGGGCGCGGGGCGGATGGCCGAGCCCGAGGCGATTGCCGACGTGGTGCTCTGCGCGCTCGGCCGCTGCCACGACATGGCTGGCGAGGTTGTTCTGGTCACCGCCGGAGGCACGCGTGAGGCCCTCGATCCGGTGCGATTCCTGGGCAACCGGTCCAGCGGCAAGATGGGCTATGCGCTGGCTGAGGCGGCGCAGAGCCGCGGTGCAAAAGTGATTCTCATCAGCGGGCCGTCGGCGCTGCATCCGCCGTCGCACATCGAGGTGGTCAAGATCACGACAGCCGACGAGATGCGCGAGGCTGTGTTGGCGCGCATGAACGAAGCGACACTGGTGATCAAGGCCGCCGCAGTGGCCGACTACCGGCCAGTCAACGTCTCCGGCCAAAAACTCAAGCGAAGCGGGCCGATGACCCTGGAACTGGCGCCGACCGAGGATATTTTGGCCGAGGTGGTGCGCCGCCGCAAGCCAGGGCAACTCATTGTCGGCTTTGCTGCCGAGACCGAAAACCGCATGGAAAATGGCCGCGCCAAGCTGCTGCGCAAGGGCGCGGACGCGATCGTGGTGAACGATGTAAGCAGTGAACATACCGGCTTCGACTCGGAGATGAACGCGGCCACCTTCCTGACTCTCACGACGGCCATCGAACTGCCCGAGATGTCCAAGCGATCGCTCGCGGACCGTATACTCGACGAGATTCTCACCTTGCGCCGGCCGAGTTCCGTCATGCTGGAGATGAGCGATCACGCCGATGAGCAGGCCCGGCAGGACCAGGTGCTCAACGAGACCATTCCGCTGGCCGCAACCCGGCGTCAACTGATCATCGAATAGCGACGGCGCGGAGAGAGAAGACGTTGGCCCAACAGCTCGATTCCGCAACCCGCGACGCTCTGGTCGCCCGCGTCCGCTTCTACCGCGATCTCGGCCTGACTGAGTTTTATCGCCGCCCCGTTGATCCGGCTCTGTTGGCGCAGCTTGCTGCCGCGCAAGACGAGCAGCCGATGGCCGACACCCAAACTCCGGGTGCCCCATCCTTTCCGCTTTCTTCTGCGGAAAGGGTGGGAGACCACGAAAAAAGAGGTGCCCCAGGTCTCGATTCTGAGACCTGGGATAAAAGCTCCGAGTCCACAGAATCTCAGGAGGGAAATCCCATCCCACCCCGCAAGCTCATGCCCGCGCCACCCGCAATCGCGACCATCGTTCCAGCAACGGAGCGCGCCGCCGCACTTCAGATCATTCGCGACGAGATCGGCGACTGCACGCGCTGCGCTCTCCACAAGGGCCGCAACAAGCTGGTTTTTGGCGATGGCAACCCCGCTGCACGGCTGATGTTTGTCGGCGAGGGGCCGGGCGCCGACGAGGATGCGCAAGGGGTGCCGTTTGTAGGCAAGGCCGGGCAACTGCTCAACAACATGATCGCCGCGATGGGGCTCAGGCGCGAAGAGGTCTACATCGCCAACGTCGTCAAGTGCCGTCCGCCGGGCAATCGCGTGCCGGAGCAGGAGGAAGGCGCAACCTGCTCGCCATTTCTCTTCCGCCAAATCGATGTAGTACGGCCGCAGGTGCTGGTGGCTCTGGGCGCGACGGCGGCAACCTGGCTGCTCGGCGCGCGCCAGCCGCTGGCCGGGTTGCGCGGGCGCGTGCATGCATTCAGAGGCGCGCAGCTTATCGTTACCTATCATCCCGCCTATCTGTTGCGCGATCCTCGCCAGAAGAAGGAAGCCTGGGCCGACTTGCAAATCGCAATGCGCGAGCTGGGCCTGAAACCGCCAGACAGGGAATAGCGAGTTCTTTTTCTTTCGGCCATCGCCGCATTTCAGGCGATTCTCATAGACAATGAAAGAGTGACCTTGAGAACCCGCATTGTTTTCCTTGCGCTCTTTCTGGCGCCGTGCCTAAGCTTTTCCCAGTCGTTGACGCAGTTGCTCGCGGTGCACAGCCCGTTTGATCGCGTCACCTATAAGCCTCTTGACCGGGGCGAGCGCTGGCGGCGCTGGGTGAGCGAAGACGGACTTTCTCCAGCCATCCACGTCGAATCTTTTGCGACAGCCGCGTATTTGCAGGTCATTCCCGATCCAGCCGAGTGGGGCCGGAGTTCCGGCGGCTTCATTCGCCGTCTGGGATCGAGTTACGGGAGCAACCTGATCGAGAACACGGTGCACGAGAGCCTGGCCGGGGCCGAGCGCACCGATCCACGCTACTTTGCCTGCGCTTGTTCAGGCTTTTTCCATCGCTCGGGACACGCGCTCAAAATGACCTTATTGACCTATGACCGCAACGGCCATCAGACGCTGGACATCCCGCAACTCTCCGGCGCATACTCCAGCTCGATGATTGCGGCCACGTGGTGGCCGCACCACTATACAGCCATTGTCCAGGATGTGCAGACCGGCCACATCGAGATGGGATTCATCGGCGCCGAACACCTGGCGCAAGAGTTCGCTCCGGAGTTCAAGCGCCTGCTGCATTTGCACTTCTGAGTCGCTGCCGTAAACGTGTGAATCCCTCCGCGCTACAATTCAGTTAATCAAGGAGGTTCTATGCGCAGGATTCTTCTCGCTGTTCTGGCGATGGCATTTTCCCTGTCGCTCACCGTGCCGCTCATGGCTCAGGGCGCGCCACCGCAGGGAAGCGCCGACCAGCCCTATACCGTCGAGTACTACTATAAGTGCCAGTGAGGCCATCAGGCCGAGTTCCTGCGACTCTTCCTGAAGAACCACTACCCGCTGCTCAAAAAGATTCAAAGCACCGGGCGCATTCTCTCGCTCAAGATCGAGTCTCCGGCGTATCACACATCAGAGGAGCTCCGCTGGGACTATCGCGTGACGATTCGATACAAAAATTCGACCGCAGCGACAACGGCGAACCCAGACGAAGAGGCTTTCATCAAGGAGTTGTGGCCGGACCAGGAGACCTACAAACGAGAAGAGCAGCGCAGGTTTGAAATGCTGCTCGGTCATATCGATTTGCCGGTCACTGATATCACTCCGGAGAAGTGAGAATGGCGGGGAACAGGGAACAGAGAGTTCCACTTAGTCAAATCCGCTCCCTGCCCCATCCTTGCGCCTTTTTTCCTAGTCGTCCAACGGCTTCGCCGGCCCGCCGGGAATGAAACTGTGCCCATTCATCGAGCGCTCTTTGCTCGATGAGTGGGAGACCACAAAGGCTTGTCATCCACCATCGGGTCTTATCAATCTCCATTCTGTTTCTTGTTAGTGCGAGGGCGGAAGGCGACGAACTTGAATCGGCCACCAACCGCCATTCCCTTTTCTCTGTCGTTTTCTATTCCCGGTCTTTCCACTGCCGAACGAGGTCTGCGGCGGCTTCTGGCCACTCGGGAGACTCGAATTGAAATCCGGCGCCTAGTAGGCGTCCGGGAATAGCGCGGCAGCTTTGCAGAACAAGCTCCGGTTCGGTGCGGAGGAAGAAGGCGCCGAGTCGGATGGCTAGCGCTGGCGCGGGAAGGCCATTGGGAATATCCCAGGCCTCACGCAGCGCCGCCATGAACTCGCGGTTGGGCAGGGGGTTGGGCGCGGCTAAATTGAAGGGGCCGGCCAGTTCCTCGCGTGCCAGAAGAAAATCGACGGCTTGGGCATAGTCGTCCTCGTGAATCCACGAGATGAATTGGCGACCGTTGCCTTGAGTGCCTCCTAGACCCGCGCGGACCAGGTTCGATAGAACGCCAAAGGCGCTGCCGGGTGTCGCGCTGAGGACGACGGCGCTGCGCAGCGCGATCTTGCGAGTGCGGGGCGTATCGGCGGCAAAGAACGCGGCTTCCCAATCGCGCACGACGCGCGGAGTGAAGCCGCGCCGACTGCTCCAAGGTTCTGGCCCGAAAACCGTCTCAGCCTCGACCGCAGTGTTTTCGTCCGACGCAAAATCGTTGCCACTCGCATCGACAATTCGCTTGTAGAGGGTTGCCGCCGAGGCATTCATCCACACCTTGGGCGGGTCGGAGAGCCCAGCAATCACGTCTCCCAACAGGCGCGTCGAGCGGATACGCGACTCATAAACGGCGCGGCGGTTGGCCTCGTTGTAGCGGCAGTTGACGCTGCGTCCGGCGAGGTTGATGCAGAGGTCCGCGCCTTCGAGGTATTCGGTCCATGGGCCGGCGCTTTCGCTATCCCAATGAACGGTCTGCCAAGGCGCTGAGTAAGGGCTTCGAGTCAACACAGTGACAAGATGGCCCTGCTCCTGAAAGTGGCGCGCCAGCATCTGGCCTACCTGACCGCTGCCCCCGGGAATGACGATGCGAAGACGGGGTGCGCTCGTGGCGTCGATCGATTCCATAGAATCAGCTTACGGCGTCGGATTCGTCCGTGGCTGCTGGACTGGTCCTTGCCGCGCCGGGATACCACTGTGAGATCAGTAGAGCAGCACCGCGATCCGGTACGCGGTGAACCAGCCCTGCTCGCCCTGCGCCGGGCAACTGCCCACCTCCGCCCTGCTGAACCTTCCCGACGCCAGTTCCTTGGTCAACTCGCCGGGCAGTCGGCTTAGCTCCGAATCCTGCCAGCGCATGATGAATCTGATTCGTCCGCGAGAGTCGGAGCCGGGCACTCCGTCGTCCGTTTTGCAAGCCTCGCGCGCAGCCTTCACATCGTGCTGAATTTCGACCCCGCCGCTTTGCACCATCCCCGCAACCCAGGTCTCCACTTGCGCCTGTGTCAGTACCGGCACGTTGCGCGAGTAATCGGCCACCGCATAGAGCCCACGACGGCCAGTCACAATGGCCACTCCAATCCTGTCCACCGAGGGATTCAGCAGGTTGGTTCGGTGCCCCGGCGAATGCATCCACTGCTGGTGGATCGTTCCAGGGTCGGGCCCGAGCGCGACGTTTTCCTCGACCAGGTTGAAGTGCGCCCCGGCCCGCGCGGCCCTTTCCGCAGGTTCGGGCTCGCCTGGGTATTGATGGGAGATTGGCCCCTCGGCGGCCATGCGAAGGCAGTGCTGGCGCGCTGCGGTGGCCAACGCCGGGTCCCACTTCAATGGTCCGGCACCGGCAGCGGTTCGAGCCTGATTCGCCAACTCGACGATTCGCCATGCCTCGGCCTGAATCGCGCCCGAGCTGGCGGGCTGTGACGGCCGTGCCTGCGCCACGAGCATTGACGCGCCCAGCGCAAGCCAGACAACACAAACTCGACTCAGGGAGCTCATAGCCGTTTCAACACGGTTCTACCGCCACTGTCGCGGTATTCTGGCAATGCCGATGCATTTTTTTGTTAGTACGATGCCAGCCCTTCGCAACCGCATCCACCGCCGGCCGCTGCCCGTCACCGTCGCCGCCGTTTATGTGACTATGGGTGCCCCATATCTGGCGCGGTCGCTTTGCGCCAGATATGGGATACCACAAACGCCAATCAGCACCTCTGAAGTCCTCAGCCAAGAGCCTCGTTTCCTGGAGGTCCAATGAAGATCGGCGTAGTGAGCGACACCCACGGCCTCTTTCGCCCGGAACTCGTCAACGCCCTTGCCGGCGTGGAACGTATTCTCCATCTCGGCGACGTGGGCAAATTGGCGGTCCTCAAAGAACTGGAGACAATCGCCCCGGTCACAGCCGTCCGCGGCAACGTGGACCGCGAAGGCCCGTGCAGCAAACTTCCCGAGACCGAAGTTACGCTCATCGCGGACCGCTACGTCTACATGCTCCACAATCTAGAGACCCTCCACCTCGACCCCGCTGCCGGCAAGTTCGTCATGGTCCTCTTTGGCCACAGCCACGTGCCCAACTTCTACCGCCGCAAGGGCGTGATCTACTTCAATCCCGGCTCCTGCGGCCCGCGCCGGTTTGAACTGCCGGTCACCGTGGGCCTGCTCGAAGTCGATGACGGCGCTTTTACTCCAAGGATCGTCAAGCTGCTTTGATTGCGTGCAATTCACATCGAGTCCCAGCGCCCGCGTCCGCTCGAACCGGGCGAACGGCCTGAGTACGACTCAAGCTGATTGGCTTCCCACCGCACTCCGTGAACTCTCTCGCCGGTTCATTCTTCACCAGCGCCCAGTGTCCGAAACAATCCGCATTGTGGTACTTTCAGCAAAGCTCTTTAGGCAACCATCACGGGTATACTGTTCAAATTGAAAGCATTATGGTCCAGATTGCATCGGACGATCGTTGGGGTCGGATTTCAGCCCAGAGGTGTGCACTATGAATTCGAGAGCGATTCTGTTCCGCAGTTTGGTCGCCTGTCCCCTGGTCCTGCTTCTTACTCCTGGACTGGCCGCGCAGACGCCGTCTTCCGAACCCAAGGCGGAGGTGGCCCCGTCCAGCACCTCATACGATCTGTTTGTGATGCCCGGGTCGGACTTCGATCGCCCCGGGCTCGTACCCAGGGCCAACCTCAACATCGGCATCGGACATACCTTCGGCTTCCTCAAGAAGGACCCCATCGGCGACGAGCTGACCATTGCCTATACCTATGAAAACGCCGGCTCCCACGGGTTTTTCCATACCAACTTCGGATCGCACACCGAGGCGCTGGGCGTGATGAAGAACTTCGGATTGCCCAAGACCAAAGCTCTAACCGGGTACACGTGGATTCAGGCCGGCCTGACCAGCTTCACCGGTTACTCTCATGTCGAAAACCGCTTCTACGACGGTGAGGCGCTGGGCCTAGCCATCCACTTCAACGATCATAACGGCGTCTGGATTCAGGAGAGTTACAACAAGATCCCCACCGTGCCGTGGTACACCACCGCCGGCATCGGGTACACGTACAGCTGGTGAGAGACGGAGCCGCCTGCTCCTTCATGCGGAGGTTTGCCCAGCGACAGACAACGTCAGTCAGAAAACTGACCAATACTCAGTTCAAGGAAGTACTGATGCCGCAAGCTGGCCGTATACGCCTGCGAGGCGCCCTCGCCAAGCATCATCTGGAGAGGGCCGCACTGCACCAGGTGAATGAGCAGAAAGACCAACGACACCACCAGCCAGATGACCGAAGAGTGAGCGCAAGCCGTATAAGAATCTGTTTCACAGGCTGGTTTCAGCGATGAACCAGAGATCAGAGGTCTGAGATCAGAGAACAGTCACCGACCCAGATTCGTGGTATCCCAGGTCTCAAAATCTAGACCCAGGGGTACCCGGCGACGGTCAGGTTTCAGGGTTTGGATCAGTGCTTGCCGGCAGCCTTTGCTCAGCCGCCTCAACACGTATCTTCGCGATGCGCCGGCCTTCCATCTCGACCACGGTCAGCTTGCGCCCTTCGTGAACCACAAATTCGCCGACCATGGGTATATGCCCAAGCCGCATCAGCACAAATCCAGCCAGTGTCTCCACGCCGCCGTCGCGCGGCAGGTCCCACTGCATCTGGGTCTCAAGGTCGCGGAGGTTGACGCCGCCATCCATCAGCAGAGCGCCAGTCGCCGTGGTCAACACGGGCAGGGCCGGGTCGTCGAACTCATCCTCCAACTCGCCGGTCAACTGTTCGATCGCGTCCTCTGCGGTGACCAGGCCAACTGTCGAGCCGTATTCATCGACCACAATGGCCATCTGCCGACGCCGTTGCTGAAACTCGATAATCAGGTCGAGCACGGTCTTGGTCTCGGGCACCACCAGCACATCGCGCATCACCTGCGAGAGCTTGAGTTCGACAAACGGAGCGCTCCGGCGGAAGAACATCAGCCGCGACAAATCCTTCGAATAAACTACCCCGACAATGTGCTCCGGCCCCCGGCTCTCGTCATAGACCGGCACGCGCGAGCGCGACTGTTCGATGACCTGGGCACTGGCCGCTTCCACTGTCATCTTCGAGGGCAGCGAAATGATCTTCTGCCGCGGGGTCATGATCTCGCGGATCGGCACGTCGTCCAGCTCCAGGGCGCGGTGGATGAGTGTCTCCTGAAAGCGCGGCAGGACGCCCATGCGGCGGGCGGCGGTGGCGATGAGTTTGAGCTCCTCGGGCGAATGCACCTGGGCCCGCTCGCTCATTGGGATGTCGAATCCACGCAGGATCACGGCGGCAGAACCCTTGAGAAGCCGCACGGCGGGTCGCGCCACGGCCATGAAAAGCAGCATCGGCGGAGCTACGGCGACCGCCAGCGCCTCGGCTCGCCGCAGCGCCAGCGACTTAGGCACCAGTTCGCCTACGACTACGTGGAAGTAAGTGATGAGAGCGAAGGCCAGCGCTACAGCGCCGATGCCCGCCACATGGGCATAAATGTGAGCAGTGGTCGGTGTGACCGGCAAAGCATCGAGCCAGCCGGCAAAGACGCTCGCGGCCAACGGTTCGCCGATCCATCCCAGAGCCAGCGAGCAGAGAGTCACTCCAAGCTGCACCGCAGGCAAAAAGTCGTCCAAGTCCTGTTGCAGCCGCCGCGCGGCGCGCGAGCCCGGAACCCCCGCGGCCAGCATCTGCTCGAGCCGGGAGTCGCGGATCGAGACCAGGGCGAACTCGGCGGCCACAAAGAAGCCGTTGGCCAGAATGAGCAGGGCCACGGCGACAAACTCAAGCAGCGAAAGACCGTGCATCTCGCTTGTGAGCATAGCACCAGAGTCGGTTGCATCAGCGCGCTTTGAGAGGGCACGGCGTTAGCCGTGCCGCAGTAGAGACTATAAGGTTGCGGGCTTTAGCCCCTGAGGGATGTTTTGAGTCGGGTTTGTGAAATCAGTTCTCGGAAGAGAACAGAGCTCTGGAATAGCCGCCCAGGGAATCTCGAATTCGCTTGCCGGCCCAACTCTCTGGAACCAATCCTCCTCTCGCTGCGTATGAGTGAAAAGAAACGGAAAAGCGCCGGCCGGCGAAAAGATGGTTAACGAATGACGGACTGGCTGCGTCTGATTTGTTGAGTCCGTTCATTCACTTGTCCTTATCGTCCTATCCACGCGCTCGGCCGGATCCTCGTCTGGGCCCCGGAGATTCACGAGCCATTCGCACCTCGGGAGGTTGCTGTGACTGCATCGCGCAAAAGGAGCAAACGATTCTGGATCTGGCTGGGCGCCGGTGGGTTTTTCGTTGTTCTCGTGCTGGGCATTGGCCTGGCGCGGCTGGCGCGGGGATCGTCCATCGATCCGAACAAACTGGCCAAGGTGACGCGCGGTGATGTGGCAAAGTCGGTTGTCGCCACCGGGAAGATCCAACCTATCACCAAGGTCGAAGTGAAGTCCAAGGCCTCGGGCATCGTGGAAAAACTCCTCGTCGACATCAACTACCAGGTGCACAAAGGCCAGGAACTCGCGCAGCTCGATCAGCAGGAGATCATGGCGCAGGTTGAGGCCCAGCGCGCGCAGCTCGCGTCGGCCGAGGCCAATGTCGGCACCTACCAGGCTAATGTCGATCAGGACAAGGTCAACGCCGCGGCTCCCGATCTGCCCATGTACAAGGCCACCCTTGACCGCAACCTCGAGATGCAAAAGGAAGGCATCGTCAGCCACCAGGCCCTCGACGATGCCAATAAGGATTACCTTGCCGCGCTAACCCGCCGCGACAGTTCCAAGGCTCAGATCGGCGTCGATACAGCCAAGCTCAAGCAGGCCAAGGCGCAAGTGATGCAGGCCCAGGCCAGCCTCAAGCAGCTTGAAGAGCAATTGAGCTACACCACCATCGTTGCGCCCATGGACGGCGTCATCCTCTCCCGCGATGTGGAGATGGGAGACGCGGTCAGTTCGATTCTCGTACTCGGCTCCACGGCCACGCTGGTGATGACCGAGGGCGACATCCGCGAAGTCTATGTGCAGGGCAAGGTCGACGAGGCCGACATTGCGCACGTCTACATGAATCAGCCGGCCCGCATCAAAGTCGAGAGCTTCCGCGACCGCGTCTTTAACGGCAGGGTTACCAAAATCTCCCCCATGGGCGTCGAAAAAGACAACGTAACCACCTTTGAGGTGCGTGTTTCAATCGACAACCCCGGCGGTGAGCTCAAAGCAAACATGACGGCCAATGCCGAGATTCTGCTCGATGAGCACAAAGGCGTCCTGACGGTGCCCGAAAACGCCGTCATCTACGACAACCAGAAGAAAGCTACCGTCGAGATTCCAGACAAGAAGCAGAAGGAAGGCAAAAGCAAGGTGCCCGTCACGGTCGGATTGTCCAACGGCTCGGTCACCGAGATTCTCACCGGCCTGAAGGAAGGCGACCAGGTCATTCTACAACAGTGAACAGTGGACAGTGGTCAGTTTCGCTTTGGCGGCACCGGCAGTCTTGGCGTCCCAAATGAAATCTGTTCAACCGGCCACAACGGTTTTAAACAACTCAATTGACCGCCGTTCACTGTTCATTGTCTTCTGTTCACTGACTCCTGACAACTGACCACTGTCCACTACGAGAGGCACACAATGAAGCATCATCTTTTAGCAACAGCAGCAGCGGCGGCTCTGGCGCTGGCGGCTCTTCCGGCGCTGGCATCGGAGGCCACCTTCGAGCGTACGCTTTCAGTGAGCGGGCGCGTTGAGTTGTCAGTCTCAACCGGTTCGGGCAACATTCACATCACGCGCGGCGCAGACAACCAGGTGCACATCTGGGGCAAGGTCAAGTCGGGCTGGGGAGGGAGCGAGGAACGAGTGCGCGAGATCGCGGCGCATCCATCGATCGAGCAAACGGGCAACATCGTCCGCATCGGCGGCCACAACGAGAATCTGCACAACATCAGCATCGATTATGAGATCCAGGCGCCCGAGAACTCGTTCCTTGATGCCGGTTCCGGCTCGGGCGACATTACCGTTGACGGCGTGGGAGAAAACGCAAAGATCCACACCGGCTCAGGCAACATTCATGCAACCGGCCTGCACGGTGGCTTCAAGGCTGATACCGGCTCGGGAAACATCTATGTCGACCAGACGGGCCAGGGCGATGTGAATGCGCAGACCGGCTCGGGCAACCTCGAGTTGCGCAACCTGCATGGAGGCGTGCATGCGGGCACCGGCTCGGGCAATCTCAAAGTGGCTGGAACGCCGACAACCGACTGGAAGCTCTGGACCGGCTCGGGCAACATCGACTTTTCCTCCGGCGGCGCAGCATTTACGCTTGAAGCCTCCACCGGCTCCGGCGACATTCACACCGATATGGAGATGCTGTCCCGAGGCTCGTCGGATCACCACCATGTGAATGGCAAGATCAATGGCGGCGGTCCAACCGTGCGCATGGAGACTGGCTCAGGCGACATTCGCGTCCATTGACAGCTAACAGTTGACAGCAGACAGCTAACGGTAGTGGGCCGGCAACTGTTAGCTGTCAGCTGTTGACTGTCTGCTGCACGTTTAAACTGGAAACATGGTTCGCATTCTCCGTCCAATTCCAGTCGAACAACTAAAGCTGATGGTCTTCGATCTCGATGGCACCCTCATCGACTCCGCGCAGGATCTCTGCAACAGCGTCAATGCAACTCTGGCTCACTTCGGCTGCAAGCGGCTGCCCGATGCGATCGTCGCCAGCTACATCGGCGACGGCGCCATCATGCTCATGCGCCGCGCGCTCTTTGGAGTGGATGCGGCCGAGGTCGACGAGCCATTCCTCGCGAAGGCCTACGCGTATTTCCTCGATTACTATCGCGAACACAAGCTGGACTTCACATATGCCTACAACGGCGTTCTCGAGTCCCTCGCCGCTCTGCGCCAGTTGCGCGATGGACCGCCCCGGAAGATGGCCGTTCTCACCAACAAGCCGGTTCGCCCGGCGCAGGCCATCTGTGAGGCGTTAAAGCTCGCGCCCTTCTTCCTGCACATCTATGGCGGCAACAGCTTCAAGACCAAGAAGCCCGATCCGGAGGGCATCCGGTCGCTGATGAACGAAGCCGGCGCCAAGCCCCAGGAGACCGTCATGATCGGCGACAGCCAGGTGGATGTCGAAACCGCGCGCAATGCCGGTACGTGGTCGATCGGCTGCACCTTCGGTCTCTCGCCCGAGAGCCTGACCACCACCCCCCCCGATGTCCTGGTGGATTCCGCAGCCGAGTGGATCTCGGCGCTTAGCCCGGTAAACTAAGACCCGATCAGCCGAAGTCGTGATGCTCTTTCCAGATCTGGGGCCAAGGCTTGCGGGGAGGGCCGCAGAGAAAGATGTAGGGATGGTAGAGACTCTCCTCGTTTTGGACGACTTCGGGGTTGCCGTTTTGACCGGCGATACGGCAGTTGGTGAAGATCTGATTGGCCTCATCGGGTCGAAGGCCGAGAGCAATGATAGTGGTGGGTCCAGGAGTCGGGTAGCCGCGCAGCCACTCTGAGTTGGTGGTGCCGATGGGGATGGGAAGCGAGTAGGCGGGACCGAGGATCTCGATGGCGCCGTACTCGCCGTAGTTTCCGGTGGTGATGCCGAGATGGGCCCGCTGCTCGGGCGTGAGCGAGTCGCGAATTCCGGCAACAGTCTTCACCAGCTCCGGCCAGCCGACCTCCTCGCGGAGATCGCCGTTGTTGCGCAACGCGAACTCTTTCAACGGACCCGATGAAGCCAGTGGAATGACGATCGCGCAGACGTAGGCTCCGCAGACCGCGAGGCCTGCGAAGAAGACTACTTCGATCGTGCGCCGCGCAAGCCAGGGCAGGGAAGTCAGCCACCTTTCGCTTACTGCCGCGCCCATGGCCATGAGCATTGGATAAGCGCCGGCCATGTAATAGCCACGGCCTTTGGCAAGGAAGAAGAGCGCAAGGGGGATCAGGTACATCCATGCAAGCAAGCGATAGCGCCTGCTGCACAGGAAGGCAACCAGGCCAGCTATACAGAGCGGAACGGCAAATGAGTTTACGCAAACCCAGAGCTGCTGGGTCAGAAAGCCGTCGGCACGGCCTTCGCCCACGTCGCGAATGTGAATGTGGTGAAGAAAGTGGTAGGAAATGAAGTCATGCCGCACCTGCCAGAGAAAATTGGGCAGGCAGATGAGGAAGGCCAGAGCGATGCCGCCCCAGAACCAGCCGCATAGGAGGTAGCGGCGCGCGCGGGAGAGGATCAAGCCGCCGACAACTCCGGCAATAAGAAACACAATCGAATACTTGGTCAGCAGACCCATGCCAACGGCAGCGCCGATCGCCAGGCACCAGCGCGGATTTTCGCTCTTGAGCAAGCGAATCGTGAAATATGCGATCAGCACCCACCACAGGAAGTCGAAGGTTGTGTATTGGAATTCCGTACCCTGAAAGAGCGGCAAGGGCGAGAGCGCGACTGTAAGAGCGGCAGTGAACTGCGCAAGCCGTCCGCCGCCCAGTTCGCGCGCCATGAGCCCGGTGACTACGGTGACCGCTGCCTGGGCTATGACAGAGAAGAGCCGCAGGCCGACGAGCGAGAGGCCGAAGATCTCAAGTCCGATGCGCTCGACAAACGGAGTGAACGGCGGATAAGCGACGAAGCCCCAGTCAAGATGCCGCGCATCGCTCAAAAACTGGAGTTCGTCGCGATGAAAGCCGTAACGGCCGTTGGTGATCAGATGGAGCAGCGTGACGGCGGCTGCAATCGAAAGCAGGATCACCCATTCGGTCCGGCGCGGGCCGCCGAACGGTCCCAGACTCTGCTCGCTCTTTACGGAAATACTGCCCAATGCGCTCAAATTCCGCCCCAACAACTTCTACCTCAAGGTCTGTGCTTTGGTTTCTACCTGGGCCGCCAGTTCGGCTCGCTCCTGCGGCGAAGCGATCTTGACGGTGGCCATTCCCGCCGCAGCCGCTGCGGCAATGCCCATATCCGTGTCTTCAAAGGCCAGGCAGTGCCCTGGCGCAACGCCCAGCCGCTCGGCAGCCAGCAGAAAGGCATCTGGAGCCGGCTTGCTGTTGATGTAATCCTCCGAGCCGACGATTGTCTCAAACTTGTCGATCAGATGCAATGCGCTCAGAGCCTTCGTCACTGAGATTCGCCTTCCCCCCGAAACGACGCCGAAGGGAATCCGCCCATGTTCGGCCTCGATCAATTCCAGCACCTCTGGAATCGCCTTGAGTTGCGGCAGCAACGCGAAGTAGAGTTCCTCCTTGTGTTCGGCGAGAGCCTCGACCGGCATGGCGAGGCCGTGCATCTCATTCAGTGTGGCAATGATCTCGCGCGTAGGCTTGCCGCCCCAGGAGTAGAAAAGATCCTCGGGAAAGGGGCAATTCCACTCCGCAAAGGCCGTCTTCCAGGCGATGTAGTGCAGTGGCATGGAGTCGACGATCGTGCCGTCGCAGTCGAACAGATAGGCGCGGAAATCGCCTTGTGGCAATTCAAGTTTCATGCGGTATGAAAGCTCCTTTTTCTGATTGAATGAAATGTCTTGCAGATTATTACTGACGATTCGTGCAAACTAGCAACATGACAATGTGCCGAGATGGATTTGTCGCAATCCAGTCGAATGCTCCCCTAGGGAGCGGGCGAGACTTGTAGCGCTGAACTCCAGATCGGCTGTCCTGAGGGTCTTTTGGCCCTCAGATACCTCGTCAGCCCTTGAATTTCGGGTAATTGCGCATTCTGTAAGAAATGCAGGCTAGGAGGGTACCCCCCACCCCCTATATATTCTCAGAACCCTGGTGACAATTAATTCGCCAACAGGTGCAAAAGGGTCACTATCTCGGATTCTCTGAGCCGCAACCGCCTTCGCCCGGCTTGGTCGGCTCCATCCTGAGTGCGTTATTGAAGCGGTTGAAGTAGTTGAAGAGCCCGATGGCGCAGAGCAACTCCACAATCTCGCCCTCGGAGTAGAAGGAGTGCAATTCCGCGAACTGCTCGTCGCTAACGGCGTTGGCATCTCGCGTAACGGTCTCCGCGAACTTCAGGGCAGCCTTTTCGGCGGGAGTGAAGTCTTCCCGCACCGCCCACTCGGAGAGATTTGCGAGTTGGTCGTCCGTCCAGCCGAGATTTCTGGCGAGAATGGTGTGGCTGGCCAGGCAGTAAGGCGTCTCGTTCACCTGGCTTGTGCGGACGATGATCAGTTCTTTCAGCTTGGCCGGGACCGTGCCCGTGTTCAGGATAGCGCCAAAATGGGCCTGCATCGTCGAGAAGATCTCAGGTCTGTGAGCCATCACACGGAACATGTTCGGCACGTTGCCACGCTGGGCAAAGACCTTGTCGTAGATTGCGGCCATCTCCGGGGTCACTTCGCCGCGGTCCAACCGTGAGATTCGGGACATCTAGCCCTCCTGTTTGCTTCTTCTATGGTATCGCCCTCGCCGGTCGGAGGAGCCGGTTGAACTCCTGAACGCGAGTCCGCCAAGGTCACGGCCGGGATGCAAGTCCCACTGCTGCGGAGCCTTGTGTGGCAGTCAAGCCGCGTGGCCGTAACCCAAGCCTACATGGAGGCCAATGCTGAGCGGCAACCGATACCGATTCGGCAAGCAGCGGGGAGCAAAAATTGACCGCCGTCTTGAAAACCGGGACATACTACGTACATTCGGCATTAAAAAACCGGAGCCGCCAATTTCTGCTCCGGTATAAATCATCTGTTTTCTTTAGTGTATCTGGCTCCTCAGGTAGGACTCGAACCTACAACCCTTCGGTTAACAGCCGAATGCTCTGCCATTGAGCTACTGAGGAGTGATTGGCGTAAATTGTCCTCTATCAAGGTAGCAGAGAGCTCGAAACACGTCAAAATCTAATATCGACTCTCTTCCTTTTTAGAGTTCGACCTGCCACCATTAGGGCCAAACCGTCCTCCGGGTTGCACGTTGGAAGAGTTGTTTGCGCTTTTACTCTTAGAAGACTCCAGTCCCACCTAGCCCGGAAAAGGTGTTGTTTGGAGAGCGCCTTGAGCGGAAGTGTTTTCCAGGGTGACCGCGCTGAGAGTGGAGCCCAAGATGACTAGCCTGCACTCGGTAGTTTTGTCACAAATCGCCGCCGGTCCATTTCCGTTGAGCCTACTGGAGAGTTTCATGAGCTTCAATCGTCTGTCTGTCAGGTTCCTGATTTGATCGTGATCAGCTTTGCGTGGTCCGAAGTTGGATGCGGCTCCGTCACCAAAGGCGCCAGTTCGAACCCCGTGTCCACTTGCCCAACGCACGCGCTTCCAGGCCAAGCGGCTGACACCGCGTTGACGGTGGTGGCCTGAGCAAGCTCCGACCTGCCAATAAGTCTCACTTCGACTACTCTTATCTCCTGAGGGTGCCGGTCTTGTACGAGCAGTTCTTCGCCGCCCCTTAACGGACGGGTTGCCTTTCGTCTTCGACGACGGGCGCAAATTCACGCTTGGGATTGCGAAGGTCGGTATCCGCGATCATTCTGCCGCGGCAGGAGATTGCGAATCGTCCTTTATCGACTTCGACAAATTCTACGTTGTCGCCGGTCTTGAGTCCAAGGTTTTTGCGCACTTGCGGGGGAAGTGTGATGCGGCCGTTGAAGGTGACCATTGCGGTGGGCATTTGGAACCTCTGCGTGTATTTTAACCTTCAGATCCGCAATCTGACTAGACGGCAGCCTGTGGAAAGCTCGGTGGGCCGCCTGGATCACGTTCCAGCAAGGCCAACCTTGAGATCGGGCGAGAGTGCGATGATGGAATCGCATGAATGTGCTAACCTCCGAGGCCGTAGTTCTGCGCACTTGGCCGGTCCATGAAGCCGACCTGATTGTGAGCTTCTTTACGCGTGACTACGGCAGGGTACGGGGGGTGGCCAAAGCTGCGCTCAAGAGCCGAAAGCGCTTTGGCGGGGCGCTGGAGCCGATGACCGTGGCCCGCGCCTGGTTTGCCGAACGGCCCCGGCAGGAGTTGGTCAGGCTGGATCAGCTCGAAATCCTGCGCTCGCCACTTTCAGCGGCTGTCGATCCCGTGCGCATGACGGTGCTCAGCTTTTTCGCAGAGGTTCTGGACGAATCGCTGCCCGACCACGATCCCCAGGAAACGATCTTCCGCCTGCTGGTGGCCGTGCTGGAGCAGACCACGGTCGAGCAGCCCTGGATGCCGTTGACCTATTTTCAGCTTTGGATGACTCGGCTCATGGGCTTGCTGCCAGATATTGCCCGCTGCACCGCCTGCGGCGAAGCGCTCAAAACCGGCGAGGCCAGCTTTAACACAGTTGGCGACGGCCTCTTCTGCGCGGTGCACCGCAACGGCAATGCAAGCGAGCTCTCGGCGGACTCCTGGCAACTGGCGCTGCGCATGTTGCGGGCGCCTGTCGCGGCCTTCGCCGTCGAGCCTTGGCCCAGACGGCGGGCACAAGATCTGCGTCGCTTCACGCTGCAAGCCTTGGAACGGCATTTGGAGCGCAAGCTGCGCTCGGCCGAGGCTCTGGCGCGGCTGGGATGCTGAACAGGGCAGACCAAGAACTCTCCGTGCCCCATCCGGACGCCTTGTTTCTGGCGCATGGGTGGGAATCCACGAACTTCGGTCGGGTGTGGCTGCAAGGCTGATAAAATCGATTGAGTCCCGACGAGAGAGAGTTAACCTGTGTCCTCATCCCGAGCCTTATCGCAACCAAAGACTATCCCGCTCACATTTCAAGAGCTTTTGTTTCGCTTGCAGAGATTCTGGGCGGAGCGCGGCTGCGTGTTGCAGCAGCCCTTTGACGTCGAAGTGGGCGCGGGCACCATGGCGCCGGAAACCTTTCTGCGCGTGCTGGACCCCAAGCCCTACAAAGTCGGCTACGCGCAGCCCTCGCGGCGTCCGGCCGACGGCCGCTACGGGGAGAATCCGAACCGGCTCTTCCGCCATACGCAATTTCAATTGATTCTGAAGCCGCCTCCGGTGAATGCGCAGGAGATCTATCTCAAATCTCTTGAGGCGATTGGCATCGATCTCTCAAAGCATGACTTGAAGTTTGAAGAGGACAACTGGGAGGGCCCGACGGTCGGTGCGTGGGGCGTCGGTTGGCAAGTGATGATGGACGGGATGGAGATCACCCAGTTCACCTACTTCCAGCAGTGCGGGGGACTAGATCTCGACCCCATCTGCGCCGAGCTGACCTATGGATTGGAACGCCTCTGCGCCTTCATGCAGGATGTGGACTCAGTCTATGACGTGGTCTGGGCGCGCGACCCCGACTCCGGCGCGGTGGTGACCTATGGCGATGTCCGTCTGCCCGAGGAGTTGCAGTACTCGGTCTACAACTTCGAGGATGCCGATGTCGAGCGGCTCTGGTCGCACTTCAACAGCTACGAGGCCGAGGCGAAGGCGCTGCTGACGCGGGCGAACGCAATACTGGCGGATGAGAAGGCCAGCGCAGTGGAGAAGCGGCGTTTTCCGGTCATCCCGACCTATGAGCTGGCGCTCAAGTGTTCGAACCTCTTCAACCTTCTGGATGCGCGCGGGGCGATCAGCGTCACCGAGCGGGTGGGCATGATCGGGCGCATTCGCAATCTGGCCGTGGGTGTGGCCAAGGCGTATGTAGCGCAGCAGACATAGTAGTCGGAGGGAGCAGGAGCCTTCCGGCTCCTGACGAAAGCAGAAAACGAAAACGTGGGCGTTAGCCCCGGGTTTTCCGATCCCAAATTCTGAATCTTGAAAAACGCGGAAAGAAACTCAAAACAATGTCGGACTTTTTGTTGGAGATTGGGCTGGACGAGATTCCAGCCCGCATGATTGCCGG
>CAZGHZ010000056.1:0-31470 GCA_964525655.1 uncultured Occallatibacter sp.
AGTGGCCGATCTCCTCGAACATCTTGCGCAGTTCGCGGTTGCGGCCCTCGATGAGGACGACCTCATACCAGGGGTTGTCGCCCTGGCGAACCTGGCGGATGCGGGCCGGGGAAGTGTGAATCTTGGCCGAGCCGGGCGCGCCACGGTCAATCGCCACGCCACCACGAAGAATGTTGAGCTCAGCTTCGGTGGGCTGGCCGGCGACCTTCACCAAGTAGGTCTTCTCAACGCCCGAGGAGGCCTTGGTCAGCCGGTTGGCCAACTCGCCGTCGTTGGTCACCACGAGAAGCCCTTCGCTCATGTAGTCGAGGCGGCCGACGGGGTAGAGCCGCTCCTTCATCTTCTCGAAGAACTGCATCACGGTGGGCCGGTGCTCGGGATCCTTGACCGTCGTGACGAAGCCCCTGGGCTTGTTGAGGACAAAGTAGCGCAGTCGTTCGGGGCCTTGGAGCAGTTTTCCGTCGACGCGGATGTGATCGCGACCGGCATCGGCCTTGGTGCCCAGCACCGTGACCACTTTGCCGTTGACCTGCACGCGGCCCTGCTCGATCAGCGCCTCGGCGCTGCGGCGGCTGGCAATGCCGGCCGCTGCGAGGATCTTTTGCAAGCGCTCGAGCTTGGCAGGCGGACGTGGCTTGGAATCGACTTCGGGTTCCGAGTCGTCTTCGGACTCAGGGCGGTCATCTGACTCCGGCTCGGGGCCGTCTTCGGCTTCGATTTCAGTCTCCGACTTCGCTTCTGGTTCTGCTTCGAGCGCAGCCGCAGCCTCGCCGTCGGTGGTGTCACCGATTGGGTCTTCATTCTTCGGAATCTCAGATTCGAACGCGGATTCCAGCTTTGTCTCTGTCGGTTTAGATTCGGTTGATTCGGGCTGGAGCTTAGTTTTCTTCTTCGCCATGGGAAACTGTCTCTGTTTCTGCCTGCTCGGTGGCGGGAGGCGCAGCAGGAGCGGCCTCTTCGGGGGGTGTAGGTTCAATGCTGACCGCCGTCTCGGCGGTCCCAGTGGATGCGAGCTGATCTTGCTGCTCTTCGGCGGGCGTGTCTTCCAGTTCCTCGCTGGCGGCCTCGTCGAACTCCGGTCCTTCTGGAGCCAGGGCAGGGTTCGGCTTCTGCTCGAAGTCTTCACCCGCTACAGGCTCAGGCTCATCGAGCTCGATTGCTGCCATCTTTTCGAACTCCTCCATCGAGGGCAGTTCGGTTACATCCTTGAGGCCGAAGCGGAGGAGGAACTCGCGGGTGGTCTTGTAGAGGATGGGCCGGCCGATCACCTGCTTGCGGCCAGCTGTGGCGATCAGCTTGCGGGCCAGCAGCGAGCCGAAGACACCGGAAGAGTCTACGCCGCGAATCTCGTTGACCTCGGGCGCGGTGACCGGTTGCTTATAGGCGATCACGGCCAGAGTTTCCAGGGCCGGCAGCGAGAGCCTGAGTGGAACTTTGAGGCTGCGGACGAAGAGCCGCACGGCGTCGTGGCACTCGGGCTTGGTGGCCACACGATAGCCGCCCGCAATCTCGCGAATCTCGACGCCCCGGCCGTCTGCGGCGCAGGAGGCGATGAGTTCGTCGAGGAGCTGGCGGATCACGGCGCGGGCCTCGCGCTCGCGCTGGCGTGCCTGGCGGCGAGCGTCGGCTTCAACGGCGTCTGCTGAGGGCACAGATTCGTCGGCTGGTAGTGTGGCTTCCGCATCTGCCGGGGCCGTTTCAGTGGCGTCTCCGGCGGGGCCAGACTCCGGGGCTGCCCTTGCGGCGGCATCTTCGGTGGGCTCGGTCGTGGCTTCCACGGCAGTTTCCGGGCTTGTCCCGGGCTGCTCCTCGACGGCCTGTTCGACGAACTCGCTGAGAGTTCCAGACAGAATAGGCTCTGACTGGGCGAGCTCAGCCGTGACTGGTTCCAGCTCCGGGTCGGCGAACTCCTCGGGCAGGATGAGGGGCAGAGGTTGGGCGACTTCGGCGGCCTGCGCGGCAGACACAGCCTCTTGCTCCGCCTTCCATTCAAGGGCTTCGGCGGTAAAAAGGGCGGTGAGCTGGGCCAGGGTGACCGGCTCCTCCGCGGCATAGATGACGGCTTCCAGCTTGGCTTTAAGGCTCATTCTGCAATAGGTACCTCAAGTATGGTACCGGATGTGGCGGGGCGTTGCCTGTTGATTGCGCGCCAAAAGGGTGAACGAAGCGGCATTTTTTGGGAAAGAACGGCCAATGGGCAGGGTGGCGACTCGCAAGAATCGAGCTTTGGTGTAGTTTCCAAATTGCCGGTGAGAACGAAACCGCAGGCGTGTCGTCCAGCGCTTCACCGCTGCACAACTCTACTTTGCAGGCTTCGATTCCTCATGACCGCCTCCGCCAATTCGCGCTAACGGCTCGTCCCACGCACGTCTTCGCTGGAGTATGTGCCCAGCATGCACAACAGCTTCATCCCCTGCTTCAACGGCATCCCCGAACGATTCGATTGCAGACGGCTCATGCAATTGCTGATCTACAACTACTCAAATCGCGGCAATCAGGAGCTTACCATCTTGAGAGTCTTGATATTTAAAATGAAAACGCTTCAGATTTCATCATGAGAATCCTGGTTTTGTTGGGAGGTCCAGTCATGAGATTTGTCTTTTCTCTTCTGTTCGCGTTTTGCACGGTATCCCTGGTTTCAGCCCAACTCGCAGAATCCATCCATTCAAATCCTAAGACTCCCGCATTCGATCCGCGTGAGTGGAAGGGCCAGCAGACTGGTCCAGCCACCCAGATCCTCACCCTGGGCAGCGTTCATCTCTCCCAGTTGCCGATTCGCGTGGATGAGGCCATGCTCTCTGCTCTTCTCGACAAACTCGCCGCTTTTCATCCCGATGTGATTACCGCGGAGAATCTCTCCGGCGAGCAGTGCGAGCACTTGAAGCGCTACGAGGGCATTTACCCAGACTCTTTCAGTACTTATTGCTCCTCGCCTGAGGTCGCGCAGAAGGCTGTTGGTTTGGACCTTCCCGGAGCTTTATCCGCGATCCATAAAACCTTTGCCGCGTGGCCGGTTCAACCTTCTCCGTCCGATCGCCGCCATCTCGCCGCACTCTTCCTTGCCGCCGGGGAGGTCCCTTCCGCTGTCGTGCAGTGGTGTCGTCTGCCTGTCGATGAGCGCCGCGCTGCTGACGGCCTCACCGCAGAAACACTCAAGCTCCTCGAACGAACGGAAGCAAAGCCGAACGAGACTTTTGATATCGGAGTTGCGCTTGCCGTCCGCCTCGGCCTGGAACGCGTCTATCTGGTGGACGATCACACCGCAGATGGAGCAATTCCTGACGAGACGCAGGCATTTGACGATGCCATACAGGTGGCGTGGGGGCAGGGCGCCAATGCATTTCCAACTGACAAGCGTGCTGCTGAACTTCAGAAGTCATTGAAAAGTCCATCCGACTTGCTGGAACTCTACCGGCTGGCCAACCAGCCGGAATCTCAGAGACAGGCGATTATGGCCGACTTCCATGCCAACCTGATTCAGCCCTCCGCGGGACTCTTTGGCCGGCAGTATGTGGCAGGATGGGAGGTCCGCAACCTTCGCATGGTTTCAAACCTACTCGCTGCCATTGCTGCACATCCCGGTTGCCTGGTTCTCAATATCGTCGGCGCAAGCCATAAGCCCTATTACGATGCCTACCTCAACCTGATTCACGATGCAATGCTCGTCGACACCGAAAGCGTGCTGAAATAGAAACTCTCGATGAAATCGCGGCCGACTATCGGTGTGCTCTCGGGAGAAGTGCGCGATGCCCATGCGGCCCGGTTTCAATCGGCAAGTTCTGTCATGTGATATTGATCGGCCAGCCGGAGATCTCTGATTTGGGTCGTATCGTCGATCTTCAGCTGCCGAGAGAGCCTACTCGGAAACTGCACCACCGCACGAGTCGCCAGTCGTTATGGATTTGCCTCCAGCGCCTCACCCGCGATCAGTTTGAGAGTGATCTGCTTTTTGCCGCGATAGAAGGTCACGGTGACGGTATCGCCGGGCTGGTGCTTTTCCATCAGAGCGGTGATCTCCTGGGGATCGGTGACTTCCTTGCCGTCGATGGCCACGATAAAGTCGCCGCCGAGCATGATGGGAGTGTTGCCCACGTAGGCCTGTTGGTTGCCGCCGCGCATTCCGGCCCGTTCGGCGGCGCCGCCGGGGATGACCCTTTGCACCAGCACGCCGGAGTCGACCGCCAGTCCAATCTGCGAGGCCAGATCGGGACCAATTGGATAGGACTCGATTCCTAGAGAAGGCCGCTTCACGCGCCCGTAGCGGGTCAGGTCGCTCAACACCGCTTTGGCCGTATTGATCGGAATGGCAAAGCCGATGCCCGAACTCTGGTTAGCCCCGTTGGAGGCGATCATGGTGTTGATCCCGATCACCTCGCCGCGCGAATTCAGCAGCGGGCCGCCAGAGTTGCCGGGATTGATGGCCGCATCGGTCTGGATGGCGTCCTCGATCGGCGCGCCTTCAGAGCCGCCAATCGTACGAATGGAGCTGATGATGCCGCGCGTCATCGTTCCGTTGAAGCCGAAGGGATTGCCGATCGCATAAACCTTCTGGCCTACGGCCAGGTCGCGCGAGTCGGCCAGCGTGACCGGCTCCAGGTTGGGCGCGTTGATCTGCAACAGCGCCAGGTCATGCGTCTTGTCTGTGCCCACTACCTTGGCGTCGTAGCTACGCTTGTTGCTCAACTGCACCTTGACGCCGCGGTTGGCGCCCTGGACCACGTGGAAGTTGGTCAGTACATGGCCGGCCCTGTCGAGAATGAATCCCGAGCCCTGCCCCTGTTGCGGCACCGGCTCAAAGAAGAAGTTGTAAACCAACGATTTCGAGGTGATATTCACCACCGAAGGCAACACTCGCCTGTAGACGGCAATGTTGTTCTGCTCTTCGGCGTCGTATGCGGGCGCGGCCTGCGCCTCGGTGAGCTGCAGCCCGGAGCCGGAGCTGGAAACGCTGGTGGCGTCGAATTGATGCAACACCGGCAGATGGCCCAAACCGCTAGGGAGATGCGCGGTGATGTACCAGAACCCGCCCACGATCAGAACAACCAAAAGCAACTGGCGCAATTTCATCGCTTTTCAACCTCTAAAGTAGTCATTCACTCGAAGCCAATGAACAGTGAATAAAGCGCGTTTCACCAACCCGCTTTGCATCAGCCGTCCACAGGCTTCGCCGACCCACGGGAAGATTAAACCGCTCACGTTCTTCTCCCGGAGGGAGAGTCGATAATAGCCCAGCACAAGCGCAGCGCAGTCCTGGGTTAGAGATCAACAAAAGTCCCCGTCCTGTAGGGACGGTGCGAAATCACTACACGGAACACGTTTCAACACAATTGACAACTCGCAACCCGCGCGGAAGGCGCTTTCTTTTTCGGGACGCCTTTAGCCGCGCCGTTGCGAACCCGGCAAAACTTCACTGTCCCTCGACTACTATTCTAAGGACTCATCTTGCAGAGATTTGTTGCTTTCCTCGCGGAGACGCTGCCACAGCCTCTCCACCTGGCTGCGAAGATACGAAACATCTCCAGCATTATCAATCACATAGTCGGATCGAGCGGCCTTTACCGAGTCGGAAATCTGGTACTCTAACCGGCGGCGCGCATCGGCCTCGGCAGCATTGCGGCCCACGCCAACCGGGCTTACGCGGGCTGCATAGCGGGCGATCTTCAGTTCATCGGGAGCTATGACCACAACGATACGGTCAATGCGTCGCCGCCAGTCGGCCAGTATGCTCTCCAACTCGCCGCGGGCGCGGGCGTCGCGTTCCACTTCAAAGATTAGAGCCGATTCGAGAATAGCCACCGCCGCAGGATTGCGAACAAAGACCTGGTCCATCCAACGCCGCTGCTCGGCAATCACCGCGGGATGCACGATCGCGTTCAACTCATTGATCCGCCCGCCCTGAAAGGCCAGCTCGGCCAGCCGCGCACGATTCAGGCGGCCATCGGAGCCGACCACCTCCAGCCCAAAGACGCGGACAATTTGAGCGAAGACCGCCTGCCCCGGCTCCATCAGCGCACGGCCCAGCTCGTCGGCCTCGATCACCTCTGCGCCAAGCTCGCGCAGCATCGCCGCCACGGTGCTCTTGCCGCTGCCCAGCCCGCCAGTGAGACCAACTCTCAGCACAAAATCCTCCACGCTATCAGGTGATTTGAAAGAAAATGACTAACGTCGCGATTCGAGTTGCTGGATCTTCTGCTGCGCTAGCCGGCGATATTTGCCTCTATGGTCTGTGTCGCGTGTAATGCGAAAATGCTCGATAGCCTTGGTTGAATCATCTGTCGCGAGGAATGCCAGCCCAAGCTGCCAGTGGACTACGGCCAATGCCAATTCTCGGTGGCTAGAGAGACGACGACTACCAATAACGAGCATAACGAGGAGTGAGTTGCGAGGTCTGACTTGTCGCTCTTCCTTATGAGCATTCTCAACCAACCGCACTGCTCTATCGATTGCTTGATGAGCTTCTGTTTGCCGATTGAGTTGAACCAATGCCTGTGCCTTTCGCGCCCAGCATTTTGCGCGCTTCAGATCGTCGTATACTCCACCCCCGAAGTAGACAACATTCCTCGGCATCCCAATGGTCAGTTCCATAGACTGCTCGGCCATATCGAGCGCTTTTTCCGGATCGACTGCTGTCTTCAAGAGCAAATCTGCCATACTGCCTTGACCGCTTCCAGTTGGATCTCCCAATTCTAATGCGCGTCTTAGGTACTCCTGAGATTCCTCATAACGGCCCTGATCTATAAGAGCGTCAGCCAGGCAAACCAATGGACGAACTCTATCAGGTGTTTCGCACGTCGCCAAGCAAGTGCGAAAACACTCCTCCGCCTTATCGGCTTTCCCTGCCAGGAGATAATCCAAACCCTTTCTGCGAAGCCTGAGTTCTGGCGGACAATGCCCCATATTCCGGAAGTAGATAACCCTGGCTCCAACGACCGCCAATACTGCAAGAAGCAGTCCAGTCTGTGGACTGTACCAAGGTGTCAAAATAGCGAGAGCCGTACCAGACGTTATCATGAATTCGTTCCTTTCAAGACAGTAGCCGAATAGATTTTGCTACAGCCCCCGCCTCATTTTGGCGGCGCGCACCGTATTAGCCATCAGCATGGCCACGGTCAATTTGCCGACACCCCCCGGCACCGGCGTATACGCCCCGGCCAGTTCGAAGGCCTTCGGATCAATATCACCCACAATCACAGATCCATTTTTTTGAAAGGCGGCTTCGCGCTTGGCGTTGCCCGCGAAGAAGCGGTCAAACTCGGCCCGGTCATTGATCCGGTTGATGCCCACATCGACCATCGTCGCGCCGGGCTTGACCATCTCCGGCGTGATGAACCCCGCGCGACCGATAGCGGCCACCAGAATATCGGCCTGGCGAGTAATTGCGCCCAGGTCGTGCGTTTTCGAGTGGCAGATGGTCACCGTCGCGTTCTGATGCAGCAGCAGCATCGCCGCCGGCTTGCCTACCAGATCGCTTCGGCCGACCACGACGGCGTGTTGGCCGGCTATGGGAACTTCGCTTCGTTTGAGAATCTCGATAATCCCAGCCGGAGTGCAGGGCGCGAGAGCCGGACGACCCGCTTGCAACCGGCCCGCATTCACGGGGTGAAACCCGTCCACATCCTTGTCAGGCGCAACGGCGTCGAGCAGCGCCTTCGCGTCCACCTGCGCGGGCAGCGGCAACTGGATCAGAATGCCGTCGATTTCGTCGCGCGCATTGAGCCGGGCCACCAGTTCCAGCATCTCTTCGGTGGTCACGGTCTCGGGCGGCGTAATCAGGTCGCTATAGATTCCAAGCTCGGCGCAGGACTGCACCTTGCTGCGCACATAGATCTCCGACGCGGCCACATTGCCCACCAGCACAGCCGCCAGTCCAGGCCTTATGCCCCGCGCCGCCAGCACGCGGACCTCCTCGGCCACTTCCTGCTTGATTGCCGCGGCAATCGCCACTCCATCGAGAACTCTCGCCATCTTTCGCTCCAAAGATCATCGTATCGCTTTGCGCTTCAACGTGAGGTCGCACCCTTCAATCAACGGAATTAGGGAGTGCAATCACACGGAGAGTGGTCTCCATTCTCTCAAAGTGTGATTCGGCTCACATACAACTGCGGAATTGAGACCTTAAGTTTCAACTGCACGAGAAATGTTCTTGAGCACGACAGAGTAGATTCGTTGAACCTCCGGGGTGGCAACGCGGAGGTGGAGGGTTGGGGAATGTCTTCAAGGACACTGGGCATATTTTTTGATTTGCGGGACTCTTCGTGCTCACCTTCCTTTTATTTCTGGTGGTGCGACGATCCGTCGCCTCAGCAAGCTTCAGACAATGTGGATACTATCGCGGAGAAGACCTCTGAAAGATCGTTGCTCGATCGGCCAAGTATGACAGATACGAACCATACGAGGCCTGTCATTCGGTTGTGCAGGACGAGCAGTAGATTCGAAAACACTCTCACATAAACTGCGAGTCTTGATTCTGTGCGCCGATCAAAAACTCTTCTATCCTTAGGAGTATCCAGCCCGCCTCTACCAGCGCCTGCTGGATTTGGCGCACTTATGCACCTCTCCGCGGCGCGCGACTTGCCAGGACTGACTTCTGATCTTCATGATCTTCTCGCATAACCTGCGCTGCTTTTTCTTGCACAACCGATTCAGTCATTAGATCTCGCTCATTCAGCAACTATCTCTGAAGGAATCCCTCCGCTTGCCGAAGGGACAATCAGCAACCATTCGCGGCAACGGCGGAATCTTTGCCGGGCCTGGCGGACCTCCGTTGCGAAGGGAGACTTCGATGTTGCAAAGCGAGAGACGACGGGAAGCGCCGATCGCTCCATCCTGGGCCCATCTGCGTCTTCCCCCCTTTCCCCAAGTCGCTCTCCGCGTACTGCAACTGGCCAACAATGAGAATGTGCAACTGCACAAGTTGAGCGAGCTGATCTCCGCCGATCCGGCCTTTGCCAGCGAAGTTCTCACCATTGCAAACTCGCTCTTGTACGCGCCGCGCTTTCCCGCCAGCAGCATCTTGCAGGCCATCGCAGTGATGGGCGCCAATAACCTGCAAGGCCTGTGCCTCACCGTCGGTGTGCGCGGATACATGGGCAAGGCGCTGAATCAGCCGGCCATGCGGACGATTTGGCGACACAACCTTGCCTGCGCCCTGATCGCCGATCAACTGGCCTCGGTCGGCTTCATGAACAGGGACGTAGCCTACACCTCGGGCGTGATCCACGACATCGGGCGATTGGCGCTGGCGGTAATTCGCCCTAAAGAGTACAGCGTGCCGCTCGGAGCGCATAGCGGCTCTCCTGCAAGCATCCTCAAGGCTGAGCGGGAGCTCTTCGGCTGGGATCATTGCGAGGCTGGCCGCCAACTGATTGTGGACTGGAAGCTGCCGCCCGAGTTTGAAGCCATCGTCGGCGACCACCATGCGCCGCGCGAGAGGGATGACCCATGGGAGATGGCCAGCTTGATTAACCTGAGCTGCCGCATGGCCGACACAGTCGGCTTCGCTGCTTTTCCGGGCTGTGAAGTAACGCCGTTTTCCGATCTGCTCGACGAACTGCCCACACGCGAGCGCAGGCTCTTCCATTCCGCCGTTGAGCCGCTCGCCTTTGAAATCTCTAAGAAGATCAACGCCGTCGAATCGGTGTGATCCAATTCCTTTACGACCGGAAAAAGTTCCGCGCAATAAACAGCCAGGTCTTCCAGGTCCCGACTTTAGGAGATGGGAAACAAAGAGCCTCAACCTGTACCCTCTCAGATCAAGAGCCCACCGGCCAGCGATAATGCCCCACCGCCCGCTCCGCATGGAAGTCTTCAAGTGTGCTCTCTTCTACTCCGCGGCCGATGTTATGAACCACCCGCCTCTGCGGGCGTGCACTTACTATGATGCCCACATGTGGCAGCCGCGCATCGAGCAGCCAAGTGACAATGTCGCCGGCTTCGACAGGCTTGGGAAACGCATCGCCCGCCGTCGGTGTCTCGGCGGCCCATAACCGCGCGCCTACTCGCGTCCAATAAGTCTCCAGGTTCAGAACTCGACGGTGATCGATATTCGCATCGGGATGCTTCGATCCCCACGCCTTGTGCGCAGGGTAGTCGTCGAAGTGCTTCACCATGTCTTCATGCACCAGCTTTTGCAGGTCCAGGCCCAGCCCATCGCGCGCCGCGCGAATCACAACATCGGCGCAGACGCCCGTCGAGCGCGGCACATCGCCGCCCGGATATCCGATCTGCGTCCACGTCGGATCGTAGCCCGTGGTCACCCCCAACTGCGCCCGCGCCGCATCGGCCAGCTTCTGGCCGTTAGTCGGCGTCGCGAGCGCAAGCCTGCCCGCCGTGATCCAGACCGCGGTCAATCCGCCGACAAACGTTCTTCTCTGCATGGACTCTTAGAGTCTCTCCGCAAATTGAGAAAGAAATGTAGTGCCGGTCTCCAGACCGGCTGAACTGGCGGCGTCCACGCCGCCAGACGTCGCCAGTAAAGCCGACCCGGAGGTCAACGCAACCAATTCCCGCATGGACCCTTACTTTGCGTGTCCCGTAAGTCTGTTCAGACTAGCGAAGATCGTGCTCCCGTGGGCTGGCAACTTCACGTCGACTGCATCGGCGCCCTTCCATTTGCTGCCGTCATAGAGATTGCGCGCCCCGTTCGTAGCGCAGCTCTGGCAAACCTGCTTCCACGTGAAATGCAATGTGACCGGCTTGTCGTCAAGATTGAAGAGCGCAACAAACTCGGGCGGGTCTGCAAATGCCTCTTCAGACGCCTCCCACACCCGCACATTCTCAAAACCCGCCGGCAGATTGGCAACCGGATGGCTCGCCCATGCCTTCTGATCGATATCCAGCACTTCCTTGTTCGACATCAGCAACCGCGTGAAATCATCCAGCTTGGTCAGATTCCCGCCAAAGATCAGCGGCGAGCGCGAGATCGACCACAGGTTGAGTTCGGTCTTCTCTTCTTCCTGCGTCAGGCGCGACTGGCGTGGCTCGCCCCATCCCGGATGCGGCGTCAGAGAACCCCAGGGCAGCATATCGGCGTCTGGCCAATTGCCGGGCTTGACGTAGCTAGACCATTTGGCGATGCGGTCGAACTCGCCGGCCAGGCCGAAGGGAAACTCGCCCCATTCCGGCTTGGAGGGCAGCGTCCATCCATCCCAGTGATCGTTGGTGATGCGCCACATCTGCGCATACTTCGCCACCTCGGCCGCGTGCTCGATCTGCGTCGGTCCCGGCGAAAGGCTCAGCACGATCGGTCGTCCTGTCTTCTTGATCGCCTCGGCAATCTGGCGAATCTCGGTGGGCCGGTACGGATGGTCCGAGATGCAATCGACCTTGAGGTAGTCGAGGCCCCAGCCCGCATAGAGCTTCAGCATGGAGTCGTAGTAGGCCTGCCCCGCCTCGTTATCGGCCACGCCCCAGTTGCCCTCATCCCAGCCGCAGGGCGAGTTGATGTCTGCGGCATCCTTGGCGTGAAAGCTCGTTCCCGCGATCGGCGAGTTCTTCTCCACCGCCTGCTTCGGAATCCCGCGCACAATATGAATGCCAAACTTCAGCCCTTGCGCATGAACCCAGTCGGCCAGCGGCTTGAATCCCGCCCCGCCCGCCGACGAAGGGAAGCGGCTCTCGACGGGAATCAGAATCCCATTCCCGTCCAGCAGATACTTCTTGTCGGCCAGATGCGCGCCATCGGGATTCTCCATGTACCATCCCTCGTCGATCACCGCATAAGTCCATCCAAACTGCTTGAGCCCCGCCAGCACGGTGGTGTTGGCCTTAAAGTCAGCCTCGCCGATGGTCAACCCGTAGGCATCCCAACTGTTCCACCCCATCGGCGGCGTAGGTGCGGGGTTCTGTGCGGAGATGAACATCGTGGAGGCGAGAAAGAGAAGAGCGGCGAAGAAAACCTGTCTGCGTTCCATGCGGGAACAATACCACAAATGGCTAACCCAGTTTCCGCCGGCAGCGGGAAGGATCTACACCCACTCATTTTGGGGTGGTCACACTTGGACCGGGGCCTTGTTCCGAATCACTGTTGTCCAACTGATAATATGGCCGAACCTCCCCGACTTTTCCAAGAAAATGGTCGCGAAACACATCTGTGAGGGGCGAGGAAACTCGCTCGACAACATGACACTCGCCGTTGCGAACACCTTCAATAAACCAAAGAGTCCCATCGACGAGATAGTGGTCTGGGATCTCCACTTTCGCCGGCAAGGTCCAAAACCCGACATCGGCAAGAGTGGCGACCAATTCGTATTCTTGGTCATGGGAGAGGCGTCTGGTTGTGTCTGTCGCTACTTTCCCCAATCCGTAACCGCCTTTACCGGTCAGTATCTTGGTGCGCAGAATGCCGTGGCCGTCCTCTCCAAAGTCAACCCTCATGAGGACTGGATGATCAAAAGTCGGCAGCCAGAGGAATCGATAGGACTGCCCCCTCCCTTTAACTTGATCCTGGCAAAGACTTGCTTCCTTAAATACCCCAAGAAGCTTGTCATACGAGTGCAGATCCAGCGTTGCGTAGCTTTGTATTTCGTAGAAAATCGGCGGTGTCAGCTCCAACTTGAGCACCACCTCTCGCTTCATTCCGGCAGAGACAACGATCCCAGAGACCCGTCCGTCTACAAACCCTCGAAATTTCGCCGTGACCGAATAGGTCTCCGGTGGCAGACCCTCAACGAGAACATTCCCATACTCATCGGCCACGACGTTGATCGTTTTTCCACTCGTCACCTGAACCTGAGCGCGAGGAATTGAAGCATCCGTCTCATCCGTGACCGTTATCTTCAACGAACCTGTTCCTTGACCTGCGCACCGAATCGCTGCAATGGCAAGAAACGTTGCTCCAACGGCTAAGCGGTTGATTGTCATAGGACCCCACTTAACTCCGAGCAACCTACATCTGTATCTTCACCGGCCAGGTCTTCCAGATCTCCGCCGAGTAGTCGCGGATCGACCGGTCCGATGAAAACTTACCGATTCGCGCCACATTCAAAATCGACATGCGCGTCCAAGCGTCCTGATCCTTGTAGGCAGCGCTGACCCGGTCCTGGCAATCGACATACGATTGATAATCTGCCAGCAGCATGTACTCGTCGCTGTTGAGCAGAGAACTCACCAGCGGCTCAAACAAGCTCTTGTCGCCGTGTGAGAACTCGCCGCTCATCAGCGAGTCAAGCACCTCGCGCAGCATCGCGTTCGACTCGTAGATCGCCCGCGGCCTGTAGCCCTCCTGCTTGCGCTTCTCGACCTCGGGAGTCGTCAGCCCGAAGAGGAAGAAGTTCTCCTCGCCCACTTCCTCTCTGATTTCAATATTCGCCCCGTCCAGCGTGCCGATCGTCACCGCGCCGTTCATGGCGAACTTCATGTTGCCCGTACCCGAGGCCTCCTTGCCGGCCAGCGAAATCTGCTCGCTCAGGTCGGCCGCCGGATAAACTCGTTGCCCGAGTTTCACGCTGTAGTTAGGCAGAAAGACAACCCTAAGCCTGTCGCGCACCAGCGGATCGGAGTTAACGCGCTCACCCACAGAATGAATTAACTTGATGATCAGCTTGGCCATGCGATAGCCCGGCGCGGCCTTTCCGCCAAAGACAAAGGTCCGTGGCACAACCTCCACATCCGGGTTGTGCTGGATACGCTTAAACAAAGTGAGAATGTGCAGCACCTGCAAGTGCTGGCGCTTGTACTCATGCAGCCGCTTGACCAGAACGTCAAAGATCGACTCCGGATCGGTCTCGATCCCCAACCGCTCCTGAATGTACGCAGAGAGCTGGAGCTTGTTGTGCTTCTTGATCGCGCTCCACTCCTCGCGGAACTCCTGGTCGTCTACGAGCGGCTCCAGCCGGCGCAGCTTTTCCAGATCGTGTATCCAGCCCGCGCCCAGCCGCGCCGTCAGCAACTGGGCCAGCCTGGGATTGCTCAGCACCATCCAGCGCCGCGGCGTCACGCCATTGGTCTTGTTGGAAAACTTCTCCGGCGTCAGTGCATAGAAGTCGCTCAGCACGTGAGTCTTCAGCAGCTCAGTGTGCAGCGCGGCCACGCCGTTGATGGCATGGCTGCCCAGCGAGGCCAGGTGCGCCATGCGCACATACTTCCCGCCATCCTCGTTGATCAGTGAGAGCCGCCGCACGCGATCTTCGTCGCCGGGGAACTTTGCCCGCACATTCTCAAGATGCCTCTGGTTGATCTCGTCGATGATCTCCAGATGCCTGGGAAGCAGCGAGCCGAAGAGATCCTGCGGCCACTGTTCCAGCGCCTCTGGCATCAACGTGTGATTGGTGTAGGACAGCGTATTCTGCGTCACATTCCAGGCCGCATTCCACTCCATTCCATGCTCGTCGACCAGCAGCCGCATCAGCTCAGCAACCGCGATAGCCGGGTGCGTATCGTTCATCTGGATCGCGAATTTGCGGTGCAGCTCGGTCAGCGGACGATGCTGCGAGACCTGAATCTTCACGATGTGTTGCAAGCTGCACGAGACGAAGAAGAACTGCTGCGCCAGCCTTAGCTGCTTGCCCTCCATGCCTTCATCGTTGGGATAGAGAATCTTCGAAATATTCTCGCTCGAAACTTTGTTGGCCACCGCGCCAAAGAAGTCACCGTGATTGAAGGTCTCAAAGTCGAAGCTCTCGACAGCCTGCGCCGCCCACAGGCGCATGGTGTTGGCCGTGTTGGTGCGGTAGCCCAGGATCGGCGTATCGTGCGGCACTCCGCGCACAACCCTTTGCGGAATCCACTCGACAATCTGGCGTCCCTTGGCGTCGGTGCGCCTCTCCGTGCGTCCGCCCATCTTTACTTCAAAAACGTCCTCGGGCCGCTCCAGTGCCCAGGGATTCCCCAGGCGCAGCCACTTGTCGGTCGACTCCACCTGCCAGCCGTCGCGAATCTGCTGGTTGAAGATGCCGTACTCATAACGGATGCCGTAGCCGATCGCTGGAATATCCAGCGTGGCCAGCGAATCCATGAAGCACGAGGCCAACCGGCCCAGGCCGCCGTTGCCAAGGCCCGGCTCTTCCTCTTGTTCAATGAGCACATTCAGGTCGATGTCCAACTGCCGCATCGCCTGCTCGGCCTCGTCGTAGATGCCCAGATTGATCAGGTTGTTAGCCAAATGCGGTCCGGTCAGGAACTCCGCAGACAGGTAGCAAACCACCCGCGAATCCTGCGCCTGGTAGTTCTTCACCGTCTGAATCCAACGCTCCACCAGCCGGTCGCGCACTGTATGCGCAAGAGCCATGTAAAGGTCGTTGACCGTGGCCCGCTCCGTTGACCGGCCCTGCACAAAAATCAGGTTATCCAGAAAGGACTGGACCAGCGCCTCGACGCTTAGCTCGGTTCTCTGGTCCTTACTCGATCCAGTCAGGCGCGATTCCCCTCGCGGCAGCGATAAGGTTACGTTTGTGGTCATTCGATTCCCTCATCTCCCCATGGGCGGGGAGTCCCTTCCACTCGTATCCAGTCTTCCAAAGATAATTCCACTCCCGTCAACGTGCGATGAAAAAAGTACAAGAGAAACGCGGCGGAAAACGGCTCATGGCCCAATTTGAGCCTTTTCACACTCCTTTGGTCAACCTCTCGCATTTTGCTCCCCGCTTCCGGAGGGAGCGACCGAATGCAGCCCTGGATGGAGCGAAGCGGAATCCTGGGATTGCAGGCTGTTGACATGGTCCGCTGCTTAGGCGCGGATCGAATCCCCATACGATAAGCTGATCCTGACATGCAATGGAGCAGCTCAAGATGATCGCAGTCTTAGGCATCGACGGCGGAGGCACTCGGACCCGCGCCTCCATCATGGCAGGCGACCAACTCCTCGCCCACGCGGAAAACGGCTCCATCAAGCGACTCCGGGTCGGAGCCGAGGCTGCCGAGACCAATCTCCGCGCGCTGCTCAATGAGGTGTACGCCCAGGCTGGCGTAACCAGTCTCCACGCCGCCTCGGTGGGCGTAGCCTCCGCCTCCATGCCCGGTACGACAGAGTGGATTACGGCTGTCTTACACGATTTTGCGGTCGAACACTCCGAAGTCGTCGGCGACGAGGTCATCGCCCTCGATGCAGCCTTCCGCGGAGGCCCTGGAATCCTCCAGATCGCAGGCACCGGCACGAACACCATTGGCCGCGCTCCTGATGGCAGCAGGGAATGCGCTGGCGGCTGGAGCTCCCGTCTTGGCGACCGAGGCTCCGGCTACTGGATCGGCCTGCACTCGATCCGCCGCGCCCTCAACGCCTACGACCGCGAAGAACCGACGCAAGTGCTTGAAAAGGTAGGCAAGATCTGGGGCACGCCCAGCCTCGACGATCTGGTAAACCTGGGCGACAGCACCCCCGGACCGGACTTCGCCGCTCTCGCCCCGGCGATCAATGAACTCGCCGAGGCCGGCGACCCGGTCGCGATCGAAGTTCTCGCCGAAGCCGCCTCCGATCTGGTCGACTTTGTTCTGCTCGTCCGCTCCAAGCTCCGCCGCAAGCACAATATTGGTGGGGAAGTTCCGGTAGCCTGGACCGGTGGCGTGCTCTCGCAGATGACCATGGTGCGCGAAGCCTTCTTCGCCAGCCTGAAAGCCGCCGCCCCCGAGATGCCGGTAGGCCGCGACGCGGTAGTCTCCCTCGAAGGCGCCCTATGGCGAGCCCAGCGCCTAGCCGAATCTGCGGCGCCTTCCCAAACCTGATGTAATCAGATAGCTCGGGTGCCCCATCCTTCCCGTCCTTTGCGAAAGGTGGGAAACGACGAACCCCAAAACACACAAACTGCGTCTGCCCCGCAGGCCGTTTGCAGAGAATAACTCTCCTTCGGCGCACAATAAAACAAATCAACGAGCAGCCCTCACCGGCGGCTGGCTTCAATTGGAGGCCCCCTCTGAATAAAACAAACGTATTTTTGACTGTGAAGCTGTGGAGCTATACATAAAACATTCAAAATAAATCACTTATAGAGGAGCTTCTCACGGAATCACAGATCCATGACTTCGCTGAAGCTGCGAAGCCTTGGTTAACCTGCTCATAATCAATGGCTTTCAAAAGCCCATCTCACAGAAACACCGAAGTCGGTGCTCGATCCGGATCTCGCTGTCAACCTGTCTATGGGTTTCCCACGAAGCCCGGAAACCTACTCATTCAGGAACGCAACCGACTGCAAGGAGCTGATCTCAAATGGCTTGCGGCATCGAACATTCGCGCAGCCGAGCTTCTCGTCGCGCCGCACCATATACGACTGCGCCTTGGCGAACTTGGCCCGGTCGCGCTCGTCGGCGCCGCGCGGCAGTTGTGCCCGCTTGCGCCTCACCACCCAGGTGACCTTGTACTCACCCTCCTGCCCGCACTTTGGGCAGATCAGGGTGTGCGTGCGCAGCTCGGTCGTCTCATTGAAAAAATCCCGCTCTTCCATCGCTCTCCATCCCGATGACAAGATTCGCCGCCGGGAGGGCGAAACCCGCTCGCCGGCGAACCTCACGAATCTGCGGAGGGGCTTTCGCTCCGGCACGATTTACTCCATACTCATCCTTAAGAGGAAGGAACGCAAGCAGCGGCCATGACGAAGCGCAAGCCAGGAAAGTTCTCTGCCGCCAAGGCGGTCAAGGCCAACGCGAGAGAGCGAGTGGGCCAGCCCAAACCGGCCCGCGTCCTCTCCACCGAACCACGGACCGGCCGCGCCGCCAAACACAAACCCAAGCTCGATGAGATCATTCGAAAGGAGGAGTAGCAAAAGCATGGCCAAAGCAATCGGCGTAGGTGGAGTTTTTTTGAAGGCGCAGGATCCGAAGGCACTCTCTGCCTGGTACTCGACCCATTTTGGAATCAACTCGGGAGGAGAATCCTATCTTTTCTTCGACGGACCGGAGTCGGCCGGCATGACCGTCTTCTCCCACTTTCCCCAGACCACAGCCTACTTCGGCGACGGAGCCCAGAGCTATATGGTCAACCTCCGCGTCGACGACCTGGACCAGCTTCTGGCCCAACTGGCTGCAGCCGGGGTGCGCATCGACCCCAAGCGCGAGGAACTGAGTTACGGGCGATTCGCCTGGATCTGGGACCCGGAGGGCAACCGGGTCGAGCTCTGGCAACCCCTGCCCTGATTACTAAACCTGACAGCGAAGGCATCTCTTCCAGGTCAAACCGGCTCCCAAGAGCTTTCCGGGCCGCTGACGCGGCGATGCCTCGCGGAGTATCACCGGAAAGAGGCCAAAAACGGTCATTTGGAGCATTTCTTGGTTTAAGAATCGTGTTGTCTAACGCTGTCTTGCGCCGCGTCTTGCACGCATCGGACAAATGTCTTGCGCTGGTAAGACAACCGCAAGACAGCCGTCGTGCCAGCGTCGAAAGCCCGTCAGGCGAAGTCGTGAGGTAAGACAAGGCCCACCGGCTCGGTTTCTATAGGAGCCGGGCACCGATCGGTGCTGCAAATGTCTCGCAACGTCCTGTAAGGCCTCTACAAACTGGCAGACAGCCGAAGACCTGCCCGCTTGAGCGTAAGGCAGCGAAGGACGGTGGCTCGGTCAGATCGAGATGGCTTTCCGGGACTGTGGGAGGTTGTCTTGAATCGATCCTGAGGGATTCGTAGGAGATTCGGTTCTTGCGGGGGGCGACTTGAGTCCGCGCGTCCTGAAGGCTCACGGACTCAAGCGAAAAAAACGGCGCTCTTAGGAGTGGCTGAACTTCCGGCGCATCACCACGGCTAGGCCAAGAAGTCCGGTGCCAAAGAGGATCAGACTGCCAGGTTCAGGGGCGTCCGTTTCCTGCACCTCGACGCCGAATTCTACACCCATGTGCTGAGGGCCGCCAAAGTCTGAGCCCCCTGTGTAGATGATTCCCGCGTCCGTGACCAAGCTGACTCCCAGGTCATCCGGGGGGAGCTTTGTAGGAGCTACGCCGGTCACGGTCAGCAGCACTTCCAACGTGCAGCTACCGCCGCTAGCGCCGTTAACGCTCTTCTTCAGGGTCTCGTATGCAAAGCAGTTCCCACTTGAGTTTCCTGAACCGTCATTGTCGAAGGAGACACCGGTAACCACGTCGCCCGGGTTCCCTTCGTCATACGCAGACGAGAGGCTCCCCAAGCTGAGAATCTCTACCCCGTAAGTATTGTTGTTCGTGAGCTGAATGGGTATGGCGACCACCGATCCCCCGTCCGCGGGATACTGCGTTATCACCGGGGTGTTGAGATGAGTCACGCCAAGCGGATCTGCCAACCCAGACTGGGTGCCAAGCAGGAGTGCAACGGCGGCGGTCACGGTGGCGGTGGAAACTAAGCGCAGAGGTCTTTTCATGGGTGCAACCCTTTCAAGGCACATGGACAACCGTTAACCTGACGCGGTTACTCCGCTCAACGGAGACTTTGTCGGTTACCGGGAAACTGGGGATGCTTATTTCAGTGCAATTTAGATTCCATTAACAGTGTATGAAAACAAAGATCTTACCTTAACTGAGCTGCAGGGAGATGCAATTTCTTGCGTCTTTTGCGGTACTTATCTGCCATCTACTGTCTGGTTTTTTTAAGGGTGCTGGAGGCTGTAGGGGCCTGGCAGGATGGGTTCAGCGGGCTTATCGGTCGGCTCGGGATTGCTGTGGACGTTGGTGCGATTGGAGAAGATACGGAACTGCACCACCAGGTCCAGCAGGACCGGAACGGGTTTGCCGTCTTTGAGCGCAGGCTCAAAGCTCGCTTTTCGGATTGCTTCGACGGCGTTCTCGTCCAGGCCAAATCCAATGGGCCGGCCGACGGCGATCTCCTGTGCCTTGCCGTCGGCGCCGACGACAGTGTGGTAAAGAGCCATGCCAGCAACGCCATTAGCCTGTGCATATTCGTTTGAATCCGGCTCGAACTTGGTCAGCAGTTGCGCCTTTTTGTCCACGGTATTCTGGCGCAGGACGGCTGGGTCTTTGGGCCGGTAGTCGGATTTGGCTGCCACAGCCTCGTAGTACAGTTTCCAGAACTCGGGCATGGCGGCCACCATCCGCTCATCCAGCCCTTGGGCAAAGATGTTGCTGAGCGCGTCCTTAAGCAGCTTTGTGGCGTGCAGAGGAGAGGTGGTTGTGGTCACACTCTGGGGATCTCCGGGTTGTTCGGCCACGGGCACCGCAGCGATTGAGGCCTTCAGTTGGTCGGCTTCGCTGATCTCGGCAGGCGCGGCGGCCTGTCCAGGCGGTGAGACCGAGGTCTCGCCCTTCTTGCTTTTCTCTTTGCCTGTCTTTACTTCCTTCTTTTTCTTGGGGTTGACGACGATCTCCCGGTCGACGGTGATGATCACCGTTTTCTTTTTTTGGGTGATCCTCACCCGGTCATAGGCCTTCGATAAATCCTCAGAGGCAAGCTGGCCGCCGAAGTGCAGCCCATATCGGATACCTTCCAGCTCTACCTTATGTTTTGTGAGGTGTGTCTTACTGATCTCAATGGCGCTGAGCGTATAGGAGCCCTGGGGCGAGCTCCCGATAATGTGGCCATGCTCGTCGAATTTGAGTGAGTTGTCCAGGTAGCCGCCGCGCAGGTAGAGCGTCTTGCCGACAAGCATCTGTCTCAGCTCTTCTTCGCTGATGCCGCTCGGCAGGGATTTTTCTGAGGCCTTCGACTCCTCCAGAGCGGCCTGCGCCGGCGGTGTGGCTGGCGTTACAGCAGGAGCCGCCGCGGGAGCAGTTGGCAAGGCAACGTCTGGCGAGGCCGCTGGAGCCAGTTCGACCGGAGCGGGCGGCTTCTGGCTGTCGCCGGCTTGTGCTGCCGGCGTCGCAGGTTGTTGAGCTGCCGCAGGTTGCGCTGGCTGTGGAGGCTCCTGAGCGCCCGCGGAATCAACAGCCGCCAGCGCGAGAGCGGCGCCGCAGGCGAGCGCGCCGAGCCGAATCGAAGCCGCCAGAGAAGAAAAATGATGACGGAAGGTAGCCACAAACATGGGGGGAAACCCTGAGCGACACTTTAACAGCATTTCCAGTTTCATGGCGAATAGAAACGCAACTGTATTCTTAGCCGCTTTGCTTACCGGTGGCCCGGGCGCGTTTCAACCTCCATAGAATACGGCGAAAGACTCCCAAGATCCGACGCGTGTCGTGCGCGGAGAGGTTAAGCCGCCGCAGCAGCAGGCGCAGATCGTGGTCGTTGGCCGGCTGCATCGCCGGAGGAGAGTAGCCGGCAGCATTCATCGTCTCCTCAACCAACCCGGCCAGCAGTTCCAGAGCCTCAGAGGTCGCCGCGGGCTGAGAACGTGACAGCGGGCCAGCCTCCGCCTCCGGAAGGCGCGCGGCAAGCTCGTAAAGGCAGACCGCTGCCGCCTGTCCCAGATTCATCGAAGGTTGCTCGGGATCTGTTGGTATCTCAACCAGGAGATGGCAATAAGAGAGATCTTCCCGCGTTAGCCCATGTTTTTCCGAGCCAAAAACGAGCGCAATGTGGCCGCCCCGGTCCAGTTCTTCTCTGAGCAGCGGAGCCAAATGAGGCAAAGCAACGACCAGCTGCTCGGGCTTGCGATAGGTCAGCGTCCCGGTACCCACCACCAGCGTGCAATGGGCGACAGCTTCGGCAAGAGATGCTGATTCCAAAGCATTTGTGAGCAGATCTGGCGCGCCGACCGCTGACCTGGCCTCGCGCCATACCGGGGCGAAAGGGGCCACTACAGACAGCCGCTTGAAGCCAAAGTTGGCCATGGCTCGCGCCACCGCTCCCATATTGAGGGGATTGCGCGGCGACACCAGCACCACTTCGAAGTGATCGCGTTGGAATTCATGGAGCAAGAAAACATTGTAGAGCGGCTAGGAACTCCCCGGTTTTGATGGAAACTCGGGCCCCTTTGCTGTAGAGTGGACGGCAATGAGCACAGACCATTCTGGCAGTCTTGAAGAGCAGGTCGGCGAGCTGCGTTCGCGGGTGCGTCGGCTTGAAGATGCGCTTAGCCGTCAGGGCATTCTCTCGCCGGAGTTTCAGTCTCCGGCGCCGTCAGCCTCGGCGACCGCCGCACAAACCAACCCACCTCCGGTTGCGTGGACGGCAGAGATCGCGCGTAGAGCGAAGGCAGGTGAAGCAGGGATGCCTCTAGCGCCGGTCGGCGCACCGCAGGCGACGAGGCCATTGCCGCCGATTGCCGCGCCAAATCTTGGCTACCATGAGGCGGCCTTGGGGGTTGATGGGCGCACACTCGAGAGCCGGATCGGTTCGCACTGGTTTAATCGCATCGGCATTCTTGCGGTGCTGATTGCCGTGGCCTGGTTTCTGAAGTGGGCCATTGACAATCACTGGATTGGCCCGCTAGGGCGCGTGTTGATCGGTCTCGTCGCAGGCGCGGCGATCACTGTCTGGTCCGAACGATTTCGCAGCCGCGGCTATGCGATCTTCTCCTACGGGCTCAAGGCTGTCGGCAGCGGAACACTCTACCTGTCGCTTTGGGCGGCATTCTCGCTCTATCATCTGATGCCCGCGGGCGCGGCCTTCGCGGCGATGATCGCGGTCACGGCGTTCAACGGATATATGGCCTGGGCGCAGGATGCGGAGTTGCTGGGCCTCTATGCCATCGTGGGCGCGATCAGCACGCCGATCCTTGTGTCGACGGGTGAGAATCACGAGATCACGCTCTTTACCTATCTACTAGTGCTGGACCTTGCGGTGCTTGTCCTGGTTGCGCTGCGCCCATGGTCGCGGCTGCTCTTTGCGGCCTATCTCGGCTCAGTCGTGCTCTTCGCGGGCTGGTGGTTCGACTATTACTCGGAATCTCAGTTTGGGTGGACGACATTTTTCGTGACTTGTTTCTTCCTCATCTTTGCGTTCGCTCCGCGTTTGATCCGCGTGGATCTGGAAGATGGCGCGCCTCACTCGGCATGGGACAACCTGGCGCTGGTTTTGTTGCCAATCGCCAATGCCGCCCTGGGATTCCTCACCTATTACGCTCTCTTTGATTGGTTCAAGAGCGATTGGGCATATGCCTGGCTGGCGGTCGGCTTTGCTGCGTTCTATCTGTTGCTACTTCGTTTGCCCGCCACGGCAGGGTTGCGTGAGAGTACTGCATTGCTGTCGTCTCTGCATCTCACCGCGGCGGTTGTTTTCCTGACGATTGCGATCCCTCTCAAGGCACACGACCGCTGGCTTACTACAGGCTGGCTGGTTGAGGGCGCGGCTTTGCTATGGGTGGCACGCCGGACCCGGTTGCTGCTGCTGCGCGTCCTGGCTTTGCTGTGCCTTGTGCTCGGATTCTTTGCGCTGGTGACAATCAATCCGCCCGCGTTCACTACGCCGATCTTCAACGAGCGCTTCGCGAGTTACTGCGTGGGAATCGCAGTCTTTGCATTGGCCGCGTGGATTGCGTTCAGAGCGAAGGATGAGAGTGAGTCGCAAGATTCGGGAGCCGGCCCAGGAACCTGGCCGATGATTGCAGCGGCTGCCGTGCTCACGGTTAATTTCCTGATTTTGCTAGCGATTGGCTGGGAGATTCACAGTTATTGGTGGGTGCTGCGCTGGGCCGGCGATGTAAGACGCTGGGAAGACTATCAGATGTACGCGCAGTTTACCTACTCGGCTTGGTTCATGGCATTCGGCGCACTCCTGCTCTGCGTGGGCTTCTGGCGGCGCTCGGCCTTTCTGCGCTGGCAGGCGCTGGTACTGCTGGCGGTGACGATCGGCAAGGTCTTTCTCGCCGACATGAGCCAGCTAAGCCAGGGATACCGGATTCTCAGCTTTCTCGGGCTTGGCGCGTTGCTGCTTGCCGTCAGCTTTGTCTATCAGCGCGATTGGCTCAACCTGCGCGCAGGGAGCGGTGAAAGACATGAAGCTTAGCGCCGGATTCCTCCTCTTTGCCCTCGTTGCCGCAACTCCCGAGGTGAGGTACTTTCAGTACCAGCGGGCCATCCCGAAATCATCCGGGCAAAGCTGCTTCGTGCTTGATCCAGGCATCTTTCCCCATGCCGCGCCGCAACTCGCCGATCTTCGGCTTTTTCGCGATGGAGTCGAGACGCCATTCGTAATTCGCACCGATGCTCCGGCAGGGGCGGTGGAGAAGCCAATTGCGCCGATGAACCTCGGCAGCCGCGGGGGCAAGACCGTTTTCGACGCCGCGATGCCCGATGGCCACTACAGCGACATCGAGCTTGCGGTGACGGGACAAAACTTCATCGCGACGGTCACGGTCTCCGGGAGCCAAGCGGAGACAGGCAGCGCCGTGACGAAGATTGGCATGTTCACAATCTTCGATCTGACCAACCAAAGACTCGGCCGCAGCACGGTTCTTCATCTACCAGAGTCGGACTTCCGGTACCTGCACTTCAGCGTCGCGGGTCCGATCGCTCCGGAGAATGTCACTGGGATTTCGGTGGTCCGCCTGCCCGCAAGCCAGCCGAAGTACAAAACCGTCGCCGAGTCGTCGCAGCTCGTGCAGAAGGGCCGCACCACTCTAGTTGAATTCACCGTGCCCGCCCATCTTCCCGTTGAGCGGATCGCCTTCACGCCAGGCGCGGAACCGGCCCTCTTCAGTCGCGACGTGAGCGTCAGCGTTGAACCGGTTTCTCCAGCGAAGGCCGAGGTCGACTTGCCGCCAGCGCAGCCGGTTACATCGAGTGGGAATATCTTGCGGGTTCACAAGATCGACAATGGCCGCCGGATCGATGAAGAGCGCCTTGTGATCGACGCTCCGTTCACAGACTTCAGCACGCCGTCCAAGTGGACGATCACTATCGAAAACGGGGATGACGCACCTCTGAAGCTGGGGTCGGTTCGGCTGGAGATGCTGGAGCGGAGCCTCTGCTTTGAGGCGGATGGCAACGGCAGTTATACGCTCTACTACGGTGACCCGGCGCTGGAGGCACCGCGCTACGACTACGCGCAACTCTTTGCGGCACAGGCCAACGCATCTCAGATCGAGGCAGGGGCGGAAGCGTTGAATTCCGCATATCAACCGCGTCCCGACGATCGTCCATTCACAGAGAAGCATCCGGTCCTATTGTCGGTGGCCCTTGGGGCAGTGATCGTGCTGCTGGGAGCGATTGCGCTGCGATCCGCAAAGCGGCCCAGGCAGTCTCCCGAATAGGAAGAGGCTGCATTGATCCACTTGCAGCCGGATTGCAACAAACCTGGGCAGAAGAAACTGTTTCTGTCGCTATCATCCTGCGCTGAAGGGAAGCTGACCGCAGATGCCGAGCGAGTTCTCGCTGGTCAAGTGGTACATGGATTGCGTCACTGACTCTGGAGATGCGGTAATCCTCTACTGCGCCGATATTCGCTGGCGCGGAATCCACGCAACGTACAGCAGCGTTCTCACTGCCCATGCCGGCTTGACCGAAACTTGTTCTTCGATGGCTTCTTACAGGCTCTCTTCGACGAGCGACGAGATTCAGGTCGAGTTTCCGCGGCTGCGTGTCTCAGGAAACTGGCAGACCGATGCAGAGCCGGTTGAGCGCATAGTCTACGAGAACTCCGCTGGGCGAGTACATTGGAACTGTCTTCAACCAAGATCGGTGGTGCATTTTCGGGCCGGAGATCGCGAGTTTGCCGGTCTGGGCTATGCCGAGTGCCTGACTTTGACCCTGCCGCCATGGCAACTCCCAATGCGCGAACTGCGCTGGGGACGCTTTGTTTCGCCGAGCGACTCGCTTGCATGGGTAGAGTGGAAGGGTGACTACTCGACCAGTTTCGCAATCCACAACGGCGAAGCCTGCGACATGTTGTCAGCCTCCGACTCTGAGATCGAAATTCGCAACGCTCACTTGCGTATGGAGGAGAGCATCTCTCTTCGCGCCGGACGAGTGGGATCTACCGTTCTTCCCGGAGCGCCTGCATTGAGAAAAGTCTTTCCGCGCTCACTCTTCAACATCGACGAGCAGAAGTGGCGGAGCCGCGGTGCCTTCACCGCAAGCGATCATGGCAGTCATGGATGGGTGATTCACGAGGTGGTTCATTGGAAAGTCTGATTCGCTCTTATCTTCCCAAGGTCTTTTACGGATCGCTCTTCGCGGCAATTCTTCCGCTCGCGCTTGTGATCTGGGCATACGGCACAAGAGACGTCGTGCATCTTCCGGTCCTGCACTCGGTGCTTTGGGGTTCGATGCTGACTGCGTTTGGCGCTTCGATCACGATAGCGGGAATGCTCTCGCTCTGGCGCACCGGCGGCGGATTGCCCATGAACGCATTTCCCCCGGTTCGATTCGTCGAGAACGGAATCTACAGCCTCGTTCCGCATCCAATCTATGGCGGATTTGTGATTGCTTGCGCCGGCGCGGCCCTTATTTTTGGCTCGGCGAGTGGCATGTGGCTGGTAACTCCTGGAGTGGCCCTGGCCAGTGCCGCGCTGGTGCTGGGTTACGAAATGCCCGATTTGCGGAGACGCTTCGGAGCGCGCAACTTCTCATTGTGGCTGCCGAGGGACCAGCCCAGCGCACCGTCGTTGCTGGAGCGATTTCGGGTCTACGCCGTGGTTTTGCTTCCCTGGCTGGCGATCTTTGAGCTGATCTGGCATATCGGCAGGCCCGCGGATGCAGTAACGACGTTTCTGCCCTTCGAGAACCGACTGCCGGTTTTTGAAAAAACTGAGCTCTTCTACGCGAGCACCTACCTCGTAGTGTTGTTGGCGCCCGTGCTCATCGGCTCGGGAGGCGCACTGAGGCGCTTTGCGCAGCGCGGACTGATCGCAATGGCGCTGATCTTTCCGCTGTATCTGCTGTTGCCGTTCTTTGTTCCGCCGCGCCCTTTTTATTCAACGACCATGATTGGCCAGTTGCTTTCGTGGGAGAGAACTCCCTGCTCGGGAGTCGCCGCCTTTCCCTCGTTTCATGTTGTGTGGGCGCTGATTACCGCCTCTGCCATGGGTGAGGACGGACACTTAAGGAAGTACGCGTGGTGGACGTGGGCAGCGCTGGTCGCTCTCAGCTGCGTGACCACGGGGATGCACTCGATCGCCGATGTGCTGGCCGGAATTGTCGCTTATCTCTTAGTGATCCGCATGAAGGAGATCTGGTTAGCGATCCTGCGGGCTGCCGAGTGCATCGCCAACTCTTGGAAGGAGTGGCGGATTGGGCCATTGAGGATCATCAATCACGGCGGCTATGCGGCGGTCGCGGCCCTGGTGGGGATGTGCATCATTGGCGCGATGCTCGGCCCATCCGGCGAGTGGATCGCAGTCAGCATCTTTCTTTGTTCAACGGTAGGAGCGGCGCTGTGGGCGCAATGGGTCGAGGGTTCGCCGGCGCTGCTGCGGCCGATGGGCTTCTATGGAGGAATGCTTGGCGCGGCCATCGGCGCACTTCCCGCGCTTTTTACTCCATTGAGTTTATGGGTAGTTTTTGCAGCCATCTGTGTGGCTGCGCCCTGGATTCAGGGTATGGGCAGGCTCCGATGCCTGGTTCAAGGCTGTTGCCACGGGCGCGCAGCCCAGACCGAGCCGGGGCTTCACTACACCCATCCCCGCACGCGTGTCTGCCGGCTGGCGCATCTTACGGGAATGCCCATTCATGCGACCCAGGTCTATTCGATCTTATGCAACGCGGTGGCCGGCGCCGCCCTGCTTCGTCTCCTCCAGTTGCACTCTTCCGCAACGTTTATTTGCGGTATTTATCTTTTGTTGTCGGGGGCTGGACGCTTCGTCGAGGAGGCGTATCGCGGCGAGCCGCAGACTCTGAACGTCTACGGGTTGCATCTCTACCAGTGGATCGCGATTCTGACCGTCGTAGCCGGGGCGGTATTGACCTCGGTCCACGGCCCGGCTATGCCGCACGGCTTCGATTGGCGCATCAGCTCGACGTTGATAGCAATCGGATGCGGCGCGGTGGCATGGTTTGTTACGGGCATGGACTTTCCAGAGTCGTCGCGTCGTTTTGCCCGGCTGACATGAGAATTGTGCGAGTTTGCGATTAGTGCTGTCCCGGCGATGCTCCGCTGCATCCATTCCTGAGAGGTTTGCGCGGTAACATCGGTGCCGCGTCGAAGCCTTGGCGTTGGTCTTCATTCGGCAGGACAGGGCTGTTGCATGGCTCAAGTTTCTCCGCTTCCGCTTCAGTTGGGTTGCGCCGCTGGATGCCGATCTGTTGTTCCGGATTGAGCGGCTGGATGAATGGGAATCTCCAGCGTTCCTGCTTTTCCGGTGTTCCAGTCATAGACCCCGGTGACTAGATAGACATCGGTGTTGGGAAGATCGATCTCCAAGTGTGCCGGAATGCCTGACTTTTGAATCGCGGCGTAATTATCCGGCTTCAGATTCATCATCTGGGTTCCGCCCATCCAATTCACGGCGTTGCCATCACGATCGTATGCGAGCAGACCGATTTGAATCTTGCCAGAGTGCGTTTCCTGCGGCGATGCCTGCAGTTGCACGTCCGTCCAGCGGATCATGAAGTCCACGCTGTAGCGCGTAACCGGGCCGGTAAGGCTGGGATTCTTCCCGGCGCGAGTTGCGTTCGGCTCAGGTTGAGGGCTGGCGGGGACGACGCGCACGCCGTAGATCAGTTGAGTAGCGCCGGGCAGGCCATGCAGCAGCAGCGGGCGCAATGGATCGGACTCCGGCTTGGGCTCGCCCGCCGTCGCGCTATCCGCGTTATAGCCGCGGCGGTACGACAGCTTGTATTTGCCTTGATTGAGCTTGATTTCGATGCGGCGATACTGGCCGTCCATCTGCTTGTTGGTGGGCGTGTAGACCAGCGTGTAGTAGTGCGATCCGTCGTTGATCGCGCGAGTCATCGCCGCATTCAGGTCATTGGTGTTGTAGTAGGCTTTGCCGCCGGTATCGGTGGCAAGGCGCTCCATGGCCGTGATTCGCATCGCGCGGATGTCGTTCTCCCCGCCAGACCCCGCTATGCCGTTGAGAGTCGCGCCGCCGACACTGGCGCCGCTGACGTAGGGGCTGCCGCCCCCGGCACTGGCGCTGTCGCCCTCCATCCAATGGTCGTTCATCATGCCTTCTGCTCCGATTGGATAGACAGCAACCTTGGAAACCGTGAGCAGGTCGGCGGTCTTTTTCACCTCGCCAACGTACACCCGCGCGTTGTTCATTGCATCTTTTTGCTCTGGGGAGGGAAAGACGTTCACTGGAAACGCGCTGGCAAACCAGATCAGGTTTTTCCGCCCTGGGACGCCGCCCAAATACCGGGCCAGATATTGCAGCGCCTCCAGCGTCATGGATGTTCGGCGAGCGTATTGGAAGTTGGCAACTTCCGCTTGCGCCTCCTCGATCGCCCCAATCCCGGCTGTCATACGCCCATTACTCATCATCACCATGGTGGTAATCCGATCCTTGTCGGCTTGTGCGTCCCCGCTCGATCGCGACGAGGAGTCTTTCCCCGGCAAGACTCCGGTCTTCTTGTCGTTCAAAGCAGCGGTCAGAACCGAGGTATCGGTTGTGAACCCTTGCACGAAGCGCAGCTTGGAGCCCAAGGCGAAGATCGCACAGCGCGTGCCGGGCGACATGTTCTTGAGAAAATTAAGGATCTGCTCGTGAACATAAACCTGATCCGGCTTTTCGGTATTCAGAGTGTCGAGCAGCAGCACGTTCACCGCATCGCTCTCCGGCGCCGGCGGGACGTTGGTGTAGACGTTTGGGGGCATCTCGGGCATCGCCGGCAGCGCGCCTGGAGGCAGTGTCTTTGCCGTGTGCTCCTCAAAGAAATCGATCGTTTGCGGCTTGCCGTCCTCGATCACCTGAAAGTCCTGCTGATGCAGACCGGCGATCGGCTGCTCGCCCTTGGTTACGACTACGTCCACAATTACGGCTCGCACATTTTCCTTCAATAACGGAACCGGTGCCTGCGCGCTGGACGCGGCGGTTTGTGCGCGAAGAGACGCCACCCAGCAAGAAACCGATACCAGCGAAAGAAGAGAGAGATGGCGCAGGCGCAAGGAGTCCTCCATTAACCGAGTCTGTGGATTTGACGAATTTCAGCCGCTTCTTCTTTGACACTTCGATTCTAGTCTCGGTTAGGCCGGATGAGTCGATATCTCCCTTCGCGGCGACTTGCATGGAACGACGGTAGCGGCCTGTTGGCCAAATGTTCTAGTTTCAAGGGATGGTCTGGACCAACCCAGCCGAGACGGCGCTGAATGCCCTGAGTACCGCGCCCCTGGTGCGCTTCTCGGTGCTGGCGCTCAGTTCGATCTTCTTTCTGGTCGATCCCTTTGCGGCGATCCCGTCTTTTCTGGCGATTACCGAGAGCGCCGATCCGGCGCGGCGCAAACGGATGGCGCGTAAAGGCGCGCTGACCTGCTTCATTGTGCTCACGAGCTTTGCCGTCGGCGGACAGTTGATCTTTCGTCTGTTTGGAATCACGCTGCCGGCCTTTGAAATCGCGGGTGGAATGATCCTGCTGCTGATCGGACTGGATATGCTACAGGCCAAGCGTTCGCCGACCCAGGAGGCTCACGGCGACGCCGAGGAGGCAACAGCCAAGGAAGACGCCGGAATCGTGCCGCTGGGCATCCCGATGCTGGCAGGGCCGGGAGCGATCTCGTCGGTCATGGTGCTGGTGGGGCAGGCGCCCAGCTTCTGGCACTGGCAGATGGGCGCGATTCTCGGCTCGATCGCGGTGACCAGCCTGGTCAGCTATTGGGTTCTGGCCGGGGCTGGCCGCGTCCGCCAAGTGATGGGCGAGACGGGAATCCGGGTTCTGGTGCGAGTCATGGGCCTGCTGCTGGTGGCCCTGGCCATGCAGTACTTCGTGAACGGGTTGACGGATCTCGGGCTCATTGCACGACAGTAACGGGCGTTTCCCACAGAAATGGCGGCTTTCCACAGGAGGTGGGCTTGCATTTCGACCCGGGTGTTGCTATTCTGACGGAGTTGCAACAAAGCGACGCCGGTGTGGTCTGCGCTTTGCTTGCAAACCTGAGTGGCATGTGCTACTCTTGGAGAGTTGCAAAAGAGAAGTGAAGCCTCCCGGTGGCCGACAGGCCTGCCCCGTTGAGGGAAGTGGGAAGCAAGTTGTGATGCTAGTTCGTTGGGTCAGGTGAGGCAAGAGCCCCTGAAACTCTGTAGGGAATCCCTCAGAGGACAAACCAGAACAAGCCATTGCAAAACCCAGGAGAAGACTCCTGTGAGCCCTAGCGGCTCAGTTGGTGATGTTTGATATTTTGCGCTGCGCGATGTTTCTGAACGGGAGAGAACCCGGTCGGGCCGATCGAGATTCGTATGCGAGGAAGACCCGCTAACAGTGAGTTGGAGCGGCCTTGGCGAAATGAGATTTGTGGCTTGACATGGCAAGGGATCTCCGATATGTTTGGAGGGTTCGCGCAAAAACGCCGATGAACGCTGTTAGACGCGGAATTGGCCAGCGCAACAAGTTCGAGGACAACCTGGTGTAATAGCCGGGCCTCGATCCAAAAAGGGCGCCGCTCAGGCGGAGGGCTCTCAAGGATCTTTGACAATTAGGTTGAACATGCCAGTTATGAGAAGAGATCGAGTTTGGCTTGATCATTCTCACGAAATAAGCATCGCGCCTTTCGAGCGCGCGATGCCGCCGAACCTCACCGACCTCCGTCGGTGTGGGAGAGGCAAAACAGTTTCAAACGAGAGTTTGATCCTGGCTCAGAATCAACGCTGGCGGCGTGC
>CAZGHZ010000057.1:0-31226 GCA_964525655.1 uncultured Occallatibacter sp.
TCCTCGCCCCGACTCTCCCCAATCGACAATCGGCCTGTGAGATATCCGGGTTAGGAGGACATCTCGATGAGCCGTCTAGATTTCGGACTCCGTTCCATCGCATGCGCCGCGCTTCTTTCTACCGTCGCCGCCTTAGCCAAGCCTCCTGCCCCCGAGCCGGAGGCACCCATTCCCCCTGCGATCCGTTCTGCTCAAAAGCTCTTCATCTCCAATGCCGGAGCAGATAGCGGGCTCTTTCCCGAGCCCTTCTCGGGCGACCCAAATCGGCCCTATAATCAGTTCTACTCTGCGCTCAAAGCGACGGGCCAGTTTCAAATGGTCTCCAGCCCGGGCGAGGCCGACCTGGTGCTCGAACTTCAACTTACCGCGCCCAACGGCCCAACCAACGGCAGCAAAGTCAACGGAGCATCCGACCCGCTTCCCATGTTCCGGCTGGTGGTCTACGACCGCAAGACCCACTACGTGCTCTGGGCTCTGACTGAGTCGGTCGAGGCAGTGATCGGGCAAAAAGCTCACGACCGCACCTTCGACTCAGCTCTCACGGCTCTGATGGCAGACTTCGAGCTTCTAACCGGCAAGGCCCCGGCTCCGGTCCCGGCCCGCTGACCGGTTCTCTGCTTGGTGGGAATGTCGGCAGCGTCGGGCCCAAAACCGGCTTTGCAGATTAATTCTTCTGTCCTGCTAGCGTGAAATTGACGATGAAACCTACCAGGAGGGGCAAATGAAAGTAAGTGTTGTGGGAATGGAGTTGCTCAAGAGGTTGGAGGGCTTTCGCAATCGCGTCTATCTGGATGTAGCTGGCATCCCGACAATCGGCTACGGCCACCGGCTCCTGCATCCCGAGTCGTTTCCCGACGGCATCGACGAACCGCAGGCCGCCGAACTGCTGGCCTCAGACGTGCGCGACGCCGAACAGGCCATCCAGCGCCTGGTCAAGGTTCCGCTCGCGCAGGGCCACTTCGATGCACTGGTCGACTTCGTCTTTAATCTGGGCGCGGGCCGCTTCGCAACTTCAACGCTCCTCAAATGCCTCAATGCGGGAAGGTACGACGAAGCCGTGAAGGAGCTGCTGCGCTGGGACCGCGCCGGCGGCGAGGAGATCCCCGCCCTTAGGGTTCGTCGCGAGGCCGAGGCCAAGCTCTGGCAAGCAGTTACGGCCGAACAGCAAGCTGCATAGCCCCCTATTTTCTGTGAAACTGTGGACCCGTGACGGCCGATCCTCGCATAACCGGAGCCTGGATGCCCCAAGTTGAACGGGTGTGGGTGCCCCATATCTGGCTCAGCCTCACCGCGCCAGATGTGGGAACCCGCGAGCCTCAACTGGTCTGGCCCATCTCGACCACATCGAGCCCCTCACCGGCCTTCAGATAGCCCTTGCGCCGGAACCAGTCTTCCATCGCCGGCTGAAGGCGTTCGAGCGGAACTCGCCTCCCAGCCTCAAGCACTCCGTCGGCCACAGGCAGCGTCTCGTCGAAGATCGCGTCGTTAGTGAAGTTGCGCATGGCGAAGTTGTCGATCCAGCGGATCGGGCACGGGTGCCGGCCTCCACTCGTGTCGATGCGTTCAACTGAGAGTCTGCGAGCGAACATGCCTTCACTGTAATGGAAGCGCGGCAAATCGTGCCGAAAGAGGCTACTGCTTTGTCTCCACGATGGCCTTTGCGTCCTTCCCTGGCTCGGCATCTACCTTGAAGCGCTTGTAATCGTAGTCGCGCTCGGTAAAGTGCTGGTGGATGCCTTTGAAGAGCAGCAGGCGCATCTGAACGGAGACCTCCGCGTCGGCCGGAAGCCAGAGTTCGCCGTTGATCGGAGCCTGATCGAAGCTGAAGCGCGATCCCTTTTGAACATTCGCAACCAGGCCCCCGCCAACGTGAAAATTATCGTCGAATGCGGCATCAAGCCGGGTGACCTGACGATCAGCCTCATCGATCCAGACCGTGCCCCGGAGCTTCTTCGAGAGATCCTCGCTGAGGCCATGGGCTTTGAGATCCTTCTGGCCCATCACGTCGAAGATGATCGTCGAGCGGCCGCGAAAGGTCTCGCGGCGGGGATTGCGCACATCGGATACCTCCAGAATGTGGCGCAGGCTGATCTGCTCATCCTCTTTCGGTTTTTCCGGTGGCGGCTTCTCGGCCTTTTCCACGGCCTTTGTAACGCGTTCGGTCTCCTTTTGCTGCTCCTCTTCCGTAAGCGGCTTCCCGTCTTTCTTCACCATGCGCCCGATCGGCTGGCCGTTGACGTAAAACACCTCGTACTCATGGACCTCGGTCTTCGTCACCTGCCCTTTGGCGTCGATGTCCTGTGTCGTCTGCAACGACGTAAAAGTATAGTTTTCCCGCACCTTCTCCAGTTGCTTCTGGTGCTCATGAACCTCCTTCAGGAGCTGCCGAATCTCAGGCAGGGGAGGCGAGGACGCCTGCTGCGTCGGAGCCGACAGCCCTTGTGGCGCCGCGAGGAGAATCGCAGCAAGCGGGAGGAGGCGGAGATCGTGCATGACGGCAAATCCCTTTGAATGAATTGTATCGGGTATGAATTGCCTGTTGAAGCCGATATTCCTTTGACACCGCAGCACTCGAAAAGTCGTCACGCGGCTATGCGCTTAGACGCTGCTGAACCGGGGCTGAAGACCCCTCGACTCGCTCTACTGCAGGTACTCCTTCTCACCCGCCTCCAATGCTACAGGCAACTCATTCTGGTCGGGCGGTTGCGGGCAGGTGGCGTAGCGGGTATAGGCGCAGGCCGGGTTCTCGATCCGATTGAAGTCCAGCGTCAACGTGCCCGGCTTGGTAAGACCGTTGTCGGGCAGGCCCGTAGTGAAGAAACGCCCATCGCCGTAAGTGGTGATCTCATTGGTCGCGTCGTGCAGGATGAAGAACAGCGTCTTGCCCTCTCGGTCCTCGATCACCGGCTCCAGGCGCAGCGTCTGGCCGTCGAGGATGAACTCGGCGATCCCCGGCGCGGGCAGGTCGAGCGTCGTTTCGATCCCCGTGGGGATCTTCTCGATGTGCGGTGGATCATAAGGCGTCCAGTGCGCCGTCACGCGAAAATGAGGGTTGGGGGCATACCAGTTGAGGCCATTGAAGGCAGCCCTCGCCGGCGAATTGGAGTCCCGGATGCGCAGCGCGAACCGGTTTCCGCGAGGCAGCACGGTCAAGTTAACTCCACGCCAGCTAATCATCGGAGGCGTCACATCGTTCAGAACCAGGGGGCCTTCGTGGGCCGGAGCACCGTTCAGCATCAGGTCTGGTGGAAAGCCGCCCGCCGGCGCGGCCAGTTGGATTGTTACCGGGCCCGAGGCCGGTTGCTGACCCGTATCGGTCTTGAGGCTGGGCGCCGTGGCACCGCCGCTGACCACCAGCACTCCCATGTGATTGGGCGCCTGCGCCCGCACCAGAATTTGGTTGTCGATCCCTGCGCCGAAGGAGTTGGCGCCCGGCTTGAGCCACTCCATGCCCACCAGCGTGAGCCAGCCATCGGGCGCTGAGATCTGGCGTGCACGCTGCGTGCGCCATGCCTCCAGATCCTGCTGCCAAGCCGAATCGTCGGCAGTTGGCTGGACCGTTGTGGCTGACGTCGCGTCCTGTTCCAGCGCAACCGTCGGCGTCCAGAGGCCGGCCGAGAACATCATCAAAGCAAATGGGACAAGAACAACCAAGCGGCTCTTCACGGATCAAAACTCCTAACTTGATTTCCCTCAGGATATTATGCTCGTGTCCGGATGATGTAATTGAACTCTGCTCAAAAAATCTGGTCAAGATTTACGGCTGGTCCATTTTAAATGTCTTTCGATGCGAGCCTCTCCGGCGATTCCCAGCCGCAAGCCGATTCTCATTGCGCGTGGCAGAGTCCTGCGCAATCAGGTTGACAGCCCCATCGCCGCTCCCTAGAATTAAAGAGGGAAATTCTGCAAATTATCCGGCTTAAACGCTAGAAAATCTGGAGTTTACCAGGAGTTATCCGGATCGAAGAACGATCATCTCCTGTCCGCGGAAGAATCTGTGATGGCAGCCCAATCGGAGAGCGGGGAAGATGCCTGATACGCGCGTCAGTCCGCGAGAGCGGATGGTGCTTACGGCCATCATCGAGCTGTACATCGCCACCGGCGAACCAGTCGCCTCGCAGGCGGTCTCGCACTATTTCGTCAACCGCGATGGCCTGAGTTCAGCCACCATCCGCAATGTGATGGCCACGCTGGGCGAGATGGGACTGCTGGACCAACCGCACACCTCAGCCGGTCGCGTTCCCACCGCCGCCGCCTTCCGCTACTACGTCGAGCAGATCACCCGGCCGGAGTCGCAATTGGGGGTTATCGCCCCAGGAGCGCAGGCCTCCGGGATGGGTGCGCTGGCACAGGGCTCTTCGTCGCTGAGCGAAGCCCGCCGCGGCCAGATCGAGGAGAGTTTCTCAGGCGTGAGCAGCAGCAACGATTATCTTGAACGCACCTCGCATGTGCTGGCACTCTTGTCGAGCGGCCTGGGTGTCGCGCTGGCCAGTTCAACTGCCTTGCAGGTGCTCGAACACATTCACTTCTCAAGGCTCTCCACGGGCCGTGTGCTGGCCGTGCTCGTTACCCAGGCCGGTGCAGTGCAGGACCGCGTGCTTGCACTCGATCGCGAACTGACCCACGTCGAGCTCGATACTGCCGCGCGCTACCTGAACGAGAATTTTCGCAGCTGGCCTATTGATCGCATTCGAGCTGAGGTTACCCGGCGGGTCGAATTGGAGAAGGCCGCCTACAACGAAATGCTGGCCTCGGTGGAAGAACTGTGCCGCAAGGGCGCGCTGCAGGGCGGCGAGACAGGGCCGGCGATCTTCGTGGATGGAATGGCCAACCTCATCGCCGCCGAGGAAAACCGCGAAAGACTGCGCCAGATGCTACTGGCTCTTGAGGCCAAGCAGCGACTGGTCGAGCTGCTCACCGCGTACGTTGACGGCCGTCAGCAGGAAGTTCGGGTGGTCGTGGGTCCCGATCTTGCCGGGCAGGCAGAGGCCTCGCAGGCCATGCAGGATCTGGTCTTGATCGGCGCCCCAGCCCGGCTGGGAGGAGCCAATCTTGGCACGGTTGCCGTGATCGCGCCCACGCGCATCCAATACCAGGAGATGATTCAGGCCGTGCGCTACATCGCCCGCCTTTCCGAACGGCTGTTGGAAATTCCCACTGCCGGGGAGTTGGGAATTTGACTGAAACGGAACCGAAATCGTGTTGTTCCCGATAGGAGAGAACCGTTGCAAGCAGGAGAAATTATCATGGAGATAAGCGAGAGAACCATTTTGGAGAATGCATAGAGAGATGCCGGAGCAAGAAACCGATCTGAAACTGGTGGATAGGCTTGAGCCTGAGCCAGACGCCGCACCGGAGACGCCTGAGAACCAAGCGTCTGCCGAAGCGCCGCAGTCTGCAGGTTCGGATGAACCCGTCACCCGCACGGAGTCCGCGAACCATGTAGAGCCCCTACGCCTGGAGGAACCCATCAGCCCCGAAGAACTAAAGAAGACGATTCAGGACACCCAACTGTCTGAGCCGGCAAAGATCGAGCCACCCGTAAGCCCGGAGCAATCCACGGGTCAGCAGCGGTCCGCGACTTCCGACGATCCCTTGAGCCGCGAGGAGTTCGACAAGCTCAAGGCCGAGCGCGACCAGCTGGTCGACCGGCTGGCCCGCCTTCAGGCCGAGTTCGAGAACGCCCGCAAGCGAGCCGAGCGCGAGCGCATCTCGGATCGCGAATTTGCCACCGGCCAGGTGATCGAGCAGTTCCTCCCCGTGCTCGACAACTTCGAGTTGGCCCTCAAATCCGAAGGCACTGCCGAGCAGTTGCGCTCCGGCGTCGAACTCATCGTCAAGAAAATGGAAGACGCGCTGCGTCAATTGCATGTGCACGCAATCCCTGCCATGGGCCAGGAATTCGATCCCCGCGTTCACGAGGCGCTCGGCACGGTGGAGCGCGAAGACTTGCCCGACCAGCACGTCGCCGAGGAGATTCGCCGCGGCTACAAGCTTCGTCAACGGCTCCTGCGCCCGGCGTTGGTGCGCGTGGTTTCCAACCCTAAACAGAAGAGCGAATGAGTACGAATACAAACGTGAGTAAAGCCGACTATTACGAGGTTCTGGGCGTCTCGCGCGATGCCAGCGACCAGGAATTGAAGAGCGCCTACCGCAAGCTCGCGCTCAAGCATCATCCCGACCGCAATCCCGGGAATCACGCCGCCGAGGAAAAATTCAAAGAGGCGAGCGAGGCTTATCAAGTCTTGAGCGATGCCGACAAGCGCGCCGCCTACGACCGCTACGGCCATGCCGGCATCAGCGGAGCTGGACAGGGATTTGGCGGCCCTTTCGCAGGCGGCGTCGACATTGGCGACATCTTCGGCGATCTCTTCGGCGAGATGTTCTCAATGGGCGGCAGCTCGCACCGCGCCAATCGCCAACAACGCGGCGATGACCTGCGGGTCGATATGGCCATCGATTTCAACGCCGCGATCTTCGGCGTCGAGGACGAGGTCAAGATTCGCCGCCTCGAGATATGCACCACCTGCGATGGCCGGGGCAGCGCCTCTGGCCGCGGGCCCTCGGTCTGCGGCCAATGCCAGGGCCGGGGACAGGTTCGCTACCAGCAGGGCTTCTTCGCCGTGGCCCGCACCTGTCCCGCATGCAGCGGCACGGGCCAGGTCATCGGCGACCCTTGCCCGGCCTGCCGCGGAGAGGCCCGCGTACACAAGGAACTGAAGCTGAAGGTGAAGGTGCCGCCGGGTGTCGAGGACGGCACGCGCATCCGCTACGCCGGCGAAGGCGATGCCGGCCGCGCCGGCGGCCCCAAGGGCGATTTGTACGTCGTGCTCTCCATTCGCCGCCATGAGTTTTTCGAGCGCGAAGGCAACCACCTGCGATGTGTCGTTCCCATCAGCTTTCCCCAGGCTGCCCTGGGCGCAGAGATTGAGCTTGACGGGATTGACGGTCCGGTGAGCCTGAAGATTCCGGAAGGCACTCAAAGTGGCCGGGAACTGCGTGTCCGCGGCCGGGGCGTTCCCATTCTCAACGGCAAGGGCAACGGCGACCTCATCGTCAAGGTGATCGTGGAGGTTCCCCGCAAGCTGACCCGCTCGCAGCGCGATCTGGTCAGCCAGTTGGCCGACTCGCTCGCCATCGACAACAAGCCCGCCTCCCCCAACATCATCGAGAAGATGAAGGATCTGTTCAACTAGAGCATCTTCACTGATAGTGCAACGAAGCTCCGTGCCCCGCCCATTTCACGTTTTTTGTGAAATGGGCGGGTAACGACAAAGCCAACCGTACAGGAACTGTGAAAAAGCCTTAAAACTCGTGACGGTCGTCCAGAAGTATTGAGATCGGGAGCGGATCGCCGGCGGTTTTTCCCTTGTCCGATGGCGAGTCGGCGGCCTCGGTCTGGGCGCGTAATCTGGCCACAGCCAGCCAATTGTCCTTATGCGGCTGGTCGGCAATCCAGGGCGGCAACGGCATGAAGAGATAGTCTGCCAGCGCCTTGGCATAGCCCTCGTAAAGCTCGCGCATCTCGCGCAGCCTTTCGATGGAGTTCCCGTCCCGGCAGACCTTGACGCCACTTTGGCATAGCAGCTTGTAGAGCTGTTCATAGCGCTCAGGGGGAAGCCGGTCGGGAGCGTCGTTCAGCGGTGCAAGGGAAAAAATCTGGGCTAGGTCGACCATGGCGTGCCGCGCCATCGCAAAGGTCAATTGAGCCTGGCGCGCCTCGTGGCCCCTCACGCCGGCAATCAACAAAGCCGAGGTATCGAGCACGGCCGTCAGGGCGCTGATCCAGCTCTGGTTGTTGTGCTGCGAGCGGAAATAGCAGAGCAGCGGATAAGAGATGTGGCTCTCCAGCAGTTCAGCCGACCAGCGCTCCCACTCCTCCAGCAGAAGAGTCAGTGCGTGCTCCGCACCGTTGTAGGAATGGCGGCGCATGAGCTCCGCCGCCGTCGGTGGAGACCCGGCCCGCGCGTCCAGCAGCGAAATGCTGACCTCGCGACGGGAGAACGCGCCGTAGAGAACAGGGAAGTATCCCATGACAACGGCCAAAAAGCCGAGTCCGATGCCTGCTTCCAGAATGATGAGCTCGCGCGCCCAGGGGCTGTGCGGCGTCACGTCGCCCAGTCCCAGCGTGAAGATGGTGGTTCCGCTCACGTAGAGGTCCGACCGGAAGCCGGGCCCCTGCGCGCTGTCATAGAACGGGCTGCCCAGAGCATAGAAGATGAGCGCGAAACCAACCACCATGGCGGCTGCCCAAACCACCAGAAGAAAGATCAGGGACAGCGGCCCGTAGTAGCTGAACGCGGACTCCCGCTTGCGCGGATCGCGAATCCGCCTGGCGAAGAATACCCAGGGCTTCCACGTGGCGGAGTAGAAAATGTGCGTGAGACGGAAGCGGCCCGAAGCGCGGCGTGGCAGAATAATGGTCTGAAAAGCATCGAACAGCACTGCAAAAAGGCAAAGAACGCCGGCAATCATGGTGACAATTCGCATCGATCCTCCTCCGCACGGCGTGATCCGGCGACGCTTTCGTTTACAGTTGAGCCGATCTAAGCACTATTGCGCAACTCATGGAACATGCGACAATCCAAGGGACGGTGAAACGCGAAAGTGGCGGAATTGGCAGACGCACCAGACTTAGGATCTGGCGGAGCAATCCATGGGGGTTCGAGTCCCCCCTTTCGCACCAATCAAAAAGCTCAAGCCACCCAGCCATGCCCGGCCGACTCCGAGCAGCTCCTCAGGGCTCCACGCAATTCCACATAGCACCTGACAACTCCGCACAGCTCCGTTCCCGGCCGGAGTAATCTAAAGAAACCATGAGTCCATCCGCACAGCAGCCGCAAATGAATCTCGTCCAGGCTCCCGACTATCGTGAGTCCTACGCCAACAGCGTCCATATCCGGGTCAGCGTCTGGGACTTCCAACTGGCCTTTGGCCTGGCCTCCAGCGATGCCCCCGACCAGGTCTCGATCCGCCACCATACGGGCATCTTTCTCAGCCCACAGCAAGCCAAGGCCCTGTGGAATCTGCTGGGGCAGAACCTGGCGCAGTACGAACAGGCCTTTGGCACGCTCAACCTCGAGCCGCAGAGCCACAACTTCCCGCAGGGCCCCATCAACTAGAGGAGTGTCGACTTGCGTTGGAAGCGACTCATCGTGCCGCGACTGGACGCGCCCTTTCCCGCCTGGAGAATCTTTCCAGTGGTCTTCGCTGCCCTTTATGCCAGCCACTTTACGCTGCTTCGCCTGCCTTATTACTGGGACGAGGCCGGCTACTACATTCCCGCGGCCTGGGACTTCTTTCGCTTGGGCTCGCTGATTCCCATCAGCACGATGACCAATGCCCATCCGCCACTGCCCAGCATCTATCTGGCGCTGTGGTGGAAGCTCTCCGGCTTCTTCCCCGAGGTCACGCGCACCTCGGTGCTGATGGTGGCTTCGTTTGGGCTGGTCGCGGTCTGGCGGCTGGCCATGCGACTCACCGGCGTTGCATCGGTCGCCTTCTGGACCGTCGCGCTGACCGCGCTCTATCCCGTCTGGTTTGCGCAAAGCACTCTCGCCCACGCTGACATCTTCGCCGCTGCCTGTGCGCTCTGGGGGCTGGTCTACGCACTGCCTGAACTCGGCGCATTGACCTATCAGTCCAGCAAGCCCAGCCTAGCCGCAGCGTGGTTTGCCGCCGCCGCGCTCTCAAAAGAAACGGCCATCGTCATCCCACTCACGCTGGCCGCAGTCAGCCTTGTCGAGAGCATTCGCGCCCCCGGACGCGCCCGCATCCGCCTTTGGCGCGAGGCCGCATGGTTTTCGAATTGCGTTCTGCCGCTGGCCGCCTGGTACGCCTACCACTACGCCAAGACCGGTTTTCTCTTCGGCAATCCCGAGTACCTTCGCTACAACGCCCAGGCCAACCTTGAGCCCTTTCGCATCGCGGCCGCATTCGGCTACCGCATTCTGCATCTCACCGCGCACATGAATCTCTTTGTGCCTGTGGGAGTCGCAGTCGCGGCCTTGCTGCTCGATCCCCGCCCAGCCGGCGGTCAGAGATCAGAGATCATGGATCAGAGTTCGGAAGGCCACGACGCCGGCACTCAACTCCGCGCCCCCATCGCGCCCGCCGCGATGCGACGCATCTTCTGTTTGCTGCTTGCGAATGCGTTGCTTTTCAGCGTTCTCGGCGGAGCACTGTTGCTGCGCTATCTGCTGCCGATGTTTCCGCTGGTGCTGCTGGTTGCCGTCCACACCATGTACCGCCGCGTCCCCTACTGGCAGGGCCTCGCCGTCTTCTCCGCCGCGGCCTTCCTCCTCGGCCTCTTCATCAATCCTCCCTATCGCTTCGCGCCCGAGGACAACCTGGCATATGCGAGCGTAGTCCGCCTTCATCAAGCCGGCATCGAGCAGCTTGAAAAGCTTTATCCCGGAGCGACAGTTCTCTCCGCCTGGCCCGTCACCGACGAACTCACGCGTCCCGAGCTAGGCTACCTCCAGCATCCATTCGCCGTTGACCGCGTTGAGGACTTCACCGCCCAGCAGATCGCCCGCGCTGCTCAGGAGCCAGAGAAATACACTGCAGCTCTGGTCTTCTCGACGAAATACGATCCCCCCTCGCTGCCCCTCAGTCTAGGCGCCAAAGGCGAAGCCGTCGACGAAGAGTACTTCGGCCTGCACCACGACCTCCAGCCTGAAGCCATCGCCCTCCAGCTTCACGGAAGCATGGTCTGGAAGCAGGAGGACCACGGCCAGTGGATAGCGCTGATCCGCTTCAATCGGCAGTTCGAAGCGCGATTGAATCTGGCTTTCCCGTCAAAATGAGGACGAATCTTATCGCAGACGGATGGAGTATCTGCGAGTGTCATTGAGCTTCGTCGTCTTTAAGAGGGGATATCTGCATGGTAACTTCCGGATTGCCGACACGACCGGAACTCGCAGTTGAGATCCGCTGGCCACATGATCTCGGATATGGCAAACTCTGAATCGGGAAGTTGTGGTGGAGGAACGCTATGTCGACAAAACCCGGGACGAGTGAAGTAGACGAATACATAGCCAGCTGTCCAAAAGAGGCGCAAGACAATTTGGCGAAGGTGAGAGCCGCGATACAGGCGACCGCACCTGGGGCGACAGAACGCACCGATTACTTCCAGATACCCGGATATTCCTATCCCGGTTTTGACTATGATGGGATGTTTGTCTGGTTCAGCTTCAAGAAACCGTGCATTCGCCTGCATGTACGCCCGCCAGTAATCCAGCAGCATAGGAAGGAACTTGTGGGTTACCTCACAACGAAGGCAATTGTCAGCTTTCCAATCGATACCCTGATACCGGTGACCCTAGTGAAAAAACTAGTGAAGGCAAGTCTAAAGACAATGAGAGACAAAAAACGCTGACACGTGCTCCGGTTGTGCCACCGGCAATAACCTGTGGTTACCATTTCAGCAATGTCCCGCGTCGGTCTTCCTTCGAAGCCAATTATCCCACTTCCAGCATCCGGTCCAGCGCAACCTTAGCCCAGCGCTTGACGCCAGGCCGAACCTGAATGCGATTCACTACGCGCCCCCCAACCAGATTCTCCAGGGCCCACGCCAAATGTTGCGGAGTAATCCGATACATCGTCGTGCACAGGCAGCCGGTGTCGTCGAGGGTGATGATTCGCTTTCCCTCAGCCGCGAAGCGCTTTGCCATGCGGTTGACCAAATGAATCTCAGTTCCCACGGCGAACATCTGCCCCTCGGGCGCCTGCTCGACCAGCGCGATCAGCCGCTCGGTCGAGCCAAGGGCGTCGGCCTTCTGGCAGACCTCGAAGCGGCACTCCGGATGCACGATCACCTGGATGCCCGGATACTTGGCGCGGACCTGATCCACATGGCTGGGCAGGAAGCGCTGATGGACGGCGCAGTGGCCCTTCCAGAGCAGAATCCGGCTAGCAGCGAAGCGCTCCTTGGTCTGTCCGCCCTGGCTCGTACCAAGCCCGACTGCCCACGGATCCCAGACCACCATTTCGTCGAGAGGAATCCCCATCGCATAGCCGGTGTTGCGGCCCAGATGCTGGTCGGGCAGGAAGAGGATGCGCTTACCCCGCTCAAAGGCCCACTCAAAGGCTGCGCGGGCGTTTGAAGAGGTACAGACCAGCCCGCCGCGCTCGCCGCAAAAGGCCTTGATGGCGGCGGTCGAGTTCATGTAGGTCAGCGGAACGATCTCGTCCGCGAGGCCGAGGGCTTCGAGCGCCTCCCAGCAGGCTTCCACTTGGGAGATCTCGGCCATATCGGCCATCGAGCAGCCGGCGTTGAGGTCGGGCAAGATCACATGCTGGCCTGCGTGGCCCAGCACATCCGCGCTCTCTGCCATGAAGTGCACGCCGCAGAAGACAATGTATTTTGCATCCGACTCGGTGGCTATTTTGGAGAGCTTGTAGCTGTCGCCCGTCGCGTCGGCAAAGCGGATCACCTCGTCGCGCTGGTAGTGGTGGCCCAGCAGCAGGGTTGTCCTGCCCAGCCGCGCGCGCGCTTCCGCGATGCGTAGATCCATCGTGTGGTCGGGGAGCGCAAGGTAGTTTTCGAGGCTACACGTGCTGCCAGCCTCCGGCGAGGCCGCCGTCAGATCGTCGAGAACCAGGTTCACCGTATTCCGCCTTCAGTCCAGCTCGCCCTCGAAGTTCCAAAACAGGGCAGCGAACGGGGATGTTGAAAGCTAAACCACGGCCTGCAGTGGATGCACTGGCGTTGCTGACTTGTTGGGCCTTTGAGCCGCCCTGTCAGCAGAACCCCCACCCACGGGGTTGTTGCAAGCCTTTAACACTTAGACGCAGCCAAGAGCCGGTGGATTCGGGGAAATCTCATCCAGCAAAAGCTGCTTCTACTCTCCCGATTGTAACGCAGGGTTAACGTATAACTCAAATCCCGGCAGCGTCCGACGAGTTCTGAAGCAATCAACTCACCGGATTCTTCGCCCTCAGTTCGGCCACAATCTCCGCTGCGGCAACGCGGGCTTTTTCGGCCTTGTCGGGCGGAAAGCTGATGGCGCCGACGCGGGCATGGCCGCCGCCGCCATAACGCTCGCAGATCTGCGCCAGATTCACCATCTTTGCGGGGTCTGCCTTGGTCCAGGGATTCGAACCGACCGACACCTTGGTACGGAAGCTGGAACTGGACAAGCCGATCGAATAAGTCGCCTGCGGATGCAGATAGTAGGGGATGAACTTGTTGTAACCCTCCTGCGGCTGGTCGGTGATGTCAAAGAAGATCGTCCCGTCGCGCTCTTCCGCGCGGCTGCGGATCAACTCGATGGCCTGCTGATGGCGCGCCAGCAGAGGCGGCAGCAACCCGGCCACAAAGGGCTGGCTGAGCACCTCTGCGAGCGGCATCTCGGTGAGCAGCGGAATGAGCCGCGGAATGAAAGCCGGGTCCTGAGTGGACTCGATGATGAGCGTCAGCTTCATCGCCGGAGCAGCCATCTCGACGGCAGCCTCGGGGCTCTCGTACTTCGCTCCGTCGACAATGTTGGCCCAGTGAATCAGTTCGGCGACGGGCGCGGTGTTGAACCCAAATTTAGTGGCTGCAATGTGCGCCAGAAAGCTCGTGCAGGAGGTGTAGTCGGGGTCGAAGAACTTGCGGCTGCCGCAGTCTGGGTCCTGTTTGCAGGCGAGGAAGTTCTGCTGATCTTCAGGTGTGAGAAAAGCCGACAGATGATGGTCGAACCACCAGGTGATTTTGGGCGAAGCGGAGTATTTGAAGTCAACGATGGCGTTTTCGTCGCCGGTAAAATCGCTCTCGTCGAAGAGCGCGCCGGCCCGATGCACCAGGCCGTGATATTCATAGCTGGCGCTAGTGGCGACGCACTCGCGATGGAAGCGAGTGAAGAGCGAGGCCGAGCAGGCTCCGTCGAAGCATTTGTCGTGATAGAAGACGCGAACCCGCAAGACTTGCCGTCCCTCTGCGCCGGAAAGACAAACAACCGGAACTGTTTAGCATCAAGGGAACGGCTCGTTGTGTCAAGCCGGGGTGGTTGTCTTAAGGATTCAAAGGTGGGCAACTGTTCGATTGCGAACAGTTGGTTTCAATTCTGAACAAGCGGGAAGAGTTTCGCTCGACGTGCTCAGGATTTAAGTTATTTGCAATCAGCGTCTGGCCACTCAGGCGGTTTGGCCGCGTAGATGCACACTCCATGAACGGGTTCTCAAGGCAGGACTGCGCGGGAACCGGGAGATCAAATGCACACTCTGCTCCAGGATCTGCGTTATGCGGTACGGCAGTTGCGCCAGTCGCCCGGCTATACGATCACCGCTGTGCTCACGCTGGCGATCGGAATTGGCGCCAACACGGCTGGGTTCAGCACGATGGATGCGGTTATGTTCCGTCCCCTGGCGGTTCCCGATCTGAAGCACGTGGTCGTTGTCTACGAGCAGAAGAATCACGGGGACAACCGGCAGGTTGCGCTGGCGAACTTTGCGGACTGGCAGCGCCAAAGCCGCTCGTTTGAATCGCTGGCAGTGTATAGCGACTCCCGCATGAGTTTGACCGGAGCGGGCGATGCTGCGCAAGTGTCAGCGGAGCTTGCGTCTCCGTCATTCTTCAGCGTCCTGAAGACGGATGCGTTTCTAGGCAGGGTCTTCAATCAGAGTGAGGCGCGGGCAGGTGGCAACAGCGTGGCCGTGCTGGGCTACGCATTCTGGAAGTCGCATTTCGGAGCTGATCCGCAGGTGCTGGGGCGCGAGATCGAGTTGGATCAGCATGCCTACACGGTGATCGGCGTGATGCCCAAGGCCATGCAATATCCATCGACCGCCGACTTGTATCTGCCCTTTGCGCCGACGGATGCCGAGCTTACCGATCGCTCCGCGCACGGTTTTCTCGTCGTGGGCCGGTTGCGCAAGGGAGTTACGCCCGGCCAGGCACAAGCCGAATTGAATACCATTGCCAGCCAGCTTGCCAACGCACATCCCGAGACGAACCAGGGTTGGCAGGTCAGAGTGACAACGCTGCTGGCCGAGATCAATGGCGATTACACTCCGCTCTACTTCAAACTGATGCAGGGCGCCACACTGTTTGTGCTGCTGGTGGTCTGCGCCAACATCGCCAATTTGCAGTTTGCGCGCAGCATCGCTCGCCGGCCTGAGATTGCCATGCGTACGGCTCTCGGAGCGGGCCGGGGACGGCTGATGCGTCAGTTGCTCACCGAGAGTATTCTGCTCGGGCTCGCCGGCGGGGCGGGCGGTCTTCTCATTGCCGCGGCCCAACTGCGCATCTACCAGGTCACGATGCCTGAGCGTGTGGCCCGCTTCATGGCCGGCTGGTCCAACATCTCGCTCAATGGCAGAGTGCTGTCGTTCTCCCTGCTGCTCGCGCTGCTGGCGGGCGTCGTCTCGGGATTCGCACCCGCTCTGGAGGCGCTGCGCATCAACCTGGTGGATCAGCTCAAGAGCGGTTCGCGGGCGGTAACGGGAGCAGCCCGCGGTCACAAGATGAGAAACATCTTGGCCGTCGCGCAGATTTCGCTGGCCGTGGCGCTTGTGATTGGCGCTGCGCTGATGTCCAAGGGCATGTTGGGAATGCTGCACCAGACCGACGCATACAATCCGACGCATACACTCACCTTCAGGGTCCACCTGCCCGCCACGCGGTACGACACGCCGCAGAAGCAGGCCGCCTGGTACAGCCAGAGTCTTGACGGGCTGCGCGCGTTACCGGGAGTGGAGCACGCCGAGGTGACCGGCGCTCTGCCGCACAGCGACGATGGCTGGGTCGACGAAGCGCAGATCGAGAATCGCCCGCTCGCTCCCGGCCAATCGCGGACCGCGCTGCGGCTGCCGGTGAGCGCAGGCTATTTTGACGCGTTTCACATTCCGCTCGTCTCCGGACGCCTCTTCGGGTCAAGCGACGATCTGCGTTCGGAACCCGTGGCCGTGATCAGCCGGTCGTACGCATCGCGCTACTTTCCGGACGAAAATCCGCTGGGCAAGCGCATCCGCATGGGTGCGCCGGGCAATGGCCAGACCCCGTGGCTGACCGTGGTCGGAGTGGTTGAGGAGACTACCTATTCTCTATGGCTGAGAGAGCGGCCAGCCGCCGTCTACATGAACGTCGATCAAGTTCCGCCTGACGGCATCACCTATGCCATTACAACCGCAGGCGATCCGCTGGACATCGCGCCGGCGGCACGCAAGACGCTTGCAGCCCTGGATCCAGGGCTTCCGCTGAATCTGCTGGAGACCTATGCCCAGTACAACCACGAAGAGCTTACCGGCATGATTTATGTGGCAGCGTTGCTGGGTTGGGATGCGTCGGTTGCATTGCTTCTCTCCGCCATCGGCATCTTTGGCGTGATGGCGAATCTGGTGGCGGAACGCACGCGCGAAATCGGCGTCCGGCTAGCCATGGGAGCGAGCCGCGAGGACATTATGAGCATGATGCTGCGCCGCGCAGCCTGGCTGACCGGAGCGGGCGTCAGCGTGGGGCTGCTGCTGGCCTTCGCGCTGGCCCACGGAGTGGCCAGCCTGCTCTATGAGGTGCGCCCCGGCGACCCCGTGGTCTTTGCCGGGATCACCGCGGCCATCGTGCTGGTCTCTTTGGGTTCAAGTTGGTTGCCGTCGCGGCGCGCAGCACGCATCGATCCCATGGTCGCGTTGCGCGACGAATAGCAACGCGACCGGCGTGGAACCGGCAACCGCACTGGAGGGAGAGCCTCTCTAGTAGAATCCAGCACAAAGCAATCTTGTGTTGATTTGAAGGAGACTCCATCCGATCCGTGGACCCAAAGATTCATCCCTCTGTGCCGGAAGCCACGCCGGCGGAGGGGGGCGGTAGTCACGAACCTCAACCTGAGCCACTGGCCGATGAAGCCCATGAGGTTCACGATCTCTATTGGGTTCTAGCCGGCAGCCAAGGCCTGCGCGCGGGCTGGTCGCTGGCTATTTTCGCTATTCTCTATCGCCTCTTTTCGGGCGTCGCGGGAATGGTGGCTATAAGCCTCTTTCCAGCGATTACGACGTTTGATCTCTCACCCAAATACATGCTGATCGAGGAGATGGTTCCGCTGCTGGCACTGGTGGGCGCGGTGGCGATGGTGGCGCAGATGGAGCATCGCGGAGTCCTCGCCTACAACGTGGCCGGGCCACGGCCTGCTGCTCGCTTTTTCGCGGGCGCGGCGGCGGGTTTCGTTGCGCTCTCTGTGCTGGTGGGGGCATTAGCGCTAGGCGGCTGGCTGCGCTTTGGGCATGTGGGGCTCTCAGCAAAGCGGATCGTGCTCTACGCGGCCGCCTGGGGAGCGGCCTTTCTGCTCGTGGGTCTCTTTGAAGAGGGCGCCTTTCGCTGCTACCTGCTATTCACCCTCACGCGCGGCATCAACTTCTGGTGGGCGCTGGCAATGGTCGGCGCTCTCTGCCTGGATCTGCTACTGAGAACCACGGGAAACGGCGAGGGAATCCTCGCGGCTCTGTGGCTGCGATGGATGCCCGCAGCCGGACGCAACGGTGTCTGGGGCGTGTACGCCGTAGCACTGCTGGGCCTGCTGCCCTGCCTGCTGCTGCAACTGAAGAAGGCCAAGGGCGCAGGATTCTGGCAGGCGGCCTGGGTGACCTCGACGCTCTTCGGATTCATCCACACAGGCAACTTCGGCGAAAACTGGATCGGCATCTTCGCCGCGGCTTTCATCGGCTTTGTCTTCTGCGTCAGCGTGCGGGTGACCGGCTCGGCATGGTGGGCCATCGGCTGCCACGCGGCCTGGGACTGGGGAGAGACTTACTTCTACGGGACGGCCGACAGTGGGATCAAAGCCAGGGGACATTTCTTGAGCACCAGCCCAGTAGGCAACGCTCTATGGAGCGGGGGCGCGGACGGGCCCGAGGGCAGCCTGCTGGTGCTAGGGGCAGTGCTGTTATTGCTGGCCGCACTGTTGTCGATCTACGGACGAAGAAATCTGGGTGCCCCAGGTCCGGATTTTCGGACCTGGGAATCCACGACCCCGAACCAGCCCCATTCATGAGGAGATCACTGGAAAGACCATGCGGCTTTGGCTCAATCGCACCGGCGAAGTCTCCATGCGTGAGCAGTTGGTCACCCAGATTGTCCTCGGCATTCTCTGCCAGGAGTTGCTGCCCAACCAGCGCCTGCCCAGCACGCGCGAACTGGCCCGCCGCTTCGGCATTCACGCCAACACGGCGAGCACAGCCTACAAGCAACTGGAGCAGAAGGGCTGGCTTGAGTTTCGCCATGGCAGTGGCGTCTACGTGCGTGCCAGCCGCCCGGCCGCGCCGCTCTCGCCCGAACTGGCCGCCGAATATGCCGTCGATCAGTTGATCGGCGACCTTGTGGCCGGTGCACGCAAACTGGGAGCGCCGGAGCCTGTGGTGCGCGAGAGGTTGCGGCGCTGGCTTGCGCTGACTCCACCGTCGCGGTGGCTCGTGATCGATCCCGACCCCGAGCTGCGCCGCATCGTGATTCACGAGATGGAGCAGGCGCTGGCGCTGCCGGTGGCAGGGTGCGCGGCTGAAGAGTGCGCGGAGCCTAAGCTGCTCAAAGGCTCGATGCCCGTGACCGTGCCGAGCAAGGCCGAGATGGTGCGCAAGCTGCTGCCTGCCGGAGCCGAGCTGACGGTGCTTCAGGTGCACCCTGTCTCGCTTGAACCGATGACGCACTTGCAGCGTTACATGCCCGAACACGCCGGAGAGCTGGTGGGCATCGCCTCGCGCTGGAAGGAGTTTCAGCGCATCGCGCAAACCTTGCTGATCGCCGCCGGACTCTCGCCAGAGAGCCTGCTGGTGCGCGACGCGACCGAGGCGGGATGGAAGCGCGGACTTGAGACGACATCCGGCGTAGTATGCGATGCAGTCACCGCGCTGGAGCTGCCCGAGGGCGCATTCCCGCTGCGCTTCACGCTGCTCGACGCGCAGACTCTGGCCGGGCTGCGCAAGCAGGAAGAGCGCGTTTCGGCGGGCTGAAGGGGCACAGCTTCACAGAAACGCACGGAGGGAGCATGGGCCTTCAGGCCCATGAATTGAGATCCTGAATGGAAGGGCTTCAGCCCCGGGTTTTTCCCCGCGTAGTGGATCTCAGCCGCTTAGATGAGAAGCCCGTGGCTAAAGCCATATCCTTTGCAGGCTGGCTTTTCAGGAGCCTGAAGGCTCCCGCTCCCTCCGTTTTTTGCGCTCCGAAGGTCGCAAGGGCTCCAAAGCACCTTGTTGTCTGCGCTTAGAAGCGATTGGTTAGAAGGCTTACCATTTCCTGTTCGAAAACAAATTGTTGGGCCGGTTCTGCCTTACTGTGACACTTGCGAAAGTGTCCTGATCGCTTCCCTGCCCTGGATAACTCGCGGCTAACATCGGAGGTTGTAAGCCAAACAAGGAGATTCCGATGAACCGTACGATGATTCAGGCCATTTTGCTCTTCAGCCTCAGCCCGCTGCTCGCGGCGCAACAGTCGTCCCAAGCCGTCCAAATCGCCGGCTCGCTTCAGCTCACTCAAGCCAAGCAAGACCCGGTTGAAGAGCCCTTGCTCACCGCCGCCGATCTCGATCGCGGCCAGATTCTCAAAAATGCCCGGACCCTCTGCATTTTTTCGGATACCGACTTTCTCTCCCCCGCCACCCTCTCCAGGGCGCTGCTGAACCAGAAGGACTGGGAGAAGCTGGGCCTGTCGATCGTCGAGAGTTCGCGCTACGTCGATCCGCGCAGCAGCAAGCCTCGTCCTGCCGAACTGCAACTCCAGATCGACCGGGTCGTCTTCACGCATATCCACACCTATGTCCTCACGGACAGGGCGACGGGCGTCGTGCTCGCCTCGGGCAGGGTGAGGGCCTTCGACGGAGTGGTTGCCTCAGGGCCGATGGCTGAGCAGATCGTGAAGATCCTCTCCGCGGCGCGGTTGCCAGCGCTGGCGACGAGTGGTGAGTGAGGATTGTGAGTGGTTCGTTGAGAGAGAAATCGCAATGATACGGGGACTGATTCAATTTGTGATTTGCATTATCGTTTGCCCGCTACTGATTGCGCAGGAGACTCAGGTACGTGGGTATTGGGTCGATCCATCCACAGGTCTGATGTGGGCCGGAAGGGACAACGGTAGAGATGTGAGTTGGAAAGGCGCGGTGAAGTACTGCCGCAATCTGCGATTGGCCGGGTATGCAAACTGGAGGCTGGCAACACTGCCGGAGCTTGAGGGAATCTACGACAAGAACGCAGGTGCTCCCGGCCTAGCGCGCTTGGGCGGCCCGTCAAATGGCAGCGACTTCACATGGCACGTGAAGGGAATTCTCTTCCTGACCGGTGATGAGTGGAGCAGTGAGCGTATAAAAGATGATCGCGGGCACCCAAGTGGTTACGTGTGGTATTTCGACTTCAACGAAGGCCGACCGAACGACGACCCGACAGGTTGGCCATATTCCTTCGTGATGATGCGTGCGCTGTGTGTGCGGAGTCCCGAAAAATAACACGCAAGCTGGCAGGTTTCCCAAGTAAAGGTATCGTGAGCATACTGCAGACCGTGAGAGATGACGGAGGGAGCAGGGGCCTTCAGGCCCCTGAATAGAGCGATTGAAAGCGAGGCCTTTAGGCCCGGGCCTTATCTCCTCGCAGATGGAGAGGCATAGGGTCTATCGAACCACTCGCAACCGAACTGTAGCGATAATCTTGCGCCGCCGCCACAAGCCCTCGGCGCACCGGGTTCTCCTCGATATAACGCACATAGCCGATGAATTTCTCTTCGGTCGAGACCTGGCTCTCGTTGAAGCTGCGCATCCACACATCGTGCTTGCTTTTCAGACGGAAAGAGAAACCTCCTTTGATGAACTGCATCGCCTTCTCCAACGACACATCTGGAGCGGGCGTAATCAAAGCGTGGAAATGGTCCGGCATGATGACAAAGGCGTGCAAGAGGAATTTTCCCTAGCTGCGGTAGTCGAGGATGGTTCGCTGCAGCAGTCCCGCCGTGGCCGTGACCTGAAAGAGGCTGCGGCGTTCGGCCGTCACAGCGGTAACCATGTAGGTTCGAGTTTCTTGCGGCGCGAAGCGCATCTCAGCAATATAGACGAAAGGCCCGTGGCTAAAGCCATATTTCTTTCCGGCCGGCTTTAAGGGGCCTGAGGGCCCCTGCTCCCTCCGAGTCGAGAACTGGAGGTTTTCGATCTATTGCTTGCGCGCGTCCACATCGAAGATCGCAGGATCGGGGTCTTTGAAGAAGATGGCGTGCAGCGAGCGGACGGCTTCGTCGGCGTCGTCTTCGTCGATCATAAAACTCATATTAATCTCGCTGGCGCCTTGCGAGATCATCCTCACGTTGATGTGGCGGATGGCGGTGAAGACCTGGGCGGCCATGCCGCTCTTGCCGCGAATGTCGTCGCCGACCATGCAGACCAGGGCCTTCTTGCCCTCGTACTTCACGTCAGCCAACTTACTCAAGTCAGCGGCGAGGGCGGGTAGCTTGTCGTTTGAGTCCACGGTGAGCGATACGCTGACTTCGCTGGTAGAAACCATGTCCACGGCGCACTGGTGCTTGTCGAAGACGGTGAAGATCTCTTTCATGTAACCGTGGGTCATCAACATGCGGCTGGCCACGACGTCGATGATGCTGAGCTTCTTTTTGACGGCGATGGACTTGAAGGGGCTCTTGCAGGGCGGGGCGAGCGAGGTGATCCGCGTACCTTCGCAGGCGGCGTTGCGGCTGTTGAGCACGAGGACCGGGATATTCTTTTTGACGGCCGGCAGGATGGTGGCCGGATGCAAAACCTTGGCGCCGAAGTAGGCCAGCTCGGCGGCCTCTTCAAAGCTGATGATCTTGACGCGCAGGGCGTCGGGACAGACGCGCGGATCGGTGGTCATGATGCCGTCGACGTCGGTCCAGATCTCGATGGCCTCGGCCTGGACCGCGCCGCCGATCAGCGCACCGGTAAAATCCGATCCGCCGCGGCCGAGAGTGGTTGTGATGCCGGCTTCGTTGGATGCGATGAAGCCGCCCATCACCGGCACCTTGTTTTGCCTGGTGAGTGGAAGGAGCTTGGTCTGCGCGCGCTGCTCGATGAGAGCGTCGATGGGAGCGGCCTTCTGGAACTGCGAGTCGGTGATGACGACCTCGCGCGCGTCGACGTGAGCCGAGTCGATGCCCATCTCGCGGAAGGCCGCGGCGACGATGCGGCTGGAGAGGAGTTCGCCGTAGCTGACGATGAGGTCGGAGATGCGCGGGGTGAGTTCGAGGATGGCGGCGAGGCCGCGCAGAATCTCATCGAGCGAGTCGAACTTGCGGTCGATCGCCTCGACCAGGGCGGCGCAGTCGGCGGTGTTCTTGACCAGCGCAGCCGCCGTGTCGCGATGGCGGCAGCGCAGGCGCTCGCTGATGGCCAATGCGCCGGTGCGGTCGCCGGTGGAGGCTGCCGCGGCGGCGCGCAGCAACTGGTCGGTGACCTTGGCCATGGCGCTGACGACAACGATGGGCTGCTTGCCGAGAGCTACGCGTCCGGCCACAATGGCCGCGGTGCGGCCGATGGCGACAGGGTCCTCGACCGAGGTGCCGCCGAACTTCATCACTACCAGGCTCATGCGAATCTTTCTATGCATTGAAAGGGCACGGCTTTAGCCGTGCCATTCAACGGAAAAACGAAACTCCGGGCTTTAGCCCCTGAGGGAGTGTCCTATCACAATTTACATTCTCTCGGTGGCTAAAGCCGCTACCTTAGTTGAACTTCAACGGCACGACTAAAGTCGTGCCCTTTCAAAACATCGACTTTCCCGTAGGATCACTAACTCATCAACGGCAGTTTGCCCAAACTGGCCAGCAGTTCGGCATTGAGGATGGTGGCTCCGGCGGCTCCGCGAACGGTGTTGTGCGAGAGCACGGTGAACTTCCAATCGAGCACGCCGCAAGGGCGCAGGCGGCCGACGGTCGCAGACATGCCGTTGCCACAGCCTCTGTCGAGGCGGGGTTGCGGGCGATCGGGCTGCGGCATCCACTGAACGGGCTGATCTGGAGCGCTGGGCAGATTTTGACCAGCCAAGGGACGAAACTCCGCCCATGCGGCGATGATCTCTTCGCGGGTTGCCTTTTTGGCGAGCTTGACGCTCACGCAGACCGTGTGGCCGTCGACGACTGGGACGCGGTTGCACGTGGCGCTCATGCGGGCGGAGAGCGGCTTGACGGTATGGCCGTCGAGTGTGCCCAGCAGCTTGAGCAGTTCCTCTTCCATCTTTTCTTCTTCGCTGCCAATGTAGGGAATGACGTTGTCGAGGATGTCCAGGGAGGGGACGCCGGGGTAGCCCGCGCCGCTGACCGCCTGCATGGAGGTGGCGAAGATCTGCTCGAGTCCAAAGCGGTCGGCGATGGGCTTGAGAGCCATCACCGGTCCCATCACCGTGCAGTTGGAGTTGGTGACAATGTAGCCGCCCGACTCCTTGCGCCAGGACTGCTCCTCGATCAGGTGGAGATGTTCGGCGTTCACCTCGGGCAGCACCAGGGGCACATTGGGAGCCATGCGGAAGGCGCTGGAGTTCGAAACCACGGCGCAACCGGCGGCGGCGAACTTGGGCTCCAGCTCGCGGGCATAGGCGGCGTCGATGCTGGCAAAGACGATCTTGGGAGCGCCCTCGGGCTCGGCTGCGGAAACGGTCATATTGGCGATGCGCTCAGGGAGCGGAGTGTCGAGCCGCCACTTGGCGGCTTCTCCATACGGTTTTCCACTGGAGCGATCACTGGCCGCGATCCAGGCGACCTCGAACCAGGGATGGTTTTCAAGCAGTTGGATATAACGTTGGCCGACCATGCCAGTCGCGCCCAGGATTCCGATTGGGTATTTGTTTTTCATAGCCTTAATCACTCTAGTGTACAAGAGAATCGCTTTGGATTGAGCGATGCACGGGTAGTCCTGACGCTTGTTGGCCGGATCAGGACCGGATCAGACGCTGCCCGCGATGGTCATGCCCCCGCGACAGTCATACCATCGATGCGCAGCGTGGGCGAGGCCACCGCGCTGCGGAACTCCAGATCGTTGCCGATTGCGGTTACGTTATGCAGCATCTCGGCGAGATTGCCGGCGATGGTGACCTCTTCGACGGCGTGGGTAAGCTTGCCCTTCTCGATCCACAGGCCGGTAGCGCCTCGGGAGTAGTCGCCGGTGACGACGTTGACGCCGAAGCCCATCAGGCTGGTGACGTAGAGGCCCGCGGGGATCTCCGCGAGGATCTGCTCCTGCGTCAAGGTGCCAGGCTCGATGTAGAGGTTGCCGCTGCCGATGCCCGGCGTCCCTGCCAAACCTCGCGATGCGTTGTGGGTGGACTTCATGCCCAGTTTGCGCGCGGTGTACGTGTTGAGCAGGTAGTTGCGCAGCACGCCCCTCTCGACCACCACGGTGCGCTGCGAGGGAAGGCCCTCGCCGTCGAAAGGAGAACTTCCGAAGCCCCCGATGCCCGTAGGAAGCAGCATGGTGTTGTCGTCGACGATGGTCAGGCTCGGCGCGGCGATCTGGCTGCCCAGGCGGCCGGCGAGAAAGGACGCGCCGCGCCAGATGGCGTCGCCAGATGCCGCTTCAAAGACCGAGCCGATGAGCGAGCGCGCAACCTCCGGCGCAAAGACGATGGGAACCCGCTGTGTAGGAACCCGGCGCGCGCCCAGCCGGCGCAGGGCGCGCCGCGCCGCCTCTTTGCCGATGGCTTCGGGCGAATCCAGATCCGCCAAACGCCTTGCGCTGGACCACCAGGCGTCGCGCTGCATCTGTCCTTTCGCATCCTGGGCCAGCGGGGCCGCGGCGACTCCGGCATAGCTGGTGCGGTAACCGGCGGTGAAGCCGCGCGAGTTGGCCAGCGCCTTGAAACCTGTGGCCGCGTCGAAGCTGCCGCCATCGGAGTTGGTGATGCGCGGATCGGCCGCCAGCGCCGCCGCTTCGGCACGGCGAGCCCACTCGATGCGCTCCTCGCCGGGGAGCGAGTAGACGTCGTCGTGATAGAGATGAAGGTCGGCAGAGAGCGAGCCGAACTCGCCTGTCTCGGGCAGGCCGCTGAAGGGGTCTTCCTCGGTGATCTTAGCCAGGGCCACGGCGCCGTCGACAAGCTGGCGAATGCCCTCGGAAGTTAGGTCGCTGGTGGAGGCCGAGGCCGAGTGCTGGCCCAGGAAGACCCGCAGGCCGAGGCCGCGCGAACCGGCGTCCTTCAGCGTCTCCACCTGGCCCATGCGCACGTTGACGCTGAACTCGTCGCCCTCGCGCGCAACCGCTTCGGCGTCGCTGGCGCCGGCTTTGACGGCCAGCGCAACAACATCGGCGGCGAGTGACTCCAGATCGATCGGATTCTCTCTCTTTTCGGACATCGGTTCCTTTATGCCGCGAGGCTCCGCGTCGATGGCTTGCCTCTTGGCGCTGACTCCGGCTAAGCCCTGCAAACAGGCCCCTGTCACAAGCTATCAAACCAGGCTCATTTTCATCTTCCATTAACCGAAACGTGCGATACGATTAACGTCTGCCGCCGATACTGAGCACGCCGGTGTGCAGCCTGTCCGCATGAAATCCGGCTAATAAGGCGCTTTCCCGCTTCGGCCCCTGTTCCCCAGGACCGGAGATTACGCCAATTCGCAACCCCCAAAACCCGAGGTCAATCCAATGAATCTGCTGAAGCGTTTCCTCGTCCTGTGCTTGCTGGCAGGCGCCGTCACAGCCCTGCAAGCCGAACCCAAGAAAATCAAACACGTCCTGCTGGTCAGCGTGGACGGCCTGCACTCGATCGATGTCTCCAACTACATTGCGGCAAACCCGAACTCGACTCTGGCCGCCTTGGCCGGCCATGGCGTTCGCTACGACAATGCCTACATTCCCTCGCTCTCCGACTCGTTTCCGGGCCTGGCCGCGCTGATCACAGGCGGGTCGCCAGTGACCACCGGCTTCTGGTACGACGTGACCTATAACCGTAAGCTCTCGCCGCCGGCCATGACCACCCCCTACGGTATCGTGGGCGGGACCAGTCTCTGCCCTGCGGTAATCGGCACGCAGGTGGGCTTCGACGAAGAGGTCGACAACAACTACCTGCTGCTCGATGGCGGCGGAGGCATCAATCCGGCGTATCTGCCGCGCGACTCAACCAAGAGCTGCGCTCCGGTCTGGCCTCACCAGTACCTGCGCGTCAACACCATCTTCGAGGTCGCTCACGAGGCCGGTTTGTACACCGCATGGACCGACAAGCACCCCTCGTACGAATGGACCAACGGGCCCAGCGGCAAAGGTGTGGCGGACTTCTACGGGCCTGAAATCAACTCCATTCCCGTGGCGTTGCCTGGTATCACAGGCTGCGATCCTCTGCCCGATCAGGCCAACGCAACCTCGTCGAATGCGTGGACCGACAGCATCGAGAACATCATGTGCTACGACACGCTGCATGTGAACGCCGTAGTCAACCAGATCAACGGCATGACGCATGACGGCTCAAAGAAGGCTCCGGTGCCGGCGATCTTCGGTTTCAACTTCCAGGCCGTGAGCGTGGGCGAAAAGCTGGCCGGCAACGGATACGCCGACCAGTGGGGCACACCCAGCGCGGGCCTCAAGTCGGAGCTGGACTTTGTCGATACTTCGCTTGGCCGGATCTGGGCAGCGCTCAAGGCCAACGATCTCACGGATTCGACGGTCATCATCGTTACCGCCAAGCATGGGCAGTCGCCCATCGATCCGGCCAGGGTAACGAAGATTCCTGGCAGCGTTCCGCAATCTGTCGTGGGCTCCAGCTACGCCTTCGACATCTCAGACGACGGATCGCTGATCTGGCTCAACAGCCCTTCGGATATCGACTCGGTGCTGCCCAATCTGACCGAGACGACCGGGGAGCCGACGCTGGGCGGACAGGAGATCTTTGCCGGGCCGACGCTGGCCAATCGCTGGGACGATCCGTCGGTGGATGAGCGCACGCCGGACATCATCGTCAAGGTCAACACCGGAGTGATCTTCACCGGCGGCTCGAAGATCGCCGAGCACGGCGGCCTTAACGAAGACGATATTCACGTGGGGCTGCTTGTCTCCGGGCCGGGAATCGAGAGCCCGAAGGTCTTCAAAGGCAATGTTTCGACGGCACAAGTGGCTCCGAGCATTCTGTGGCTGCTCGGCCTGAACCCGAACAGCTTGCAGGCCGTGCGGAAGGAAGGCACTCACGTGCTGCCGGTGCTGCCCTAGCAGCGACGAATATCTAGATCAGAATCGACAGCTTTTGAGCAATTGCGGCGTCCCGTTGGAGCGGGACGCCGCAGTGCTTTTTAGCCTCAAGCCAGATGGCGGATTCTGCCTTTGGCAATGCGCGCAACTCTTTGTCTAATCTCGGTCGGAAAGTACGATCCAAAAAAAGGCAGCAAACACAGCGAGAAGCGCCAGACTTGGTGAGCCGAAGGGATGTCCGGGGTTCTTGTCGGGGATCAGACCACTTCGCAATCCAAAGTCCAATGCGAAAAAAAGCACAACGATCAGAATTGCGAAGATCTCCGCGCCGATCATGATTCTACGCTTTGTGTTTTTGGTGGTTGTGGGCGCGTCGAGACGCGTCGAGGACATGGCGCCGGGCTCATGGAGCGCCTTGCCGCATTTGGCGCAGAGCATTGCAGCGGAATCAACTTCGCAGCCACACTCCGCGCAATAGACCGGCGGTCGAGCAGACGGCTGGATCATCGGCGTGCCTCAAAACGTGTCGCAGCGAGCATACCACTCTAACCCGCGGCTGCACTCTACAATATGCCAGTATGCCTACAACGGTCCGTTCGCACGCCAAAATCAATCTCGGCCTCGGGATCGGCGCGCCGCGTCCCGATGGCTTTCACTCGCTGGCGACCGTTTACCAGACGCTGGAGATCCACGACGTTGTGACGGTGACTGCGCGGAAGACTTGGAAAGAAAGGATAAGAGCGATACGGTTGACGTCAAACGACAGCCGGGTTCCAACAGACAGCCGCAACACTGCCTGGAAAGCCGTCGAACTGGCGTTGCAAGACGGCGAGAGCTATGCCGATGTCGAGATCCATATCGAAAAGCGCCTGCCCGTGCAGGGTGGGCTAGGCGCCGGGTCCGCAAATGCGGTGGCCGCCCTGATGGGGCTGGAGCACGAATTGGGTTGGAACAAGCCCCGTCGAGAACCCGGATGGACGGCGCTGAGTCCGTGGAAGCAGATGGGGATCGGTACGTTTTATTGGCCATCGAGGCGCCTTCAAATCGCAGCCCATGTAGGCTCCGATGTGCCGCTCTTTCTCATCGGCGGCACGGTTCTCGGCCTCGATAGAGGTCAGCAAGTTTACCCCCTTCCGGACCTGGAACCAATCTGGTGCGTCGTCGCTACGCCGGAGATCGGAGTCTCCACGCCGCAGGCCTTTCGTGACTGGGATACCCTCTGCGCCGCCGAGGGTTTGACCGCGGAGGCCGGCGCAGATAAACTAAACAAGTTGAGCCGCGCCTATGCCAGCGCCTTTGCGGAAGCGATTCCGGAAGGACAGCAAGGAGTTGGCTCCTCCGGTGTTCCTTTCGATGAAGGGAACCTGGCCGGACCCGTAGAGTCCGCGCTTGTCCGCACCGGGATCACGAGCTGGATCGAGAACGACTTCGAGCGTGTCGTCTTTCCCCAGCATCCCTCCCTTGCAGAAATCAAGCGCACCCTCGCGGCCACCGGCACTCCGGAGGCAGCCCTTCATGCTTCGGTGTCCGGGTCTGGCTCGGCGCTCTTCGGGTTGTACCGGACCCGCGGAGATGCGGAAGCGGCCTGCCATCGCTTGGAGGCGGACGGAGTTCGGAGCCTGTTGACCCGGACCCTGCCCCGCTCAAGGTACTGGCGCGAGATGCTCCTGCCGGATGAAGGTTGACAGTCGTCCGCTGAGCGGTTGAAACTCGGCAGCGGCTGTAGAAGATTGGGCGATCGTCTAATGGTAGGACAGTGCCCTTTGGAGGCACTTGTCCAGGTTCGAATCCTGGTCGCCCAGCCAAAGTGCTGGGATCAGAGAACAGAGATCAAAAGCGGCATTGACTGACCCCTGATCTCTGACCCCTAAGTGAAGAGCAGCCAATGCAAACCAGCTTGGAGGCGACAAGAAGATGGAAGTGGAAGCTTTGACGGTGACCTTGGAAGACCAGCAGGTAGAGAACGGACCGAACGTGCCCACGGAAAGCGCCCAGAAAGTGCTCGCGCAAAAAGAGCCGGCTGTTGCTCCGGCGCAGGATGCGGCCGCCAGGGCGAAGGAGGCCAAGCCGGCCCCCGAGCGTAAGCGGAGCCGCAATCTGAGCGAGGACAAGCGCTTCAAGCTCTTCTCGGGCACCGCCAACCGCCAACTCTCTGAGGAGATCGCCCAGCACATCGGGGTCAAGGTGGGCGAGGCCAAGATCCAGCGCTTTGCCGACGGCGAAGTCTACTTCCAACTGCTCGAAAACGTGCGCGGCGTGGATGTGTTCGTGGTGCAGCCCACCTGTTATCCGGTGGACCAGCACCTGGTGGAGCTTTTGGTGATGATCGACGCGCTCAAGCGGGCCTCGGCGGCCAGGATCACGGTGGTTGTGCCCTACTACGGCTATGCCCGCCAGGACCGCAAGGACCGCCCTCGCGTAGCCATCAGCGCCAAGCTGGTCGCCGACCTGCTGACCACCGCCGGAGCCAATCGAGCCTTGTTTGTCGATCTGCACGCGGCGCAGATTCAGGGCTTCTTCAATATTCCCGTCGATCATCTTTATGCCAGCCCGGTGCTGGTCAGCCACTTCCGCGAACTCGCCCTACCCAAGCTTACGGTGGTTTCGCCCGATGCCGGCGGCGTGGAGCGCGCGCGATTCTTCGCACAGAAGGTCGGGGCCCCGCTGGCCATTGTGGACAAGCGCCGCACCGAGATCAATGTCGCCGAAGTGATGCACGTAGTCGGCGACGTAAACGGTAAGAGTTGCCTGATCATCGACGACATCATCGACACCGCCGGAACGCTGGTAAAGACCGTGGACGCCCTCTACGAAGCAGGCGCTGCAACGGTCTACGCAGGGGCCAGCCACGCCTTGCTCTCAGGCCCGGCCGTCGAACGCATCGCGGCATCGCGCCTGGAGCAGTTGGTAGTGACCAACACCGTTCCCTTGCGCGAGGCGGCACAGAAATTGCCCAAGATCAAGGTGCTCTCTATCGCCGGGCTGCTGGGCGCGGCCATCGAGAGCATTCACATGGAAACCAGCGTGAGTACGCTGTTTAACTGAGGGATCAGGGGTCAGAGATCGGAGATCGGTGACCCGGATCAAACACGAATCGCTAGTCGTCGAAGACGGCAGGCAGGAATCGGCAAGCACTTCTCTGATCCCTGATCTCTGATCTCTGACCCCTGGCTCAACAAAGGGAGCGGACCTCAAACCTCCGTGCCCGAAGATCAGAAACGAGAGATCGAATGCCAGAAGTAGTCGCAGCCAAGCCCCGTGAGGGCAAGTTCAACAAGAATGCAGCTCGCCGCGTGCGCGCCGCAGGCAGTATCCCCGCCGTTCTGTATGGCCAGGGACAAGCTCCGGTGGCCATCGTGGTGGACCCCAAGCAGATTTCCAGGATTCTCTTCTCCGAGAAGGGCCACAATACGATCTTCGATGTTGAGGTCACGGGCCAGCCCGCGGCCAAGGTCATGATCGTGGACTGGCAGCGCGAGCCAATCAAGGACGAGCTGATCCATATCGACATGAAGCGGATTGCTCTCGACAAGGCGCTGCGGGTCAGCGTTCGCGTCAAGCTGCTGGGCATCCCAGTGGGCGTCAAGACCGCCGGCGGCATTCTCGACCAGGTGTTGCGCGAGGTCGAGATCGAGTGCCTGCCTGCGGACATTCCGAGTCATATCGACGCGGATGTAAGCAATCTGGAGTTGCACGGCGTGCTGCGCGTCAGCGGCCTGCCTCACTCGGAGAAGATCAAGTATTTGAACTCCGAGGATGCGACCGTCGCTCACGTAGTCACCATCCGGGAAGAAGCGCCGACTGCGGCCGAGGTCGAGGCAGCAGCCGCGGCAGAGGCAGCAGCAGTTACGGCAGCCGCCGAGCCCGAGGTTGCCAAGAAGGGCGGCAAGACGGACGATGCGGCGGCCGCAGGTGGCAAGAAGGCCGATGCAGCGCCAGCAGGAAAGAAGCCCGAGGCGAAGAAGTAAGCTTTGTCCGAGGCAAGCCAGTTTGATCACCCCAGCGAGCAAAAATCGCTCGCCGGGGCCGTCGAATCCAGTGTGCGCCGTGGCCCGTTTCTGATAATCGGGCTGGGCAATCCTGGCCTGGAGTATCTGTGGACCCCGCACAACGCGGGGTTCATGGCCATCGACCGCATCG
>CAZGHZ010000058.1:0-30979 GCA_964525655.1 uncultured Occallatibacter sp.
TCAATCAGGTCCGCCAGGAGCGGGAGACGCTGCGCAAAGACTACAAGCAGATGGCCCAGATCGCGCATGACCGCAATGTGCAGGTCGCCTCGCTGGGGGCTCTGGCCAACGAGGTCACAGCCCTTTATGGGCTCAAGCAAAACAAACTGGGCGCGCCGAAACCTGCGGCTGCCGCAAGTGTGGCGGCGGCTGAACCCACCTCGCTCAATCTGGCCCTGACCGACGACGCCGATTCGCAGCAGGTGAAGGTATCTCTCGATCAGTTCTACGCGTTGCGCGCGCAGGCCATGTCGGGCCGGGTGGCTCGCGCCCTGGAGGGCGGCCTCTCGCCCAGCTTTGGCGGGGACTGGACGGAACTGGCCGACGCGCCTTCGATGTGGCCCCTCGAGGGCCGCCTGGGATCGGGCTTCGGTGTGCGCGAGGATCCTATCAACGGCGAGGGCAAATTTCACACTGGCATCGACATTGAGGCGCCCTACGGATCTCCGGTGCGCGCCGCCGCCGACGGAGAGTTCACTGGAGCAACGCTGGGCGCCGGCTATGGCCGCCAGATCGTGCTCGACCACGGCCACGATGTGATTACACTTTACGGGCATCTCTCCGCGATTGCGGTCGTGCCTGGCCAGCATGTCACCCGCGGCGAAGTCATCGGCTACGTCGGCCAGTCCGGCCGCGCCACCGGGCCGCACCTGCACTACGAAGTGCGGGTCCACGGCGTCCCGGTCAATCCGCACAAGTATCTGCGCACCACCTACGAGCAGGTTGCCTTCAACGAGCCCGCCGCCCCCGCTTCCCACGCAAGATAAAGCCTTGTTCCAATCGGAATTGGCATCGGTTCCCGTTAGCTTTCGAGTCGATCTCGTTTTGTCTCTCACCGGTGTTGAAGACCCACGGGGAGCGAAACCGTGTCCCATGCATCGAGCGCTTTTTGCTCGATGAGTGGGAGTGAATCACGAAAAGCCCAGTCTATTTGCCTATATAACTCACACGCCAGATCGATTTTGACCCGTCGTCGGAGACGAAGAGCGATCCATCGCTGGCCACTGTGACGCCTACTGGCCGGCCCCAAACGGTCCCATCCGGAAGGGTAAAGCCGGTCAGGAAGTCCTCATACTCGCCGGTGGCGCGACCGTTTCTCATCGGCAGGCGGATGACCTCGTATCCCGAGCGCTGGGCGCGATTCCACGAGCCATGCTCGGCGGCAAAGCCGTCACCTTTGAAATTCGCAGGAAACTGCGAACCCTCGTAAAAGAGCATCTCAAGCGAGGCAAAGTGCGGATTCACCAGGATGTCTGGCGTGATGACCTTGGCTTGCAACTCAGGATGCTTGCCAGAGTGACGGGGATCCTGAATGCCGCCGTTGGGTCCGCCCATGTAGTACCACGGCCAGCCATAAAAGCCATCCTCCTGAACGTGGGTGACGTAGTCGGGAACCAGGTTGTTGCCCAATGCGTCGCGCTCATTGGTTGAGCACCAAAGCTCCCCGGTGATCGGGTTGATGGCTTCGCCGACGCAGTTGCGGATCCCCGAGGCGTAGACCTTCACAAACTTGCCCTCCGGCGTGAATTGAAGCACGTCGGCGCGGTGGAACTCTTCGGGGTGGGTATCGGCGTCGTCCACATTCGAGTGCGATCCGACGGAGGCAAAGAGCTTCGAGCCGTCCTGCGAAAAGACCAGATCGCGCGTCCAGTGGCCGCCGCCGCGCAGCCGTCCGCCGCCGGGCAGTTCCGCCAGATGCTCTTCGGGTCCCGTCGCCTTCAGGTCGCCGTTCTTGTAGGGGAAGCGGCCGATGCCGTCGGTGTTGCCGATGTAGACCCATGCCGGGTTCGGTCCGCTGGGATAAAAGGCAACACCGAAGGGCTGGTGAAGACCCTCGGCGAAGACCGAAACCTGGCTGGCTTTGCCGTCTTTTCCCACGCCGCGAAAGACCTTGATCTTGCCTGTCTCGCTCTCGGCAAGGAAAAGATCGCCGTTGGGCGCGGTGCGCAACAGGCGGGGGTTGTCGAGGCCGCTCGCGTAGAGTTCCACCTTGAAGCCTTCGGGCGCCATGGGCCATGCGTTAGGCGGTCGGGGAACCAGGGTAGGTCCGTTGTCCACTGACTCTTGCGGAGCCGGTGCGGGCAGGTCGGCAACCGTCAGCAGGCGGCGGATTCCGGGGTACTCGTGGGCCGCGTCGGTAAAGGCGGCCTGGCCTGTAAGGGTTACGTGCTGGTGCGCGGCGCGTGCCGGACGTTCACCGATCTGGAGGCACAGATAAGCCAGAAAACCAAGCGCGCAAAAAAGGGCGACGGCCCTCGAAGAATGAGGGGAGCGATTCATAAGACCTCCGCGGGGATTGCGGTTCTGTCGTTATAACGAAGAGTGGGCGAGGGTTTCCCCCTCCGCCCGGCAGAAATGCAAAGACTGCCTGCTACTTTGACGTTGCCGGTTCCGCCGGGGACTCAGGCGGGACGACTTCGCTGGCAGCCAGCCCGCTGAAAAGCGAAGGCGAGATTCGTGCCGTCACCACGACCCGGTTGTGCCTCTGCACCACTTCCGCGGTTCTCAGCAGCTCTTTCAGGCCCTTGTTGGCGAGCCCGTTGCCGGCTGCATTCTCGACCAGCGGCGCGGTAAAACTCCGCGCAAGAGCGATCAGCAGGTTAAGCGAGGCTGCCTGGCTGGCGGCGGCTTCGTCGCTCGGGGTCTCTTCCTCGACTTTCAGGTGCAGCGAGCCAACCAGCGCAGGCGCCACGCTGGCCACAATCGTCGAGTCGGCCTTCAGCGGTAGAGAGAAGCCTAAAATGCTGATCGTGCAGCTCTTGGGGATGGGCAGGCCGATCTGGCCCGCGCCGTCGCTTTGACCGCCAGGTGTGTCGCCGCAGCCATCGGAAAAGGGCAGGCCTATTTGGCCAACACCCCAGGCCATCGAGAGCAGCGGTACCTCGTGAAAGTGCTGGCTCAACAGCGTCGAGCCGGCAAATGGCCAGGCCGCCGTCGCATGCCGGTCGAGCATCGAGTGGATCTTTTCCGGTGTCGGATAGTTTGAGACGGCCAGCATGTCGTAGCCGATCTGTGCTATCCGCACCGTTCGCCCGCCGTACGAGGGGACATTGTAGATCGTGTGGCCTGCATACGATTCTCGGCTTGCGGCGTGGGCGTCGAGCCACGTGTTCAGCTTCTTGCCGGTGATCTTGCCTACCAGCACCATGGAATAGGCGACCGGCCGGTTGGGGTCGTTGGGGTCTGCAATGCGGTGCAGCGCAACGGCCGCCTCGTCCAGGTCCCGCTCCCAGTCGATGCCCGTGGCGTCGATGAACTCCTGGTAGTCCGGCACCGGCCTTGCCGGCTTCAGATCCTTGTGGAAAAAAACCCGCATCGGCTTGAGATTGACGAAGACGATGCCGTCGGACTCGGGCAGCAGGCGCGCTGCCTCCGGCGGAGCCTTGGAGCGCAGAAAGATCGCCGCGGCCAATACAGCAAGGACCGCGGCCACGATCCAGGTCGTTCTACGCGTGCGTCTGTTCATCGATGGCCGTCAAGAATACCCTATCACTCCAGGTCGAATGGATCGTTCCCGCCGATCGGGAACACCGGCCATTTTCCTCGTGCGAAAAGCTAGCTCCAAATATGAACGGCTCGGGTGTATGATGCTTGCAAATCAATTTCAGGCCGTTTTTCGGAGGATTATGAACTTTCATCAGTTCTTGACCCCTGTCGTCCTTGCGTTCATGCTTGTTGGGCAAGGATACTCGGTAGCTTATGCGCAACAACCCACACCGCCGCCGGCGCCGTCACCGGTCGCGGAACCGGCGCAGCCGCCCGCACAGCAGGGTCTTAACAACGACTCCATCGTCAAGATGGTCAAGGCCGGCTTATCAGACGACCTGATTATCTCATCCATCGGCAGTTCGCCAGGCGCCTATGATGTATCTGTCGACGGCATGATCGCCTTGAAGTCCGCTGGCGTCAGCGACCGAGTCGTCGCGGCGCTTGGGGCCAAGGCCAACGCCGTCGCGCAGCCTGCGCCGGCCCCGGTTCCTCCGCCTTCGCCGATGCCGACAACCGTTGTCTTGACAGAGGGATCGGATGTCTATCTCACTTTCGATCAAGATCTGAGTTCCAAGACGGCAACCGAAGGCGACTCCGTGGAATTTGTTCTATCGGAGGATCTCAAGGTTGGCAATGTCGTTGTTGCCAAGACCGGAACCAAGGCTGTGGGAGAGGTAACCAACGCGAGAAAATCCGAAATGATGGGGAAGGGCGGCGAGTTGAATATCCGGCTCGATTACCTGAAGGTTGGAAGCGCGAAAGTCCACCTGAGGGGAACCAAAGGGGGCGAAGGAAATAGTGGCGTAGGCGGAGCGATCGCTCTCTCTTTGTTGGTCGGCGTCTTCGGGCTGCTGCACCACGGCAAAGAAGTCAAGGTGCAGAAGGGCACCGCATTGCACGCTTATGTCTCCGAGGATATAAGCCTTCCCCCGGCGATGTGACGACCACAGATTCATGTAAAACGAAATCAAATCGGCCGCCTGGGATGGTTCTCATCCCAGGCGGCTTTGCGTGAAGGTAACAATAACGAAACACGTCAACGCGCAAAGATCCTCTGGTAAGAAGTCTTCAATACCGCATCTATTTTGCCTGGCGAGATGGAAATGCGCACGATGTGGAAGTGGTGGACTATCCTTGATCGCTCTGCCGAGAAGAGAGGATCGACATGCCTGGATTTGCCGCGTTGATTCATCCCGGAGAGATTTTGCTGACGGAGTTCATGGAGCCGCTGGGGCTGACCGCGTACCGGCTGTAGAGGGCCCGCCTCTCGACCATCTGCCGCACCTCGTCGAGCCGCGCCACCCGCACCCGTGGCAGCCAGTCCAGAAATGCGAGCGTCTTCGCGCGCTCTCGGAGTGAACCCATGGCCAGCTCCGCAACCATAAAGGGATGCTTCGCAACATTTCTCTTGGCGAGCTGCCTGCGAAGTTCATCGTTGCCCGATCGGAATTGGTCAATCCAGATCGATATGTCGGCGAGAATCACTGCTACTCCACCCGCCGCCGTGGAATATCTTCCAGCTCCGGCATGGACCCCCCGAGCGCAGCCAGCCTGCGCGAGCTCTCCCGCTCAATGAGAGACTAGAGAGCCTCCCGAACGAGAGCCGTCTTCTCGGTGACCCCCGTAAACTCCTGGGCAGTGCGCACCAGATCGTCATCGAGCGCGAGTGTTGTCCTCATAATGCCTCCGCGCATCAAAAATAACATCATTTGATGTCGCAATTAAATGCGCGATAGAGGATTTCGCAACCCGTCACAAGGGCTTCGTGCCCACAAGGACGGGCTGATAGAGGCCTTGGTCGAGCCTGGCGACATTTTGAAAGCCTGCCGTTTCCATCATGACAAGTAACTTTGTGATTCCGATTGCGTAATACCGGGATCGCATTGCTTCGGTCCTGACTTCCTTCGAAGACATGTCTTCCTCGACGAAATACAGGGTCACGTCGTAGTACTCACCCGCAAAATCCCACACCTGGAAGACAAGGGTTCGCTTGCCGCCCTGCTCTCTCACACCATACGGCTTGACCAGATTCTTCCCGCGCTCTTCACGCTCATAGTCCCGAACTGAAATCAGGCAGCCGCCACCGGGGCGCAAAACCGCAAGCATCTCTTTGAGCGCCGCAAGAATGTCTTCGTCGGTCAGCAGGTGAGGCAGGGAGTTGTCGCAGGAAATTACGACGTCGAAACCGCTTCCGTGATGGGCGTGGGCGGTGCGCATATCGCAAACGGAAAACCTAATCGCTTGCCCGCGCTGATTGGCCTCCAGATTGGCACGCTCAATCGCTCGTTCCGACAAATCGGAAGCCGTGACGCGGAACCCGTTTCGCGACAGCCCGATCGCCTGGGTTCCAATCCCGCAAGAGACATCGAGGACGGTCCGGCTCTCCGGCCATCGATTCCGAATGATGGCTGTTAGCTGCTCTCCCTGCCGTTCAATGGCAGAGTTCCAGTCCTTGAAGATCAGGTGGTACAGCGGGGCGAGTTCATCGTAAAAATAGGCCATTCGATCGCATCTGCTTACTGGACCAGTGAGAAGGTATAGATCTTGCCGGAACTCGCCATGCTCTTCCCCGAGCCGGAATCCTGTGGGGGCAGGAACCCGAATTCCCCCCTTCCGACTTCGTTGGTCAAGGTGATCTGATAAATGCGCGGGGCCAGTTTCTTGCTGGCGAAATCGACGGCGCTCTGTGTGGCCCCACCGGATTCGTGAATGACGCCACCCGTGACGGAGCGAAACTCGCGGCTGTTGGGGTTCACCCGGAGGCGAAGCAACTGGTACTCGCCTGGGGATGTTCCTTCTGGTACATAGAGGATGAACGAGGCGGGAAATCTCACGGCAAGGTGGCTTCGATTACCGCCGACTTCGCCGTTCATGTCTCCCTTGACGATGCCGACGCTCGCAATGTGTTTGAGCGCGCCTCCCGTCTTGAAGTTGACGACCTCTGCGGTGACTTCCTGCCAGGCGCCGCCAGGATCCAGGTAATAGATCCCAACGCTGTCGATGCCTGGAGGAATGCCGGAGGCGGGTGTAGCGCTGAACTCGGTCTGCGCCACGGGAGCAGATGCTTGAGCCGGGGCAGCGGCAGGAGGCGCGGGCGCCGCGCTCTTGACGATGATCGCTGAGACGATCTTGTCGCTGACTCTGGCCTTCTTGAGGGCGACTAAGCTGTCTGTGGAGGTGTCATAGGCGCCGGGATTGGATTGGATGCTGGTGATAATCACGTCGTCCGACAAGCCGGCCTTGGCCATCTTGATCACGGAGTCGTTGGTAAGGGGTTGCTGGGCAACGAGCAGGGGGCAAAGTGCCAGGAAACCAACCGCGAGAATGATCTTGCGCACGAGTTCTCTCCTAACGATTCAAGGCTGCCAAGAGTGCAAAGGGTCGACAAGTGAATCATCAACCTGAGACCGCGCCTTGCGCAAGGAGTTTTGTGACGCCGCAATGAATCTAGCGTGTTGAACGGGCGCAGCCTCCGCCGCGCCGTTCAGGCTCGCGACCGCTTACCGCCCGATCACGAGCACGCTGAAGCTGCCGGGGAGGACCGGCGGGCGCGGGCGCGGCATCTCGGCTGTAGGCTCGGGAGTTGGCCCAAACTCGGCGGTAACCAGGTAGACGCGGTCGGCAGTCGAATCGTAGGCGATGGTGCGCGCGCCGCGCAGTGTCGGCAGCTCCTCAATGGCAGGATAGCCGGGGGCAGCGGCGTCGATGACGGTGAGCGTTCCGCTCCTGCCGTTGGGCGCGAAGGCCAGCTTGTGCGCTGCGTCCCACTCTGCGCCGTCGGGGCCATCGCCTATCGCGGCGGTCGCGAGTTGCTTTCCGGTCTTCGCGTCGGTCACGGCCATCTTCTTGCCGCCGCAGGCCGAGAAGAGCCTGCCGCCGGCGATGTCGAGGGCGAGCCCAGTGGGTCCCTCGCAGCCGAGCGCCCACTCCCCGGTCAGCTTTTTGCCTTTGGCATCCAGGCGGATGACCTCGCTCTTATCTTCGAGATTGTCATAGATCGTTCCCTTGCCATCGCCGATGGCGAACTCCGGCTTGCCGGGCAGTGGAATGGTCGCGACGACCTTCCGCGTGGCCGCGTCGATCACGCTGGCGTCGTTGCTGCGGCCGTTGAAGGCCCAGACAGTCTGCGTGGCCGGCTCAAAGACCAGGCCGTCGGGATTCTGCCCGGCTGGAATCGTAGCCACGGTGGCCAGCGTGGTCCGGTCGAAGACGACGACAGCATTGGCCCTGCCGTCGGAGATGTAGCCAAACTTGCCTGCATCGTCGAGCGCGACGCAATGAGTGCCTTGCAGGCCGGTGATCGCGCCAACCGGCTTGCCGGTCTGCGTATCGACGACCTCCACGCGAGGGCCGTGGGTGAGATACAGCCTGTGGCCGGCGGGATCGGCAACCAGAGCGTCCCAGCCGCCCTCGCCGCCCAGCTTCCAACGGTCGACAATGTGGTAGGGCTTCTGCGCGGTGAGAAGCGCTGGGGCTGCAAGCAGGCCGCACACCAGAGCGGCGGCGACAACGGCTGAATTCAAGACGCGAGTGCTTTGCTGAACGGGCATCGGAATCTCCATGGGTTTCTCAAACTCGGCAAGCATACCACCCGCCGCTTACAGAAGGGTGAATTGTGATGACCGTTTGCCGATCGATCAATCGCGGCATGCTCCGGATTGCCGGGGCCGAATTGTCGGGGTGGTTCAATTCGCGGTCCATTCGGTTCGACACGCGCCCTTACTCCGCCCCTGTCGTCCTAACCCCCTTCGCTGCTACACTTCACCTTCAGGGAATCTGACCCGTGTTTGTCCGTGCCTGATCGTCTGCGACACTTGGAGGCCCGCCGTGCCCGACTCTCAGCCCCCCGTCTTTCAGCCCTTTGTCTCGCCCAGCGAGAAGCCTCCCGAGTTCACCCTCCGCGCCATTCTGCTGGGCTCTTTTTTCGGTATCGTCTTTGGCGGCGTCACGGTCTACGTCGGCCTGCGCGCGGGCCTCACGGTAGCCGCGTCGATCCCTATTGCCGTGCTCTCGATCAGCATCCTGCGCGCCTTTGGCCGCAGCTCCATTCTTGAAAACAACATCGTCCAGACCACCGGCAACGCCGGCCAGTCCATCGCCTCGGGAGTCATCTTCACCCTGCCCGCACTGGTCTTTCTCGGTTTCGACCTCGAATACTCGCGCATCTTCATGCTTGCCCTGATCGGTGGCTGGCTCGGCGTCCTCTTCATGATTCCCCTGCGCCGCCAGCTTATAGTCCAGGAGCACGGCAACCTGAAATACCCCGAAGGCACCGCCTGCGCCGACGTGCTCATCGCCGGCGAAAAAGGAGGTTCCTTTGCCAGCCGCGTCTTCTTCGGCCTCGGCATCGGCGGCCTCTACACCTTCTTTCAGAATGAGAACCTCTTCAAGGCCTGGCCCGGCACTCCGGAGTTCCAGCCTGACTTCGGCCCGCAGCACGTCCTCAAAGGCTCATCCATCAAGGCCGACGCTACGCCGGAGTATCTCGGCGTGGGTTACATCATCGGCCCCCGCATCGCAGGAGTGATCTTTGCCGGAGGCGTCTTCTCCTGGCTTGTTCTCATGCCGTTGATCTACTTCTTCGGCAAGGCGATGCCCGGCCCCATCTACCCTGGCACCATCCCCATCGCAGCCATGGGCCCCAGTCAGTTATGGTCCACTTACATCCGCCCAATGGGCGCGGGCGCGGTCGCGGCTTCGGGACTGATCACCCTGCTGCGCACACTGCCCACCATTATCAGCGCACTCACCGCAGGATTTAAAAACCTGCGCGCCACCAAGGAGGGCGGCGCTAAGCCCATTCGCACAGAGGACGACCTCTCCATGCGCACGGTCGTCTTCGGCTCGCTCGCCATTGTTGTACTGACCTTCGTCTTCCTCACCTTCAAGCCGGTGCCCGGAGCGCAGGTCGGCGTTTTACCTAACATCGCAGCCGCGCTGCTTGTCGTCATCTTCGGATTTTTGTTCGTCACCGTCAGCTCGCGCATCGTCGGCCTTATCGGCAGCTCGGCCAATCCCATGTCGGGCATGGCCATCGCCACCCTCATGGCCACCTGCGCCGTCTTCCTCTTCCAGGGCTGGACGGCCCCCGCCTACGGCGCTCTCGCCATCACCATCGGCGGCATCGTCGCCATCGCCGCTGCCAACGCAGGCGACACCTCGCAGGATCTCAAGACCGGCTATCTCGTCGGCTCCACGCCGCGGCTACAGCAGATCGCCCTCATGATCGGGGTCGTCGTCTCCACCGTCGCCATCGGCCTCACGCTCAACCTGATGAACACTGGCTTGCAGGAGTTTCACTCAGCCCAGCAGGTGTGGGATATCAACGCCTCGCATCCCGGCGTCGCCGTGCAAACCGACGCCCAGCGCCTGCCCGAGACATTTCACGTTCTTGGCCCAGACAAGACATCAACCAAGTCCGTCACCACTCACCACAAATCCGAGTACACAATCCTCAACGCTCTAGGCTCTCCCGAATTGGCCGACGGCAAATACCTCTACTCGCCTGCGTCTCACCAAATTGAAGTCCAATGGATACAAGGCATCGGCAGCGAAAAGGCCGCCGCGCCCCAAGCCCGCCTCATGGCCACCGTCATCAACGGCATTCTAAGTCGCAAGTTACCCTGGGGCCTGGTGCTGCTCGGAGTCTTCCTGGTCATCGCCGTCGAGTTACTCGGTGTTCGCTCGCTCAGCTTCGCCGTCGGAGCCTATCTCTCCATTGGAACGACATTAGCCATCTTCTGCGGCGGCATGGTCCGCTGGTTCGTCGATGCGGCTGTCAAGAAGACCGGCGGCGAATCCACCGACAGCGAGATCTCCCCCGGCTCCCTCTTCGCCTCGGGACTTATCGCCGCAGGCGGTATAGTAGGCCTCATCGGCGTAGCCCTAAAAGGTTACGAAGCCACCTTCAAAGACAGCCGCGACCTGCTCAACTTCCCCCACACCTTTTTAGATAACAACTATGTCAGCGTCTTAGCCTTCGCCGCGCTAGCCTTTGCCCTCTATTACTTCGCCCGCAAACCGCTGAAGAAATGAAGCGGATATTGAGAACTGCTAGGTGTTCGCTTGTCGCCAATCGTGTTCCATCTTTTCGCACTTTTGGCGGTCCATCAATTTGAGAATGTTGATCATCCCTATGGCTGCGCTCAAACACGACGCGGCGTCTGACTGTTGATAACCCACTTCCCCCCAATGCATGATGCGGTTGCGTCTATCGAAAATCTCCGTCTGGAAATACGCGAGTTGCGATTGTCCTTCCATTTGGGGCAATCTGGCTTTTATCAATATTCCGGGATGGTCTCTATTCGTCTTCGTAAAATCGGCCACAAAAACATCGAACTTCTTGCCGACAAGGGCATTCGAAACGAAGTTTGCTGAGTCAATAAATCTTCGGTTTTTTCGGTATTCCTTTTCCCAGGCTTTCTTCTCCGTCTCTGTGCCCCGGTGGCCGGACTTTCCTAAGCTTTCAGTCTCTTTCCATTTCAGAAAAACACGAGTAAGGGCACATTCAACCGCTATTGCGCTGCAAATAATCGAAAGCGTGTAATCGCCTCCATCGATCTCAGACTTACTCCGAAATAGCAGAAGATCTGCGACTACGCTTATCGAAAGATGTTCAATAATGTGGATCTGAGCGTCACATTTTGGACATACTGCCAACGGAAACTTCTTTCCAGCATGCCCATCGGCGAGAAACACATTACCACAGGAACAAGTGATCGGAATTGCAATTTTCACTGCGAGTCTCCACCCAACAAGGAAGCGGAAACAATTCTACGCCGTTGTCGAGTGCCGGGTGCCCCAGGTCCCTCGCATTTGGGAACCTGGGAATCCACGAACCCCATGCGAGCGAAAAGCGAGCGCCCGGCCCCACCGCAGGTGATGTATGATGATTGATGCGTGATGCTTCACGCCCAAGAAACCTATGCGAACCACCCTCGCCATCGACGATGACATCCTCGCCGCCGCAAAAGAGATGGCCGCAACCGAGCGCAAGAGCGTCGGCGAGGTGATCTCTGCATTGGCCCGAAAGGCAATGCGCCCCGCCCCTCAAAAGCGCTCCACGCGCAACGGCGTGCCTCTGCTCCCGGTTCGTCCGGGCGCGCCGAGGGTGACTTCGGAACTGGTGCGTCAACTCCAGGAAGAGTTGCCGTGACCCGGTATCTGCTGGACGTGAATGTTCTGATCGCACTGATCGATCCGGCGCACGTGCAGCATGACCGTGCGCACGACTGGTTCGCCGCCAAAGGCAAAAAGGCCTGGGCCACCTGTCCGCTGACTGAGAATGGCGTTCTCCGCATCGTGAGTCATCCACGCTACACAAGTTCGCCCGGAACCCCAGCGGCGGTTGCCGAGTTGATGTCGATTCTGCTTGCCCTGGGCGGCCACGAGTTCTGGCCAGACGACGTCTCGCTCCTCGACGAAAAGCGAGTCGACGGCACTCACCTTCTTGACTCCGGCCAGGTCACCGACACATACCTGCTGGCTCTTGCTCGCGCCCATGGCGGAAAGCTGGCCACCTTTGACCGGCACTTGGTCACGGATGCCGTAATCGACGGTTCGCGTGCACTGCACCTGATTGCATGACCTGGGCCGGGCACGCTATATCTGGCGCAGTTTCGTCCTGCCAAAATGCGGCCGCCATTGGCAAGCCGCACTCACGCCCGAACTGTTCTAATAAGGTCTGGAGCGAACCATGCGCATAGCGATTATCGGCGGCGGAATTGCAGGCCTGGCGGCAGCCTTTGAGCTGGAGCAGGCGCGCAAGGACGGAGCTGCCGTCGAATACACGCTCTTTGAGGCGCGCGAGCGGCTGGGCGGCAGCCTGGCCTCGGAGATCGTCGACGGCGCGGTCATCGAGCGCGGACCGGACTCCTTTCTCACTGAGAAACCGGCAGGTGCCGAACTCTGCCGTGAGCTGGGCCTCGGCGCTGAACTGACGCCCTCCAACGATGCCAGTCGAAAGACCTATATCGTCGTTCGCAATCGGCTCGTCCCTCTGCCCGATGGGCTGATGTTTCTCATTCCAACCAAACTGATTCCCACCGTGCTGACCCGGCTCTTCAGCCTCTCGACCAAGGTGCGCATGGGGTTGGAACTGCTGCTGCCGCCGCGGCCTATGGATCAGGACGAGTCGGTGGCCTCCCTTGTCGAGCGCCACTTTGGCCGCGAAACCGTTGAGCGGCTGGCCGATCCGCTGCTTTCTGGAATCTTTGGCGGCGACTCCGCGCAACTGAGCGCCCGCACCGTGCTGCCGCGCCTTGTGGAGATGGAGAGCGAGTACGGCTCGCTGACGCTCGGCATGCTGGCGGCGCACCGCAAGATGCGCGCGCGCGCCAAGGCTCAAGCCAACGGAGATGGGCAGAATAGCGGAGCGCCTCGTGCGCCGCGGGCGGTCTTTACCGCGTTGCGCGGGGGAATGCAGCAGTTGGTTGACGCATTGACTGTGCGGCTTGACCCGGCCTCTGTGCGACCTTCTACGCCTGTCACTGGCATCGCGAGATTGGCTGATAGCTGGAGGATCGAATCGGATGAGGCCAAAGAGCACTGCGATGCGGTCATCATGGCCTCGCCTGCATGGGCGACCGGCGCGCTGCTTACCCCGGTGGATGAGGCGCTGGGCAGGGAACTGAGCGCGATTCCCTACTCCTCGTCGATCACCGTGAATCTGGTTTATGACGAGACTCAGATTGGCCGCCTGCCGGATGGTTTCGGCTTCCTGGTTCCAGCCGTCGAGGGCCGCACGATGCTGGCCTGCACCTTTGCGCATCGCAAATTCCTGGGCCGCACGCCGACGGGCAAAGCTGTGCTGCGCGCCTTTCTGGGCGGAATGAAGAACGAAGGCCTGCTCACCAAATCTGACGATGAGTTAGTAACCACCGTGCGCCGCGAGTTGAGCGAAATTCTTGGGGCAGCGGTGATACCGCTGACGTCCCGACCGGAGCACACGCAGGTTTCGCGATGGCCTCGCGCGATGGCTCAGTACGCCGTCGGCCACCAGGAGCGCAGAGAGCGCATCGCCCAGCGGGTCGCCACGCTGCCCGGCTTGCGGCTGGCCGGCAACGCCTACGACGGCATCGGCATCCCCGATTGCATTCGCCTGGGACGCCGGGCCGCTAGAGAGCTTCTGGCTGCAGGTTCCTAGCCGCTAGCTTTCAGCTATCTCGGCGCCACCGGCAAGATCAGCGCGCTTGGATGCGCGCTGTCGTGAAGGATAGTGTTTGTCGCTTTCACGAATGTCGCGCTGATGCCGGCCGGCTTGCCTGTATTCAAGTTGCGATCAAAGCGCGGGAAGTTACTGCTGCTCACCTCAAGACGAATCCGATGGCCCTTCAAGAAAACATTGCTCGTCGACCACAGATCGATCTTGTACTCGTAGACCTTGCCGGGAACGATGGGCTTGGCCGCGGCCATCGATTCGCGATAACTGGCTCGCAAGATACCCTCAGTTAGATTCTGCGCGAAGCCGTTGGGCCACACATCGACTAACTTCGCCGTAAAGTCCGTATCGACCGCGGAAGAACTCGCGTATAAGTCGAGAGTTACAGGGCCTGTAACTTCCATATCGCTCTCCATGGCCGGAGTGGAATAAATCAGCACGTCCAGCCGGCTCTCGACTTCCCTCTGATCGCGAGGGCCCGGTGCCAGATGCACCGCGTCGCAGCACAGCGGACCACCGACGGTTGGTACGGGATTGGCGGGATCGTAAATGAACTTGTCTGCCGCCTCCGTTTGCGCGCCGGAAATCGAGAGCGCGCCATCGCCGCCAGCGCTGTTGGCTTTTCCCGCCGAGTGAAGGAAGTAACTCGTCGGCTTGGCGCGCTCCAGCGGCCAGCTATCTTCATCGCGCCACTTATTCTCGCCCATGACAAAAATCCTGACAGGCTTGTTGCCGGCAAACATGTTCTGCTTGCCGAGGAAGAGATAGTCGTACCAGTCCAGGATATAGTCGTTCTCGTCAAATGCGGCGTCGGGGCCGAAATCGACCTCGCCGACGTTGCGTCCCCAGCCGGAGTGGCCGCCAACCGCGACGATCAGGCGCTGGCCATTGCGAGCCGCCTCGTTGCCGGCATGAGCCCTGAGCCCCTGGTAGTTGCGCAGCGAACCGCCCTGAAAGATGTCGTACCAGGCGGCGATGGTCAGCGCTGGAACCTGGATCTTATCGAAGTTTTCCTCGATCGACCACTGCTTCCAATAGCTGTCATAGGTTGGATGGTCGAGCCAGTCGAGGAAATACGGCGCAAGCGTGCGCGTCAGGCCAGCGCCATCGGGAACGGCCTTTAGGTTGAAGACGGGAAACTTGCTCAGAGGAAGAACCTGGTCGCCGACGATGGCATTGGCCGCGTCCTTAATCTGGCGGCCGTAAGTATCCTGGGCCAGACCCGAGGTCCACGATTCGTTGAACCACTGCTCGAAGGCGCCGCCCTGGTAGGTCCAGTTCTCGTAGTAGTTCGAGGCCGTCACAATGGGGCAGATGCCGGCTAGATGCGGCGGATGGCCGATGGCCGCCAGCATCTGCGTTGCGCCGACATAGGAGCCGCTGAACATGCCGACCTTGCCATTCGAGTGAGGCAGCGCGGCGGCCCACTCCACGGCGTCGTAGCCGTCGTCGATCTCGTGCTTGAAGGGGTACCACTCGCCCTCTGAGGCATAACGGCCGCGCACATCTTGCGCAACCGTCATGAAGCCGCGCTTGGCGGCCCGCCGGCCAAAGGCGGCGAAACCGTCCTTGTTATAAGGTGTGCGCACAAGCAGGACAGGATAACTGCCATCGGCGGCCGGCCGGTAGATATCGGCGCGCAGCGTCAGACCGTCGCGCGTCTTCATGGCCACGTTGCGTTCGATGACGGCGTCGGCATCGCTTTGTCCATTGACCGGAAGGCACGGCAACAGAGTTGCGGCGAGGGCAAGCAGGCAGAGATCTGTTTTCAGCACAAAGTTTCCTCAGTGGCAAAAGCCGAATCCATTCTATCGGCTTGCCCCAAGGGGCCATGGGGACTCAAGTGCGGGTGACAGTATTCCGCGGCAGAGAGGAAAACCGCGAGCGGTCTAACTTCCTTGAGGGGAATTGTGTTGGTCGGCAAGATAAGGGCAACTTGGATTGCTAAGACATGCGGGGGCGCGACAGCCTTACCAATGCCTGTAGTAATCGACATCGGAGGATACCCAAAAAGGTTCTTGACATTTCTAACCGGTCTTGCCAATCTTTCTAGCAACGGTTTCACCAGGAATCCGGCACGGCAGCATTCCCAGTTTCAAGAGCCGGGCGGCTCCTCACACTTTGCAACCTGGCCCTACCTCTGCACAGGGACACTTTTCTGCGAAGGCGGACACGTCGCCATTTGGCTGGATGCATGCGCTCTCCGGCACTCCACCCCGCTGATCGTGACAGCCTGGCGCGAGAGGCCAACCAAAATTGACCGGGCCCCCCTTATCTTGGCTGGGCATCTTGCAAGGATGCTTCACCATTTCGATGCGCTTCCACCATCCAAACAAGGAGATTTCAATGGCTGCTTGCAAATTTAGCCCTGCACTCACCATCAAGAAGTCCGACCTGCCTGTCACCTGCAAGTTGAAGGATCCGCCTGCCGGCGTCACGATCGGGCTGGCCCAACTCTTCGATCCCAGCGGGAAGCCGACCGATCTCACTTGCTCAAATGACAAGCTGAGCTTCCCGATCCCGGCCGCCACTTCTCAAGGCAACTGGAATCTCGAAATCAGAGTTCAGGGAGGCCAGTTCCCAATTCCTGCGATTGACCTTGTCGAGGACTGCGATGCGTCTCAGCGAATTCTCACCGTCGCCGACCCGGTGGCAAAAGCGGCGCGCGCTGCGATCGAGGTCCTGTGATGAGAATGAGAAAGGCCTTGCCAAGCTGGCTTGTATTTGCCGCTGCGCTTTCACTCTGCCACCCCTCACTGAACGCGCAAAAGCAATTCGACTACTGCAATCGGATCGCCACCATTGTGCTGTCGCGGCCTGAGCTTACTAGCACAAACGTTGCCGACATCACGAACAACCCAAGTTGCCTCTTTCAGGTCAGCCTGTCGGATGCCGCAGCCAATGCCGCGATTGCGCCGGCACGTGTATCGCTCTGGAATGCGCTCGACGGCTTGAGCGGGAGCCAGCAGCAGGGTTCCAGCGTGGCCTCGTCCGGATCGACCAACACGGTCTCGAAACCCTCCGGACCTACAGCCCTGGTGGAGGAGTTTGGCGGGGCAAACACGACCACCGGCGCCAGTTCCTTCACTGTTCAATGGGCGCCTGGAACCATGTTCACCAATCTTGCCCTCACCGGGGGCAGTTATCTCTGCTTAACGAAGGACCAGCCCAAAGGATGCATCTCCTCCAGCCTGCTGAAGAACCTGACACCCCTGACAATTAAATTGACGGCCAATACAAGCGGGTCGCAGACTGTCGCCGGCGCGGGAACCGGCACGAGCACCACATCGACCTCGCAGCCTGTAACCGTCAGTTCGAAGGGAAATGGAGGCCCCGGATTCGGCGGGCTTACCGTGCAGTATTCGATTTTTGGATCGAGAAACAAGGCTGCGGTGAGTTCCATGACCAGCCAGGACAAATCCTCGCCAGGCCAAAGCGGAGCGAAGCCGACAACCGCGCCGGCGGCAGTTCAATACTTCAAGACCGAATTGTCGGCTTTGAATACAACCAGCGACGGACTGAGCAAGTGCCAGGATTATGCGGAGTGGCAATCGTTGGCGACGGCAAGGCTCTCGTCAACCATCGCAGATTTGAACCAGAAGCAGATGTCGCCCGGCGACAAGGCCAGTGCGCTGCAAGAGGCGATTGAAGATGAGTACAAGAAACTGCTGACCGATATGTTGAAATTCCCCAGCTGCCGTGCAGCGCTCGACGCTTTCAAAGCCTTCTATGCGGCGATTCTCGAGGCTAGGACGTATGAAGATTTCGCAGCAGTGCAACAGAGCCAGGGAAAGCCGGAACTCGCTTTGGAATACGATTTGAACACACCGCAAAACAAGCCGAGTTATTCCACGGCAAAGGCCACGGGAAACTGGCAATTCGGGAAAGTGGCTACTGCTCCATCGGCTGCGAAGCCGGATTCACATCCGGCGGTTACGCCGAAGCAACAACTGGCTCATAACTACGCGGCAAGCCAGGTGGACACTTTGGCTGCGGTGAATCCGGCAAATCCTTCCAGCACAGGCAAGCAGCTCACCGCCAATGCCAAGCCGCTGGCGCAAGCCACGGCGCTGCCCTGGTCGCTGACCGTGACCGGCGCGGCCGAGATCTACAACGCTGAACCGCCCAGCAGTGTTCCCTCGGGAAGTCATCTGAGAGACCTCCAGGCGGGCGCGGAGATCTCCTATCTTTTCTCTCCGTCCAACGGAGCCAGCACGATTCGAAAGCTCATCGGCCCCTTGACCGCAGCGGCGGCCTACTCCTATCAGGACCAGACCAGCCCGGCGATGCTGACCGGGCCTGCGCTCTCCGGCTTTTCCGGGCTGCCGAGCTCCACAACCACGGCGTATGCGAAGCGAGGCGTCATTCATCTCGGGCAGGTGAAGTTCGGATTGGGCGCCGGTTCCAACACTACCTTTCCCCTGGCCTTCACCTACTCGAACCGCACCGAACTGGTTGTGCATCCGACGTGGGCATTGCAGTTTGGCGTCAGTTACAACATGACTTCGCTGTTCAATTCATCGGGAGCGGCCAAGCCGGCAAGTTCCGCAGGTGGCAACTAGAGTTTTCGGTTTTACTGTGGACTTCCGTTCCCCATTCATTCCGCCTTTTTTGCGGAATGCGTGGGAGACCTGCAATAGTTCGGTGTACACAATTCCCAAAAATGCTATAGCGCAAACGGGTCTCCGGCATTGGGCGCGGCTGCACGCCAAATGGTGCCCAGCCGAAGCAACCGAGACCAAGCCGGGAGCTGGCCTGTCTGCTACATTCCACCCTTGCCCAGCAGAACTCCGATGCCATAGGTGACTGCGCCCTCTAGAGCGCCGACGACGGTCATCTCCAGGCCCGAGGACCACCACGAGCGAACGGTGATCAGCGACTTGGCTGCGCCGACAGCGAAGTGGGCGATCAGTGAAATCACGGCGGCGGCGATCACCGCCTCGATCCCCTGCATGAAGAAGAAGGGGAGGATGGGAATCGCCGCGCCGATGGCCGTCGAGAGCGCGCCGGAGCCGGCTGAGACCAGCGGATTGGCAAGCGCATCCTCGCTGGTGCCGAGCCGTTCACTGGCCAGGGCACGGAGCAGTTGCTCCGGGTCGCTTGCGATGTGGTTGACCATATGCTGGGCGTCCTCCTCGGGAAGGCCCTTCACCTGGTAATAGAGCGAGAGCAGTTCGCGGGCCTCGGGGCCATTCATTCTGATGGCTTCGCGCTCACGGGCCAGTTCGGCCAAATAGATCTCGCGTTCGCTCTTGGCGGCCAGATACGCTCCCGAGCCCATGGAAAGCGCCGAGGCGATAAGGCCGGAAAGGCCAGCCAGCAACACGTATTTGCTATCGCCGGCGGTAGCGCCGCTGACGCCGCTGACGATGCCGAAGATGGCGCCCAGGCCGTCGTTGACTCCGTAGATGGCGTCGCCGATCCAACTGCCGGGCTGCTTGCGGCCCTGGTTGCGCTTGGCCAGCATCTCATCGAGCACCGCCTGGGCATTGATCTTGTGCGCGCCGGCGGGCTGTGGGTAATGGCCGCGCAGCAGCGACCCCAACTCGCGATAATGGTCCTTTTCGTCCTCGATCACGTGCTCGAGGATGGCGATGGATTCCTCATCGCCCAGCGCCTTCAGTTGCTCGCCGTAGGCGGCGATGGCGCGGCTCTCCTCGATTTCGAGGCGGCGCAGGGCCATGCGAATTCCTCCGGCGCGACTGGCCAGAGAGTGGGCGTCTCCGCTTGGATTGCCACGATACACCGGCTCCGGCCCGCCCAGTTCGACAATGCGGCCATGCCACAGCGCGGCATGCTCCCACTCCGCGCCGGCCAGATGGCGCAATACCTGGGCGCGCACTGGGTCCGTATCCTGGTCGGCCAGCGCCATATACGTGTGGTAGCCCTCCATCTCGGCCTGCCAGTCGCCTTCCAGTGATGCCAAAACCTTCTTCAGCTTCGCGCTGCTCAAAGTTGCGTTGGCCATGATCGTTTCCTCGCTGTTCCTTGAGGATAGCGGAATCCTCTCAGTGGGCGGTAGATGTTCAACGGGGGTCTGCCGGCTCGCTTCCCTTGTAACGGGCTCAGCATATAGTGTTGTGTGCAGCGAAAAACCGGGACTCCCGGCCGCAAATTGCTCCTCCGGCCACGAACCAGCCGGAGAGTCCCGCACGCCGCAAGCGTTCAGGACAATGCAACAAGCCCTAACCGGGCGATCTTTTTTGAGGAAGCGGGGAATAACAAATTATGGCAGCTCAATCGAAGCAATCGACGGCTCTCACTTCGCCGGGATACCTTGCCCCATTCATTACGGTCACCGCGCTGTTTTTCATCTTCGGGTTTATCACTACCTTGAACATGGCGCTGGTGCCTCACCTGCGCTCGATCTTCGATCTGCAACATGGTTGGGCGATGCTGGCTGAATCTGCCTTCTTCCTGGCCTACTTTGTCTTCTCGGCCCCAACCTCCAGGTTGATCGAGGCCATCGGCTACAAGCGGACGATGGTTGTCGCACTGTTGATCCAAGTGGCGGGTTGCTTGATGTTCGTTCCTGCTGCCAGGTTGATCAGTTTTCCGCTCTTCCTCACCGCGGTCTTCGTCGTGGGCGCGGGCGTTACCGCTTTGCAGACCGCGGCCAACCCCTATGCTTCAATCCTCGGCCCCGAGAGCACAGCCCCCATCCGCCTGACCCTGGCGCAGGCCTTCAACTCCATCGGCTGCACCATCGCCCCGTTGGTTGCCGGCGCGTACATTCTCACCGACCCCGCCAAGCTCACATCCAAAGCCGCCATCGCCGGCACGGTGCGAGTACCCTATATCCTCATCGCCGCCGGGCTGCTGATTCTTGGGCTCGCCGTGGCGTTTTCTCGCCTGCCCGCGGTCGCTCATCAGGCGTCTTCTCGCCCTAGCAGCGAGTACGGCAGCATCTGGAGCTATAAACACACCGTCCTGGGAGCACTTGGCATTTTCTTTTACGTGGGCGTGGAGGTCGGCCTTGCTTCGATCGCAGTGAACTACTTTACGACACAGGGAGTGAGCAGCGCCAAGATCGCTTCCTTCCTGCTATCGCTCTACTGGCTCGGCGCCTTGATTGGCCGTCTTCTTGGTTCCTGGATTCTCACCATCGTCAACTCCGGCAAGCTGCTGGGTATCTTCGGCTTTGCTGCAGCGGCCTCGATCGCCCTCTCGATGCTTGCCGGCGGTCAGGTCGCCATCTGGACCCTGGTCCTCTGCGGATTCTTCAACTCGATCATGTTCCCCAACATCTTTGCGCTAGGCATCAAGGGCCTGGGCCCGATGACCAGCAAGGGATCGGGACTCATCATGACCGCTGTCGTCGGCGGTGCGGTGGTTCCCTGGATGATTGGCGAATTGGCCGACCGAATCAGCAAATATTACGCGGCCGCTCACAACATTCTGAATCTCCCCGGTGGATTGGCCGACAAGGTCGGCATACAAAGCTCATTCGTGATTCCAGTCATCTGTTATCTTTTCATCGCCTATTACGGGCTGTGGGGCTCCAAACCTTCCAAAACTCTCACGGAGTAGTCTGCTTCGCTGTTGATTGAAGATTGGGTGCCCCATAACTTCGGACAGAGAATGTCCCGAGATATGGGGCACCCTTTTCTGACTGATACTTATTGGCTCTTGACCGCTTTTCCAGATTTCCAAAAACTACCGCATTCTGCACAGCCCGCCTTCGTCCTAAACTCAACGGATATGGCCACGATCCCCAACCTGGCGTTCGACTCCGGACTGCCGGCTAATGTCGATGCCGAGAAGACGATTCTCGGCGCGATCTTGCTGGATAATGCAGCTCACGCCGAAGCCGCCGAGAAGCTCGACTCCGAAGACTTTTCGCTCGACTCGCACCGCCGCATCTTCCTGCGCATGACCGAGTTGATGAACGAATCGCGGGCGGTGGACATCGTCACCCTCGCAAACGAACTGGCCAGGGCGAAGGAGATCGAGACGGTGGGCGGCGTGGCTTATCTGGCCTCGCTCACCGAGGGTCTTCCGCGGCGTCCGGTGATCGAAGAGTACATCCGAATCGTCAAAGACAAGAGCTTGCTGCGCAAGCTGATGCTGATCTGCTCGGCGGCCATCGCGCGTGCGGCCGACCAGGGCGAGAGCGCTCTCGATGTTCTCGGCGCGGCCGAGTCGCAGCTGATGGAGGTGAGCGAAAAGGGTGTCACGCAGGGGCTTCAGCGCCTGGACGAGATCGTCGAGCACTCCTTCGGGACTATCGACAATCTGTATAAAGAGAGTCGCGAGGTCACCGGCCTGGCCACCGACTTCACTCAATTCGACGTGATGACCAGTGGCCTGCAAAAGGGTGAGCTGATCATCATCGCCGCGCGGCCCTCGATGGGCAAGACAGCGCTGGCCATCAACATCGCGCAGAACGCGGCCATCAACCACCAGGCCACTGTGGCTATCTTCAGCCTCGAAATGAGCAAGGAATCGCTCCTGCGCCGCATGTTGTCGTCGCAGGCCTGGGTCGATCAACAAAAGCTCCGCAAAGGCTTCCTGGGCCGTGAGGATCATGACAAGCTGGTCAACGCCCTGGGCCAACTGGTCGAAACGCGCCTCTTTGTCGACGACACGGCGGGCATCTCGCTGGCTGAGATGAGGGCGAAAGCGCGGCGGCTCAAGCAAAACGCAAAAGGCCTCGACCTGGTGGTGGTGGACTATCTGCAACTGATGACGGCCACCGTGCCTTCATCGGGCAAGAGGAACTACGAGAACCGCACCCAAGAGGTCTCGGCGATCTCGCGCGGCCTCAAAGCGCTGGCCAAGGAACTGAACGTGCCCGTAATCGCGCTCTCGCAGCTCTCCCGCGCCGGCGTGCAGCGCAAAGACGATCCGCGCCCCTTGCTCAGCGACCTGCGCGAGTCGGGCTCGATCGAGCAGGACGCCGACGTGGTTGCCTTCATTCATCGCGACAGTTACTACAAGCGCGACGAGGAGATGAGCGAGGCCGACCGGGCCAAGTCCGAGCTGATTCTCGCCAAGCAGCGCAACGGACCGACCGGCACGATTCATTTGAACTTTGTCTCCCGCTTCACACGCTTCGACAATCCTGAGACGGTTCACGAAGGCTGAGGCCGTTTACGGCTGATTGAGGATCAAGGCAATGCGGCCGGCGATCGCTTCGGTCGGTGATGCGCCAGGCTCCACGTCGATCAGATCCATCGGAAATGCGATGATGTGCGGACGCAGCACCAGCCGATTCGACAGAAAGTCCGCATAGCGCAGGATGAGGTGCGCCCCGTTCCGCACTGCATAGAGGTTGGGTCGGCTGCGTCGGTAGGGCGTCAGCGAGGTGTAGTGCCGGTCCAGCAGCGCAATGGCTTCAGGCAGAACCAGTGGATCCATCGCTAGAGACTCGGCCCTGGGCACGCGAACGGCGACGAAACGCTGCCAGGCGCGGCGAGGGTTTGTCGTTTTGGCGCGGATCGTTTCCAGCAGCTCCGCCGGCAGATGCAGTATGAGCTGCACGGCCGAGGGCCGGATGATTGGCTCAAAGATCGCCGCCGCATGGGAGACAACCGGAACCGCGCAGCCTTCTCCCTCGACCGGCGAAGCTCTTCCGGCGTAGGCGGCTGGCAGAAGATCGCTGGCGGTCAGGTGCTGTGCGGCCAGAACCCGGTCCAGCGCATCGAGCGATAGTTGGCGCCGGCAGCGCAGAAAATTCGAGAGATGGGGTTGGCCAAATCCGGTCTGGCGCGCCAGCAGTGAGACGCTGAGAGTGCCCCGCTGTATCCTGCGCAGCAGCTCCAGGCGAAGTCGCTCATGCATCTGGGTAAAGTTCATCTGTGGGAAATTTGCCACCAGCATTGAAGACAACCTGTCTCCAATTTCTTTCTGCAAACTTGGAAAGGGGGGATGTCTCTATTTTCGGCAATCTTGGAGAGATCGAACAGTAGGAAAGAAGAAAGATGCCTTGCAAGATTGACGCAAGAGAATCACTTCTCTAGATTAGCTTTACTTAATCTCGCATTGGTCTGTGGGATTTTTCTTGGGAAACGCTTCATTACCACAAGTCTGAAACGGGGCGAAGTTCTGCCTCCTTCAACGGGTAATGAACAACTGCCGCTGGACCACTGTCCTTCGGCTTTCTCATCCCTGCCCCTGAACGCACTGGAGATGCGTTCAGGGGCGGCCTGCCGCGACAATTCCAGGTTCTGCGCGCCTAGAAATCATGACAAAAAACGAGAGAATGCGGGTGGCTTTCCCCCATCAGGGCACGAGAACCCTGAGCTGCCGTTCCCGGTACTCTCTGCCCCGCGGAAAAACGATGTTAGAGCAACGCCGTCGGGAAAAAACGAGCACACAGAATTCGTCATGGAATTGCGCGTGCATTTGAAGGTTTGCGAGGGGTGTGGCTGTCTTTGGTACCGCGCCCAGACCCAAGGGAGTGTGTACTGCACCATTTGTGAGGCAAAACTGAAGGAGTTTCCGACGCCGGAGAGCCGCAAACGGCGTGGCCGTCCAAGCCGCAAGACGCTCATCAGAGTTTGGGGAGTGGCGGAAGTAGCTGGAGGCGTTCTATGAGCGCAGCGCTTCAGTTACCGGTGTTATGGGGAGCAAGCAGTCCCGAGCAGCCACGGCAGCACAATCGGGGGATGTGCGAACACAGGCAGGCAGCCGCGGGGACGCCAAAGGGTGCGGCAAAGACTCCGGCCGCGGAGCCGGTGGTAAGTCTGGGTTTCTACCGGAAGCATACCGAGAGCCTCCTGCGGCGCTATCTTTATGCGTCGATGCAGGTGGGCAGGGCGCCGAACATTCTGGGTGACCCAGTCGCCAGGGGATGGTGCTCCAGCCGTCCCATCCGCACCTTCGAGGATGCCGTGATCTTCGTCCTCGACGTGGAGAAGTGTCTTAACCAGTTGGGCTCGCTCGATCGAATGATGCTCGGCCGCATCGTTCTCCAGGAGTACACGCAGGCCGAGGCGGCCAGCCTGTTGGGGATGGCCGTCCGCACGATCTCCTACAAGTTTCCCTTGGCCCTCGACCGGCTGACGGAAAAGCTGTTGGAGAGTGGCCTGCTGGTTCTACCGCACTGATTGCATCAAACGTCTAGGTACCCCATATCTACCGGCGTTCTCTGCCGGTAGATGTGGGACCGCACCGAGTCTCCGCCAATCGAGCCGCTGACGAGCTAAAATCGATCTCGATCGGTAGGAACCATCTCATGCGCTCCCTGACCCGCTCCACCGCTTTCCTGACTCTTCTCGCCTCAGTAGCACTCACCGCTCAGCAGCCTGCTCCCAAGCCCACCACTGCGGCCGATGCGCCCATTCGCGACACCAGCTACATCGACGCCCAGGGCACGGCGCACGTTACGCGACTCATTCCCATCCCGGCCAGTCTCAGCGCCGAGGCAAAACAGGCGCTGGCCCGCTCAGAGCCGGATCAAGCCCCCGCCGTGCCGCTGGCCCAGCGCCGCAGCGGCACCGACGCCTGGGCGCTGACGGCCGCCACAGCCTGGAGCAAACTCTGCCCCAATCAGTTCGTCGAAGACAAGGTCGCCGGCGTATAGGTGCGCATCGTCACTCCCGAAGCCATGCCCGAGGCCAACCGCGACAAGGTCCTGCTCAATCTTCACGGCGGAGGCTTCAACTCCGACTCCGGCTCTTACACCGAGACCATCCCCATTGCCGGATACGCCAAAATCAAGGTCGTCGCCGTGCTCTACCGCCTCGCCCCCGAGCATCCCTATCCCGCCGCAGTGGACGATTCCGTAGCCGTCTACAAAGAGCTGCTGAAGACCTATAAGCCGGAACACATCGCCATCTACGGCACTTCCGCCGGAGCCATTCTCACCGCCGAGGTAGCCGCCAGACTCAAGCAACTGGACCTGCCGCTGCCTGCGGCTCTGGGCATCTTCAGCGGCATGGGCGACTTTGCCCGCGACGGCGACTCGATTGCGCTCTACGGGCTGCGCGGATTTGCCGGACATCTCGACCCGCCCGGCCCGGGCCCGCACGATCCGTACTATGTCGCCGCCACCGATCCCAAAGATCCGGTCCTCTCGCCCATCTACTCCGACCTGCGCGGCCTGCCGCCAACGCTCTTTGTCACCAGCGGACGCGATCTGCTTCTCAGCGGCACCGTTAACCTGCACCGCGCCTATCTGAACGCCGGAGTCGATGCGCGCCTGGTAGTCTACGATGCCCTGCCCCACGCCTTCTGGTATAACTCCAATCTCCCTGAGTCCATTGAAGCCAACAAGCTAATGGCCGAGTTTTTTGTGAAGCAGTTGGGAAAGTAAACCCGTTCGGTTCCGATGAGACCCGTTGAGACCGAGGTCGCAAGCCTCATTAGAGAATTTTCGGATTTACCGTAGACTTCCGTGCCCCATCCATTCCGCGTTTCTCTGCGGAATGGGTGGGAAACCTACAGAATTTCGGTCTACACAGTTTCCCAAAATGCTCTAGTTTCCGGGGCCTGATCGGGAATGCTCGCCTTCACATAGCCTGCGGACAGATTGGGAAATGGGCTTCGATCTGGAGACCGTATACGAATCGAAGCTGCTGGAAGAATACGGAAGCGATTCTGGCAAAGGAAGAAAGTTGGACGATAAGACCGACTCACAATGTGTTCCCCGATCTTGAGCACACTTGGGCAGGTATTGATGTGGGTCGGAATCAGAAATGTCATGATTCTCCGCAGCGGGAAGCATGCAAGTTTTGGCTGGAGCATGTTATTAACTTTGCGTCCGTAAACCCAATGGAATAAGCGAAGATTTTGCGAAATGGCTGCGAATCAGAAGGAAACCGCAATTGAATGATGTTCCAAGTCTCGCAGGAGTGCGTTTTACGCGGGTTTCAGGCATTCGCGCTACGCGTGCCGCTCCTCGAAGTTAATAACTGGCTCTAGGCAATTGTGCAGCCCGTGAGCCTTCTCTCTCTTCAAGTAGGCTGTGGGATAGATAGGATGGAATTCCTTTTTGTTGTTTTTTAAAAGGGCTTGAGCAACGCCAACAACACGGCCAATCAATAGGATTCACGGACGTTTTGCCGCAAGCGCAAGAAGGAACGGTCGTGATGTGGAGTTATTGGAGCGAAATGAATGGCTTGGCCTGGCTGGGTTGAGCCGCGCGATAGTTCTGTACGATATCGAGGAAAGCTTCCAAGCGCGTCTGCACGCCGTCGTCGGCGGTGTGCGCATCGATCTCCAGGATCAGGTGTGGGAGAGCGCGGGTTACACGACTGATTGGCCTTGAGATGCGAGCCTGAGTACCTTGGTGAGTTGACTGCTTCTGTTTTTCGCTTCATGATAGGTTCTTCTCTGCGAAAGATAGAGAAGTGTGCCAATGAGCGGATTGTCACATTGGGTCTGCTCTGCTTCAAACCACCGTGAAATCTCACGACGCAGGATGGTTGCTTGCATGCCACTACGCCGAATCGGTGCCACACATGGGTGGGCGCCCGCACATGCCCTCCGGTCTCACAATCGGCGTGTAATCGAACACAGTCTTTCAGATATGGAAAGGATGAGAGTCGTGAACCCCATGCGGAACCGTAGCTTTCTTCTCAAGTTTTCAGACATCCCCCACTCTTCCTTCAGTCTGGGTCGCTTTGAGCGGCGCAATATCCTCGAGCGGCTCAGGGGCCTGGCAGCGGTCGCACTGGCGGCGCTGCTCGTGGTCTGTCTGCCCAAGCCGGCGCTTGCGCAGACCCCGGCCACGGCTTGGGGATACATCTCCGGATCGGAAACTGCCAACGTCGATGACAGCGGCACCGTACCCGGCGGCCGCTACGGCGCGGCCACGTGGACCGACCAGGGCGGTAACTTCTGGCTCTTCGGCGGGGCAGGCTTCGATTCCAATAACGTCAACTCATCTCTGAACGATCTTTGGGAGTACTCCGGCGGCACATGGACGCTCAAGAGCGGCAGCTTTACCGTGGCCAGCGGTGCCTGTAATGTAGGGAACTACACCAGCGGCGCCTATGCCGTCGGCGGAAGAAAATATGCCGCCACCTGGGTAGATTTGGCCGGCAACCTCTGGCTCTTCGGCGGTTTTGGCTGCGCTACCACCGCAACCGCTGGCGACCTGAACGATCTCTGGATGTACAACATCGCCTCGGGCAAATGGACCTTCGAAGGCGGCGACCAGACGACGGATCAAAAGGGAGTCTACGGCGCGCAGTTTGCATCCTCCAACACTTTCCTTCCCGGCGCGCGCGAGTCTTCGGTAACTTGGACCACCACCGATGGCAGCTTCTGGCTCCTGGGCGGCAGCGGAACTGATTCAAGCGGTAATCCTGGCCTCCTCAACGATCTCTGGAAGTTCAATCCCACGACGCTCGCCTGGACATGGGTCTCTGGCAGCCTGACCAATGGCCAAGTTGGCAACTACGGCACCTTGGGCCAACCCGGAGCCAACAACGTTCCCGGCAGCAGGGAAGGCGCCGCGGGAACCGTGGACAGCGCTGGCAACCTCTGGTTCTTTGGCGGCTTTGGTTGCAATGCAAGTTGCGCAACGCCTGGACTTTTGAATGACCTCTGGATCTTCGATCCAACCACCCAGGAGTGGACCTTGGAGGGCGGAGGCCAGGGCCAAAACCAGGCTGGCGTCGCCGGCACGGAGTTCGTTACCGCCAGCGCCAATGTCCCCGGTACGCGAGACGGATCGTTTCTTTGGATCGATGCCGCCAACAACCTCTGGCTCTTTGGCGGCATGGGCAACGGCACCGACGGCACAGCCGGCGAACTCAACGACCTTTGGGAGTTCGACACCACCAGCTTGGAGTGGACGTGGGTAGGTGGCAAGACAACCCAAGCCGCAGCTCAAGCGCCAGTCTATGGCGCTGAGGGAACGCCTGCGATTGGGAATATACCCGGCGGACGGGATAGCTATGCCGCATGGAATACACTCGACAACAACCTCTGGCTCTTTGGCGGAGAAGGATATGACAGTTCTCCAACCTTCGGCGACCTGAACGACCTGTGGGAGGCGGTTTTGCCCACGCCCACGCCGGCCTTCAGCCTGCCCGCGAGAACCAATCCCCCCTATCCCGGCTCCCAGTCACTCACCATCACCGAAGCCCTAAGCCCCGCAACGATCTACTACACGACCGACGACACAACGCCGACGACCTCGTCTCCCCAATACATCGGACCCTTCAGCATCGACAACACAGAGACCGTTCAGGCGATCGCCGTGGCTTCGGGCCGCAGCCAGAGCCTTGTGCGCTCCGCCGCGTACGTCATCGGGCCGGAGACCACCACCATCGTCTGGCAGCCGCCTGCTCCTATCACCTACGGTACGCTGCTCAGTTCCGTGCAGCTTGACGCCTCTACGAGCGTCCCCGGCACCTTCACCTATTCGCCGCCGGCAGGGACCTTGCTCCCCGTGGGCACGCACACACTCCAGGTCACCTTCCAGCCCGACGACCCTGCCCAATTCACAACTGCCTCTGGCTCCGTACAAATCGTTGTGAACCAGGCTACGCCGGTGATCGCATGGCCCACTCCGGTGAACATCCCCTACGGCACGGCGCTCAGCGCCACGCAACTCGACGCCACGGCCAGCTTCAATGGAGCCTCCCTCCCTGGCGCCTTCGTTTACTCGCCTGAGACCGGTACCGTCCTTACCGCCGGCTCGCACACACTCTCAGTCATCTTTACACCTACCGACACGGTCGACTACACAACAGCCTCGTTCTCTGTCACGCTCGTTGTCACGCAGGATACGCCCACGATTACCTGGGCGAAGCCTGCGGCGATCACATTCGGCACAGCCCTGAGCGCGACGCAGCTTGATGCCACCGCTGCCTACAATGGCATAGCGATTCCGGGCACCTTCGTATACTCGCCTGCTGCCGGCGCAATCCTTCCGGCCGGAACGCAGACCCTCAACGTTACGTTCACACCCACCGACAACACGGACTACGCAACTGTAGAGGCCTCGACCACCATCGTCGTTAACCAGGCGACGCCGGTCATCGCCTGGCCCACTCCAGCCGCGATCGCTTATGGCACGGCGCTCAGCGTAATCCAGCTCGACGCCACAGCCAGCTTCAACGGCGCGGTCGTTCCCGGAGCATTTGTCTATTTGCCCGCAGCCGGCAGCGTGCTCACCGTGGGCCAGCACACACTCTCTGTTACCTTCACGCCCACTGATGCCGCGGACTACACAACAGCAACGGCCTCGACCACCATCGTCGTCAACCAGGCGACGCCGGTCATCACCTGGCCGACTCCGGCCGCGATCGCCTACGGCACGGCGCTCAGCGCCACGCAACTCGACGCCACGGCCTCGGTTCCCGGTGCCTTTGTCTACTCGCCTGCGGCCGGTACCGTTCTTACCGCCGGTACGCACACACTCACAGTCACCTTCACGCCCACTGATGCTACCGACTACACAACAGCCTCGTTCTCTGTCACGCTCGTTGTCACGCAGGATACGCCCACGATTACCTGGGCGAAGCCTGCGGCGATCACATTCGGCACAGCCCTGAGCGCGACGCAGCTTGATGCCACCGCTGCCTACAATGGCATAGCGATTCCGGGCACCTTCGTATACTCGCCTGCTGCCGGCGCAATCCTTCCGGCCGGAACGCAGACCCTCAACGTTACGTTCACACCCACCGACAACACGGACTACGCAACTGTAGAGGCCTCGACCACCATCGTCGTTAACCAGGCGACGCCGGTCATCGCCTGGCCCACTCCAGCCGCGATCGCTTATGGCACGGCGCTCAGCGTAATCCAGCTCGACGCCACAGCCAGCTTCAACGGCGCGGTCGTTCCCGGAGCATTTGTCTATTTGCCCGCAGCCGGCAGCGTGCTCACCGTGGGCCAGCACACACTCTCTGTTACCTTCACGCCCACTGATGCCGCGGACTACACAACAGCAACGGCCTCGACCACCATCGTCGTCAACCAGGCGACGCCGGTCATCACCTGGCCCACTCCGGCTGCGATCGCCTACAGCACAGCCCTCAGCGCGATCCAGCTTGACGCCACGGCCTCGGTTCCCGGTGCCTTTGTCTACTCGCCCGCTGCCGGTACCGTCCTTACCGCCGGCCCGCACACGCTCACCGTCGCCTTCACGCCAACCGATGCCATCGACTACACAGCGGCCACGGCTTCGGTCACCATCATTGTCACGCAGGATATCCCCACGATCGCCTGGGCGAAGCCTGCAGCGATCACATTCGGCACAGCCCTGAGCGCGACACAACTTGATGCCATCGCTGCCTACAACGGCACAGCGGTTCCGGGTACATTCCTTTACTCGCCCGCTGCCGGCGTCATCCTTCCAGTTGGAACGCAGAACCTCAACGTGACCTTCAC
>CAZGHZ010000059.1:0-30488 GCA_964525655.1 uncultured Occallatibacter sp.
TCTCTTCTCTTCGCGATCGTTCCTTCACTCATTCCCGCCTTTGCCCAACAGCCTAAATACCCGTTCAACGATCCCGGGCTGCCCACGGAGAAGAGGATCGACAACTTGCTCTCACAGATGACTCTTGATGAGAAGATCAACTGCCTGGGTACGAATACCGGCGTGCCCCGGCTCGGCGTGATGAGCTTTGGAAACTCGGAGGGCATCCACGGAGTCGTGCAGCGCGAGCCCCGCAACAACCGGCAGCCGGTCACGACAACGCAATTTCCGCAGCCTGTGGGAATGGGCGAGTCGTGGGACCCGGAGTTGGTCCGTCAGGCTGGGAGCGTCGAGGGTTATGAGGCCCGATTCATCACCCAGACAGCAAAGTACGATCGCCAGATTCTGATGCTCTGGGGACCACAGTCCGATCTTGCGCGCGATCCGCGCTGGGGGCGCAGCGAAGAGGTTTACGGGGAGGATCCGTTCTTTAATGGGACGATGGCTGTCGCCTTCATAAAGGGCCTGCAAGGGGATGACCCGAAGTACTGGCAATCGGCGGCGCTGCTGAAGCATTTTCTCGCCAATAGCAACGAGAATCATCGCATGGAGACTTCATCGGACTTCGACCAGCGGCTGTTTTGGGAGTACTACTCTGTGCCCTTCCGTATGGGCTTCGAAGAAGGCGGCGCGAAGGCGGTGATGGCCTCCTACAACGCCTGGAACGGCACGGCGATGACCATCCATCCAATTCTGAAGGGCATTCTGCGCGATAAGTGGGGTGTGCAGGTGATCTCCAGCGACGGAGGAGCGGTCTCCACGCTGCTCTATGTGCGCCATCTTTATCCCGATCAGAAATCGGCTGTAGTGGCCAGCCTCAAGGCCGGCATCAATCAGTTCCTCGATCAATATGTTGAGGAGACCAAGGCCGCAGTAAAGGACGGCCAAGTCAGCGAGGCGGAGATCGACGCGCTGCTTCGGCCCAAATTCCGTGTCAGCATCCGGCTCGGCCTCCTCGATCCGCCGGAGATGGTTCCCTACTCAAAGATCAAGGACTCGCCCGAGCCGTGGAAGACAGAGAGGGATCAGGCGGTCTCAAAGAAGCTGGCGCTCGAATCGGTGGTGCTGCTGAAGAATGAAAATGCCTTTTTGCCACTCAAGAGGGATGCGATCAAGTCAATTGCCGTAATCGGGCCTCTGGCAAACTCGGTGCACTGGGACTGGTACGGCGGAACGCCTCCGTATACGGTTACTCCGCTTCAGGGAATCCAGGCAGCGGTGGGGCCGGGCGTGAAGGTCACCTATGCCGAGAGCGAGGCGGGCCACGCTGCGGTCGATGCGGCGAAAGAAGCAGATGTGGCCGTAGTGGTGGTCGGCAATGATCCCACCTGCGGCCCGGATATGGGCAAAGACTGGGCTGGAACCGTGGACGGCGGCGGCACGCTGGCCTGCACTGTGCCCAGCGATGGCCGCGAAGGCCGCGACCGGGAGAGCATCACCCTCGAGCAGGAGCAACTGGTCAAACAGGTCTATGACGTCAAACCGAAGATGGTCGTGGTTCTGGTTTCGAGCTTTCCCTATGCGATCAATTGGAGCCAGGCTCACGTCCCTGCGATTCTGCACATGGCGCACTCGTCGCAGGACGAGGGCACAGCGCTGGCGCAGGTTCTCTTTGGCGAATATAACCCCGGCGGCCACCTGACGGTGACATGGCCAAAGTCCATCGATCAGTTGCCGCCGATGATGGACTACAACATCCGCAACGGCCGCACTTATATGTACTTCAAGGGCGAGCCGCTCTATCCCTTCGGCTACGGGCTGAGTTATGCGACCTTCAAGTACTCCAATCTACGGACCAGTTCGCCTAGGCTCGCGAGCGATGGCGCTGTTACGGTCAGCGTCGATGTGACGAACACAGGCGCTGTGACAGGAGATGTGGTCGTACAGCTCTACGTGAAGCATCTGGCGTCGAAGGTGAGCCGCCCGAACGAGGAGTTGAAGGGATTCAAACGCGTCGGCATCAAAGCCGGAGAGACGAAGACGGTCGAGATTCCGCTCAAGGCTTCGAGCCTCGCGTCGTGGGATGAAAGCCTGCCAGGGTTTCGGGTCGAGGACGAGCCAGTTCGCGTGATGGTCGGAAACTCGTCGAGCGATATACAGTTGAGCGCCGAGGTGCAGGTGCAGTAGTGGCCGGTTCTATAAGAGGGGATGTCAAGAATAAACACTTTCCCCGACCTGCCGGGGGAAGGTTTTTTCTGACAACCAGCCCCTATTGGCAGCCGCAACCGACTTTTCGAGGGCATGGTTTTGTTTCTCACCCTGGTGGGAGGTTCTCGGAGTCATCTTCATTCGCGTTTTTCCCGGCTGCTTTGTTGCGCCTGCAAGCAGCGGGTTGGCAACTGCCAACCATGGTTCCAACTGAGACTCGCGGCCTATGTTTTTTTGGGTTGTCCGAAAGGGCACGCGGTAGCCCTAGAGACTGATTGCCTAAACCCGCCCAGGATACTCACCCTCAAACAAGAGTGCTCGGCTGCCGTTGGACGGTCGCGATCACTGCTCTCTCCAGCCGACACGCCATGCGCTCAAGCTGCTGATAGCTTCGACTGTTCCGCATTGAACGATTCTCCTTTCTTCCAGATTCTCAGCGCGAAGTCGGCAATCTTGCGCGCCAGCGTCAGCCGCGGCACGCGTGGCAAGAATGGACTGCTGGATCAGACAGCCGCTCACGTTTAGCACCGCTGCTGAAATCGTGTCACTGAGGACATCGAGCCCGATATATCGCACACTATTCACCTGGGTGTTCCCCCCTGTTGGCGTTGGTAGACTGCTCAGCACAGCAACCGCGGCTTACAGGAAAGGTGCGCGCTCTTCTAATGCGTGGTCCCGGTCTCGATGACGATGTCAAACCCTGCCGAGGGTGCCCCGGGTCCCTCATCAGGATTGAATCCATCTTAAGATCAGGACCACCCGCCAATGAGTTTGCGATGAGTGGAGCACGGCATTCCCTCTTGACTAGAGATAGCAGGAAGGAGATTCGATGCTTGGGCCACCTGCCTATTTGTGAACAGGTTTGCCAGGAACCATCTGCCCGCTTACCGGACTGCGGAAGAAGCTGGGCTTGTGCTGCTTCCTCTTGCCTAGGTAGCTATAAGTATTGTGCTTGGCGTGCTTGCCGCCGACGGAGTATGGACCTTCTAATCTTGTCGCGTGCTTCGTGCGCGAGTAGCCGCTGAGTGGAAGTAGCATCGCAAGCAGGGCGAGGATGACGATTCTCGTGGTTTTCATCGATCCGCCCCTCCCAGGGCCGGCAGCGTAGTGTCCCACGCCTCGAAAAGGGGACCTGGGACACTACATTGAATGAATACACGATTTCGACTGACCGCAACTTGCTCGGCAGCAATCAGTATTTGACGATCTTCTCGAAGGAGTCGGGCTTGAGGCTGGCGCCGCCGACGAGTGCGCCGTCAATCTCTTCCTGGCCGATCAGCGCTGTAGCGTTATCGGGTTTCACGCTGCCGCCGTAGAGGATGCGCATGGCTGCCGCGACTTCTGCGCCCAGCAGCTTGGCCACTTCGGCGCGAATGATCTTGTGCGCTTCGACGGCGATCTCGGGGGTCGCCGTTTTGCCGGTGCCGATGGCCCAGACCGGCTCATAGGCAATAACGATCGGCTTGGCAGCCTCGGGGGTGATGCCCACGAAAGCCCCAGTGATCTGAGTCTTGAGCACCTCTTCGGTCTTGCCGGCCTCGCGCTCGGCGAGCACCTCCCCAACGCAGACGACTGGGATCACGCCATGCTTCAGTGCGGCGTGCAGCTTCTTGTTGACGATCTCGTCGGTCTCGGCAAAGTATTGCCGGCGCTCGGAGTGGCCGATCAGCGTATGCGTTCCGCCAACGGCTTGAAGCTGGTTAAGCGAGGTCTCGCCGGTATAGGCTCCCTCCTCGGCAAAGTGGATATTCTGCGCGCCTACGGCGACATTTGAGCCCTTAGCGGCTTCGATGACCGTGGGCAACAGCACGGGCGAGGGAAAGAGGGCGATCTCGTCGCGGGTATGCGAGGCAACGAGGGGTAAGAAGGCATCGACGAAGGCCTTGGCTTCAGCAGGCGTCTTATACATCTTCCAATTGGCGGCAATGAGTGCTTTACGAGACATTTTTCGGGACTCCTCAACTTTGATTTTATTGGATGGAATTGCACGCGCGGGTGACGGCGGGCACAACGATCCCGTGCAAAGTCCGAAATGTCTTCATCTAAAGTGAATTGAGTCGTTTGTGACTGGGATTCTATTTTCATTTCTCACGTCGATCCCAATATCACTCGACTCGAGCCTGCATTTACCAGTCCGTCAGAGTGCCGTCCAGCTTACGGTTGATCGGCAGATAGGCGCGCTGATACGGAAAGGTCGAGGCCAGGGCTTCGTCCAGATCGACGCCCAGTCCCGGCGCGTCCCCCGGAAACATCATCCCATTCTTGAACGTGTAGTGATGCGGAAAGACTTGGTCGGTTTCATCGGTGTGCGGCATGTGCTCCTGAATGCCGAAGTTATGGATTGCCGTGTCGAAGTGTAATGCCGCGGCCATCGTTACCGGCGACAGATCGGTCGCTCCATGGAAGCCGGTGCGCACATGGTATAACTCCGCAAAGTCGGCAACCTTCTTCAAGTGCGTGAATCCACCTCCGTGCACAAGAGTCATGCGAAGATAGTCGATCCATTGATTGCGGATGAGGTCGTGCGCATCCCAGATTGAGTTGAATACCTCTCCCACTGCGATCGGCGTCGTCGTGTGCTCGCGGATGATCTTGAAGCCCTCCTGTAACTCGGCGGGCGCGGGATCTTCCATCCAAAAGAGGTGAAATGGCTCGATTTCCTTGCCCAGCCTGCCCGCTTCGATCGGGGTCATGCGATGGTGGCAGTCATGGAGCAAGTGCAACTCTTCGCCGAAGCTTTCGCGAACTCTTGCAAACAACTTGGGAACGTGGCGCATGTACAGCTCGGTGGACCACTCGTACTCCGACGGCAGCCCGCGCTCGGCCGGCTCATATCTTCCCGGCCCCTTTGAGATGCCGTATGCGGTTGAAAGGCCTGGAACGCCGCTTTGTACGCGGATCGCCTTGTAGCCCGCCTCCTTGTGGCGTGCCACATCTTCGAGGGCATAATCGATATCCTTGCCGGTGGCGTGGCAATAAACCAGAACGCCCTCACGGCTCTTACCGCCCAGCAAGTTATAAACCGGGGTATTGAGCGCCTTACCCTTGATGTCCCACAAGGCTACGTCAACCGCGGAAATCGCCGACATGTTGACCGGGCCTCGGCGCCAATACGCGCCGCGATAGAGATACTGCCAGATATCTTCGGTCTGAAAGGGATCCCGTCCGATAATGCAGGGAATCACGTGATCAGTGAGATAACTGGCCACGGATAACTCTCGACCGTTCAGCGTTCCGTCGCCCAGGCCGTAAATGCCCTCGTCGGTCTCGATCTTCAACGTAATAAAGTTCCTGCCCGGCGAAGTGATATTGACGTATGCGTTGGTGATCTTCATTGCTATTAGATGCTCCAAGATCCGGTTGATTTCCGACTTACTGATTCACACCGCTGGCCAGGAAGCCGCCATCGACGGCAATCACCTGACCGGTGACAAACGAGGCGGCCTCAGAGGCCAAGAAGACCGCCGCTCCGGCGACTTCTTGCGCCTCGCCAAACCGGCCCATAGGCGTGCGCATAAGCAATTCTTTTCCGCGAGGCGTGCCGTCGACCAGTGTAGCGTTGAGCGGCGTAGAAAAGACCCCCGGCGCGATGGCGTTCACATTGACGCCCTTCCGCGCCAGTTCGATTGCCAGCGAGCGAGTTAGTGAAGCCACTGCCGCCTTGCTCGCCGAGTAAGCCGCCACCTCGTAGAAACTCGCAAACGACGAGAGAGACGCGATGTTGACGATGCGCCCATACCCAGCGCGTACCATGCTTGCGCCGAAGATCTGGCAGGCCCGCAGGGTTCCCATCAAGTTTGTCTCCATCACCCGCGACCAGTCGGCCTCATCGACCTCAAGCGTAGGCCCTTTATGGGTAATTCCGGCCGCGTTGACCAGAATATCCACCTTGCCGAAGCCCTTCAAAACGGCATCGTGCAGATCTTGCAGGGAGGACCGGTCCAACACGTCGCTGGTGATGCACAGCGAGCGGCGCCCCATTGTCTCGATCTCCGCTGCAACCTTCTCCACCTGATCCGCGCGCCTTGAACTCACAACGACGTCGGCCCCGGCCTCAGCCAAGCCACGTGCAATCGCGAAGCCCAGACCGGTCGTCCCGCCGGTCACCATAGCGACTCTGCCGCTCAGGTCGAATAAAGTTTGCCCCATGAACTATAGTCACCTCACAAGATCGTCGCACCCTCGACTCCCGTCTCAACAAAGCCGGTGCGGAAGATGAAGTTGTGACGAAGCCTCAAATGTGAACTTTATCATCTTGAGCGAGCTGATGGCAGAGGGCGATTTTGGTCAGCGGCGGAGAGATGCGATAAAGTATGTTTGACCGATGAACAAACTTGCGATTCCCAATTCTACGCGCCGCTGGCATTGCCTCAGCCTGGGCGAAGTGATGCTACGCCTCGATCCCGGAGAGAGCCGCATCCACACAGCACGCCAGTTCCAGCTTTGGGAGGGTGGCGGCGAGTACAACGTGGCCCGCGGCCTGCGCCGCTGCTTTGGCTTGAACACCGCAATTGCCTCCGCGCTTGCCGACAACCCCGTCGGTCGCCTCATCGAGGACCTCATTCTCCAGGGCGGGGTCGATACTTCCCTTCTTAAATGGGTCCCTTACGACGGCGTCGGGCGGATTGTCCGCAACGGCCTCAACTTTACCGAGAGGGGCTTCGGAGTGCGCGCCGCCGCAGGTTGCTCCGACCGCGGCATCACGGCTGTCAGCCAGATAAAGCCCGGCGACTTCGACTGGGAGGCGATCTTCGGCAGCCAGAACGGCTCCCGCTGGTTTCATACGGGGGGCATATTCGCCGCGCTCTCCGATTCAACGGCCGAGGTGATCGCTGAGGCTATGGACGCCGCACACCGCCACTCGGCCCCGGTCTCCTACGACCTGAACTATCGCGATTCCCTGTGGAAGAGCATCGGCGGCAAGGCCAAGGCGCAGCTGGTCAATCGCGAGCTCGTCCGCAAGGTCGATCTGTTGCTGGGCAACGAAGAGGACTTCTCGGCCATGCTCGGCGTCGCAATCCCGGGCGTCAGCGCAGAGTTCGACGACCTCCCTATCGCTGGCTACGAGGTGATGCTCAGGGAGGTCGCAGCGGCCTACCCGAATCTGAAGCTCATCGCCAGCACGCTGCGCACCGCGCACACCGCCAGCCGCAACGCCTGGGGCGCGATCGCGCTCTATGAAGACAAGATCATCCATGTGGCCCAGCGCGAAATCGACATTCTGGACCGAGTGGGCGGTGGCGACAGCTTCGCCTCCGGCCTTATCTACGGCCTCCTGGCCGGCAAGCCAGTCGATTGGGCCGTCCGCTGCGGCGTGGCTCACGGCGCCCTGGCCATGACAACCCCCGGCGACACCAGCATGGCTACCCTGGCCGAGGTCGAACGCCTGATCAAAGGAGGGTCGGCGAGGATTGCGCGCTAGGCCGCGCTGAAAGCCTTTGCAGTCCGCGAAAGCGCCGGTTACTTTTTGCATTGAGGAGATTGCATATTCTCTGTTGCTCTTTCCACCTTCGATCAACTAGATTGATTGAGGCGGAAGGGCGGACAACGCTGAGGGTTCAGATACTTCCGGGGAATAGCGAAAGCCGGAATTCAGTTTGTTCTTCCAGTTCAGGAGTTGGGTTAAGTGGGCACTTTATATCGACGGTTTCCGATGACTCCTGAGCGAGTGGGGGGGTGTTGTCCGCCGCTTGCCAGTTCGCTCGTCGATATAGCTTGGTTGATAGATAAACCTTCCGAAGATAGCTCGTCGCTGCCCTCAACAGGGCTACCCCCTCCCAGGTTTCTCTTCAGCAAAGGGCCAAGTGACACTTGTCACCATCGAAAGCGCGTCCTCCGCGATAAGCTCTCTCATCAACCTCAATCTGTGTGCATTGCCGCGAGCAATCAACCCGAGGAATCGATCGCATGAAAAAGCAGAAGTCCGCTGTCGCCGTGCCTACCCGCAAATCCGCCTCCACCCGCAAAGCCGCTCCCGCTTACAAAGATGCCAGCTTATCCTCCGCCAAGCGGGTAAAGGACCTGCTTTCGCGCATGACGCTGGAGGAAAAAGCCGCCCAGATGATGTGCGTCTGGCTGGGGAAGGCCGAGAAGCTGGTTGATGAGAAAGGCAACTTCGATCTCCAGAAGGCCAAGAAGTCGTTCAAGGATGGCCACGGACTGGGACAAGTTGGCCGGCCCAGTGACGCCGGTGGCGGCAGAAACGCCAGTCAGATGGCCGAGCTGACCAATGAGATTCAGAAGTTCTTCCTGGAAAACACCCGTCTGGGCATTCCAGTGATCTTTCACGAGGAGTGCCTGCACGGGCAGGCCGCGCCGGATGGAACCAGCTTCCCGCAACCCATCGCCATGGGCGCCACTTTCAATCCTGAATTGGCGGAAAAGCTCTTTTCGATGACGGCTCTCGAAGCCCGTCTTCGCGGCGCCAATCAGGCATTGACCCCGGTTGTGGACGTAGCTCGCGAGCCTCGCTGGGGGCGTGTGGAAGAGACCTACGGCGAAGATCCTTATTTAGTTTCGCGCATGGGCATTGCCGCGGTGAAAGGCTTCCAGGGCAAGAGGAACTTCCGCGACAAGAAGAATATTCTGGCCTGCCTGAAGCACTTTGTGGCCCATGCCCAGCCGGAGGGCGGCCAGAACTGCGCACCCACCGATGTTTCCATGCGCACCTTGCGCGAAGTCTTCCTTTTCACGTTCAAGGAGGCCATCAACAAGGCTGGATGCGTCAGTGTGATGGCTTCCTACAACGAGGTTGACGGAATTCCCTCCCATGCCAACAAGTGGCTGCTGCGCGATGTGCTTCGCAAGGAGTGGGGCTTCGAGGGATTCGTGGTCTCGGACTACTACGCGATCTGGGAACTCGGCTACCGGCCCGATACGCACGGTCACTTCGTCGCCAAAGACAAAAAAGAGTCCTGCAAGCTGGCTGTCGAGGCGGGCGTCAATATCGAACTGCCCGATCCGGACTGCTACCTGCACTTGGTTGAACTGGTAAAGAAGGGCGTGCTGAAAGAGAAGCAGCTCGACGAGTTGGTAGCGCCGATGCTCTTCTGGAAGTTCGAAATGGGGTTGTTCGACGACCCCTACACCGATCCCAAGGAAGCCAGCCGCGTGGTGGGCTGCGCGGCACACAACAAGCTGGCACTGCAGGCGGCGCGCGAAGCCGTCACGCTGCTCAAGAACGAGAATAACCTGGTCCCGCTGGACAGGAGCAAGATCAAGACGCTGGCGGTAATTGGCCCCAATGCCAATCGCAGCCTACTGGGCGGCTACAGCGGCGTTCCCAAGTACAGCATCTCAGTGCTTGACGGCATCAAAGAATATCTGGGCGATGGCGTCAACGTCGTTTACAGCGAAGGCTGCAAGATCACCGTCGGCGGCTCCTGGCAAGCGGACGAAGTGGTGGCCAGCGATCCGGAAGAAGATCGCAAGGCAATCGCAGAGGCGGTTGAGGTGGCGAAGACGGCCGACGTCATTGTGCTGGCTATCGGCGGCAACGAGCAGACCTCGCGGGAGGCCTGGGCCCGCAACCACATGGGAGATCGCACCAGTCTCGATATGGTTGGCATGCAGGAGGAGTTGGTCCGCCAGATGATCGCACTCGGAAAGCCGGTCGTTGCCTTCGTCTTCAACGGCCGTCCCCTTTCCATCAACTCCGTAAAGGAAACGGTACCGGCGATCTTCGAGTGTTTCTATCTAGGTCAGGAGACTGGGCGCGCGGTTGCAGACGTGCTCTTCGGCGACTATAACCCCGGCGGCAAGCTGCCCATCTCGATTCCCCGCTCTGTGGGCCACATTCCAGCCTTCTACAATCACAAGCCCTCGGCGCGCCGCGGCTATCTGTGGGATGATGCGACGCCGCTCTTTCCGTTTGGCTTTGGACTGAGTTATACAACCTTTGCCATCGAGAACCCAAGACTGGCAAAGAAGAGAATCAAGACGAATGGATCGACGCAGGTACTGGTGGATGTAAAGAACACCGGAAAGCGAGCGGGAGCGGAGGTCGTGCAGCTCTATATTCGCGATCTGGTTAGTTCGGTCACCCGGCCGGTCAAGGAGCTCAAGGGATTCCGCAAGGTCTGGCTCAAGCCCGGTGAAAAGACTACGGTCGCCCTTGACATCTCGCCAGAGTCGCTCGCCTTCTACAACGTGAAGATGAAGTACATCGTGGAACCGGGAGATTTTGAAATCATGGTCGGCAACTCTTCTCGGGACGCCGATCTTCAGAAACTGACTCTGCAGGTAACCAAGTAAAGTTGCCTGCTTGAAGATAACCGGTCCATCCTCTTCACCTGCTGGCGGAGGGGGATGAGAGACAAGAAATCGTGCCAGGCAAACAAGGCCGGCGCTTCACCACATTGGAATTTGCAGGGAAAGCGAGTAGAAGTCGATGAGCGGTACGAGCATAAAGCTCTCCTTTGGGGAAAAATTCGGATACGGCCTGGGCGACTTGGCCGCCAATCTCGTCTTCCAGACGGTGATGGCCCTGCAAATGATTTTCTACACCGACACCTTTGGTTTGACGACAACTCAGGCAGGAACAATGATCCTTTTCGTCGGTCTGGGAGCGGCGGTCTTCAATCCAGTGATGGGCGTCATCGCCGATCGCACCAGGACCCGCTGGGGTAGATTCCGTCCCTGGCTGATATGGACCGCTGTGCCCTTTGGCGTGATCGTTGTATTGACCTTCACCACGCCCGACCTGAGCCCCTCGGCCAAGCTCATCTACGCCTGGGTCACCTATCTGCTGCTGCGCCTGGTTTACACGGCAAATAATGTACCTTATGCCTCACTGACCGGCGTGATGACGGACGATCCTGATGAGCGCAACAGCATCACCTCCGTCCGTCAGTTCTTCGCCAACACGGCGGGCTTCATCGTGCAGAGCTTGGCGATTCCGATGGTGGCCTTCCTGGGCCATGGCAATAGCGCCCACGGTTACCAGAGGACAATGGGGATCTTCGCGGTCATTGGCGCTGTGCTCTTCGTCATTGCCTTTGCCACGAGCAAAGAGCGCATCGAACCCGATCCGCAGCAGGAAGCCTCAGTGACGCGCGATCTGGGCGATCTGATGAAAAACGGCCCCTGGATCACGCTCTTCGTGCTGACAAACTTCTACTTTGCCGCACTGGCGATCCGCGGCAGCATGATGCTGCCTTACTTCAAGTACTGCTCCGGCAATGTCAATCTCTATAGTTGGTTCAACGGCTTCGGATTGATCGCACTGCTGGTTGGCGTCACCCGATCGACGGCCCTGACCAAGCGCATCGGCAAAAAGGCGGTCTTCTTCTGGAGTATGGCGCTGACTGGCGTTCTCAGCATTGCGCTCTTCTTCTTGCCGGCGACGGCCACCGTGCCGATTATCGCCCTGGAGGTTGCGCGCCAGTTCTTCTATGGCTGCTCGGGCCCGGTGCTGTGGGCGATGATGGCTGATGTGGCCGACTACGGCGAATGGAAGACGGGACGCCGCGCCACGGGTACGGTCATCTCGGCGGTCGTCTTTGCGTTGTGGACTGGATTGGCACTCGGCGGTGCGATCGCACCGTGGCTTGAGGGGTACTTTGGCTATCAGGCCAATGTCGCCCAGACCGATCAAGCGCTCTTTGGCATTCGCCTTATCGCTTCGGTCGTCGCGGGCTCGGCCTTCCTGGCTGTTGCAATCTGCCTGCTCTTTTACCGCATCGACAAGGAGCTGAATTTGACCATCTCGAACCAGCTTGCCGAACGGCGCAAAGGCTTTTCGTCTTCGGCTTCGTAACGCGGAAAGCGCTCTCGCAGTCGGCCGCATCGGCTAAACCGCTGCGGCCGATTTCTTTCATCGGGATCATGACATCCATTTATCCGCCAATCAACGCGATCTTTCGGGAGCCAATGCAAATGCAAAGTCGGAATTCCATCGCAGTCTTTGTACTATCGGCAGCAATCGCCGCCGCGAGCGCTCAAACTCCCACCTCTCTCAAAGAGGCCTACCGGGGCGACTTTGTGATTGGCGCGGCAATCAACAACGCGCAGATCACGGGCCGCGACACTCGCGGCGACGCCATCGTCGAAGCTCAATTCAGCTCGATCTCGCCGGAGAACATTCTCAAGTGGGAGAACGTGCATCCCCAGCCGAACGTTTACAACTTCGATCTTCCCGACCAATATGTGGCCTTCGGCGAGAAGAATCACATGTTCATTGTGGGCCATTGCCTGGTGTGGCATAACCAGGTACCGGCATGGGTTTTCCGTGACGACAAGGGGAACTTAGTCGATCGCGAGAAACTCTTGAAGCGGATGCGCGACCACATTCAAACGGTTGTCGGCCGCTATAAGGGCAGGATTCAGAGTTGGGATGTGGTCAACGAAGCGCTCAATGAAGACGGAAGCCTGCGCCAGTCTCCATGGCTGAAGATCATCGGCGACGACTATATCGCCAAGGCCTTCGAGTATGCTCACCAGGCTGACCCGCAGGCGCAGCTCACCTACAACGACTACAACCTTGAAAATGAACCCAAGCGCAAAGGAGCGATCGCGCTCATCGCCAAGTTGAAAGCCCTGGGAGTACCGATCACCTCCGTTGGCTTGCAGGGACATATCACTCTCACATCGCCTTCGATTGAGGATGAAGACGCCTCCATCGCCGCCTTCGCCAAGCTTGGGGTCAAGGTGGCGATCACGGAATTGGACGTCGACGTTCTGCCCCGCGATCCGCGCATGTTCGGCGCCGAGGTCTCCCTGGAGATTCAACAGGACCCAAAGCTAAACCCCTACGCCAACGGACTGCCTTCCTCGGCGCAGCAGGAGCTTGCCAAGCGCTATGCCGACTTGTTCGGGGTCTTTCTGAAGCATCGCGACGCGCTCAACCGGGTGACATTCTGGGGCGTATCGGACGGGGATTCTTGGCTGAATGGCTGGCCGATCCGGGGGCGAACCAGCTATCCCTTGCTCTTCGATCGCAACGGTCAGCCGAAAACGGCCTTTCAGGCAGTCGTGCAGGAAGCCAATGACCTGGACAAGAGATGAGTCTCGGCAGCATTTGAAAGAGGAGTCAATCTCTCATGGGACTGTCTGCGCTTGCCCTGCCTCTCGATCGGCTCATCAAAGAATCGCTCTGGCCACCGCCTGCAACGGCAAGACTCGGTCCACGCCACCCAGCTTGATGGCCTCTTTGGGCATTCCGAAGACAACGCAGGTGGCCTCGTCCTGAGCAATGGTCAAAGCGCCGGCCTGTTTCATCTCCAGCATTCCGCGCGCGCCGTCGTCGCCCATCCCGGTTAAGATGACGCCGGCTGCGTTCCGTCCGGCGTACCGGGCGGCGGAGCGAAAAAGCACATCGACCGATGGGCGATGCCGGCAAACCAGCGGCCCATCCTTGATCTCAACGTAATAGCGCGCCCCGCTGCGCTTGAGCAGCATATGATGATTTCCGGGCGCAATCAACGCCCGCCCGCGAATCACGGTGTCGTTGCTCTCTGCCTCCTTTACGGTAATCGCGCAAAGACCATCGAGTCGCTGCGCAAAGGCGCGCGTGAACAATTCCGGCATGTGCTGCACGATCACGATGCCCGGAGTGTCGGCGGGCAACGCCTCGAGCACGGTCTTCAGCGCCTCAGTGCCGCCTGTCGACGCGCCGATGGCCACGATCTTCTCTGTTGTCTCGGCCATGGCATGGGTGACCGGCGAGAGAATGCAGTCGGCATTGAGTTTGGGCTCGACGGATTGGCTGGATGCCAGATGGCGCAGCCTTGCGCTTGCGGCGGCCTTCACTGCATTGCAAATCTCGATCTGCGATTCCACAAGGAACTGCTTGGTGCCCATCTTTGGCTTGGTGATGATCTCAACCGCTCCATATTCAAGGGCTCTGAAGGTGCTCTGCGCGCCTTCTTCGGCAAGACTGGAACAGATCACCACCGGAATCGGATGCTGGCTCATTAGCTTCTTGAGGAAGGTCAATCCATCCATCCGCGGCATCTCAATATCCAGCGTGATCACGTCAGGCGCCTGCTCGGCAATCCGGTCAGCGGCCACAAAAGGGTCGCCGGCCGTCGCGATCACCTCAATCTCCGGGTCAGAGTCGAGAACATCGCGCAGCGTCTGCCGGACTACGGCGGAGTCGTCCACGATCAGAACGCCGATCTTCTTTGTGCTCATTAGCCCGACCTCTTTTGCTTTCTTCCGTCTTCGGCAATTGCAGGCCTGCCGCCGGCCGTGTGTGTGAATCGAGTCTCAGGAGTGACGCTGCAACAGTACCTCCCCGGTCTTTGTGTTGAAGACAATGTTGACGCCGCACTTGCCTCCCAACGAGGAGGCCATAATGGCAAAACCCTCTTCGGCGAGCACCTTCATCGCTGTCTCGATGTTCAGTTTGCCTACCGATGGCCGAGCCGCGTAGTTGACCATCACCAGCACATCGCCGCCGCCGAAGATCTTCACCTCGACCTCTTCCCGCTTGGCGCCCAACGCATCGAATTGCCGAGCCAGATCCCGAATCGCGAAGTCAACATAACGGCAACCAGCCGAGCGCGTCAGAGGCGCTGTCTGCCGTGCCGGGCAACGCGGCAGCATGGGATGGCAGAGTGCGCCGAGGCTCAGCCGCGGAACCCGGAATGCAATGCCGACGCAAGAGCCAAGCAGGGTCCGCAGAATCGCAGGCTCGCGGACCAGATGCGACTCTCCAGGCTGCACGTAGACCTCGCGCAGCTCCTCATTTGCCGCTGTGTCAGCCTCTGCCATCGATCCTCCTGTAGAGAGCCGGAGCCACCGGCGTCAACGGCAGATTCATGTCGTGCAGAGTCTCGGCATGGCCGACAAACAGGTACCCGCCCGGCGCCAGGCAGTTGGAGAGCTTATAGAGAATGCGCTCCTGCGTTGGCCGGTCGAAGTAGATGATCACGTTGCGGCAGAAGATCGCGTCGACCTTCTCCACGACGCTGTAGTCGGCGTCCATGAAGTTGAGGCGGCGAAACTCGATCGTCTGCCGCAGTTCCGGCACAACACGCACCTGCTCAGTGCCGGGTTTGCGGCTGCGCATGAAGTACTTGCGGCGCAGGGCGGGCGCCACCGGAGCCACAACATCGTTGGCGTAAATCCCCAACTCGGCTTTGGCGAGAACAATGTTGGAGATGTCCGTGGCCAGAATGCGAAAGCGAAAGCCAGGATGAGTCAGCGCGTATTCACTGAGCACTATCGCCATCGTATAAGGCTCTTCGCCGGAGGAGCAGCCCGCGCTCCAGATCGTGAACTGCCTGCAGGTGAGGCGGCTGGCCAACTCAGGCAGCGCCTTTTCTGTCAAAAATTCAAAGTGTCCCGGCTCGCGAAAAAAATCCGTCTTGTTGGTCGTCACCACGTCGATCAGGTGAACGATCTCGTCTCCTTGCTCATTGCGCGTCCCGTCGTGCCCAAAGATCCGGTCGCAATACTCACTGTAGGAACAGAGGTTGAGGCTCTTGAGCCGCCGCTTGACGCGGCCTTCGAGCATGGTCTTCTTTTCCGATCCTAGAGCGATGCCGGCCTCCGCGTAGATCAGCTTGCAAAGCCGCGCGTAGTCTCTGTCGGAGATCGATTCGTCGCGTGCATTCATCGTTTGAATGGGACGGCGAAAAGCCGCCCCATTCCCCTTTCTATGCGGCTGCTCCCACGAGCAGCTTATCGGCAAGCTGCCTCTCAGCAGGCGGCTTGTCCACTGTTTGCCTGGCCGTATCCTGTCCGCGGACCACGGCAAGCTCCTCGGCCGAGAAGACGCGATCGATGTCCAGAATCATGATGAACTGCGTATCGCGCTTCCCCATTCCCTTGATGAAGTCGGTCCGTATCTGTGTCCCGATCCTCGGCGCCGGCTGGATCTGCTCCGGCTCAAGATCGATCACCTCTTCTACTGAATCAGTCAGCGCGCCGATGACGGTTGGCTCGTTGTCCAGCATGACTTCGACGACGACGATGCAGGTGTTGCGCGTGCTTTCAGTCTTCGTCATCTCAAAACACAGCCTGAGATCGACGACCGGGACGACACTGCCGCGCAGGTTGATAACCCCGGCCATAAACTCCGGCGTCCGGGGGATTTGTGTGATGGTGGTCAGGTCGAGCACCTCTCTCACCTTCGCCACGTCGGTGGCGAAGATCTCATTGCCGAGCTTGAAGGTGAGGTACTGTCTTGTCTCCGTGATTTCGCTAACGCTCATACTCGAACTCCTCTCACTCATGAAGACTGCGTGCCCGCCGCATCGGTTCGTTGCCGCGTGGCAGGCACAGGCCAGCACCTAATAACGCTCGAACTCCCCGTCGAGCTCATCGCGTTTGTCCTTGAGCCGGAGGTGAACTCCGCCTCCCGCCTTAGCCCCCGGTGCGGCGTGAACGGCCTGCTTGGCCGGATGAGACGCACTCTGCGCCGGCCGTGCGACCTTTTCCCCACCGCTCTTGCGCCAGCCGCCTTCGTCCCCCGTATGGAAGAAGCCCAACGCGCTGACCAGTTGATCCGATTGCCCGGTCAGCTCTTCAGTCGTCGAGGCCATCTCCTCGCTAGCCGAGGCGTTCTGCTGAATTACCTTCTCCAGTTGCTGCAGCGCCTTGTTGATCTGCTCGGCGCCCGTGTCCTGCTCCTTGCTTGCTGCCGAAATCTCCTGCACAAGCTCTGCCGTGCGCTGAATATCGGGCACCAGTTTGTCGAGCATCTCGCCCGACTTCTCCGAGACCCTTAGCGTCGTCGATGAGAGCTGGTTGATCTCCGCCGCCGCCTTCTGGCTGCGCTCCGCAAGCTTGCGGACCTCGGCGGCCACCACCGCGAAGCCCTTGCCATGCTCGCCGGCTCGCGCCGCCTCGATCGCTGCATTCAAGGCCAGCAGGTTGGTCTGGCGCGCAATCTCTTCGATGATCGAGATCTTGTTGGCGATCTCCTTCATCGCGGATACCGCCTCCAGCACCGACTTGCCGCTCTCCTGCGCGTCCTTGGCGCTTTTGTTGGCGATCTTGTCGGTCTGCTGCGCGTTGTCTGCATTCTGTTTGATGTTCGAGACCATCTCCTCCATCGAGGACGATGCTTCCTCGGCCGCCGCCGCCTGCGCGCTGGCGCCCTTGGAGACCTGCACGGATGCCGTTGAAATGGACTGGCTGGCCGCCGCCACCTCTCCTGCAATCCCACGAATGTCGGTCACCGTGCGCGTCAGGCCGGATACCATCGACGCGAGCGCCTGCATCAGCTTGTCCTGCGGCGAGCGCTCGCGAATGTCCACCGTCAGGTTGCCATTCGAGATCTCCTCGGCCGCGGCGGTGATCTCGTTCATTGCCGCGACCAGCGAATTCAGGTTGTTCTTAATGGTGTTGAAGTCGCCGTTGTAGGTGTCGGTGATTTGCGGGGGAACATCGCCCTTGGAGATCATATCCACATAGCGGGCCGCGACGTTCAGTGGGCCGATTACCGCATCGAGCGTGTCGTTGACGCCCTGCACGATTCTGCGGTAGTCGCCCTGGTGCTTGCTGGCATCGGCGCGTGTGGCCAGCTTGCCGTCGATGGCGGCTTTGACTAGCACTCCGGCGTCGGCCACCAGCGTGTTGACCGCATCGATGCAGGTATTCAGGTTGTTCTTGATGGTGTTGAAGTCGCCGTTGTAGGTGTCCGTAATCCTGGTGGGAATCTCGCCCCGGCTAATGCGATCGACATAGTTCGCGGCCACATTCAACGGACCGATCACCGCATCCAGCGTGTCGTTGACGCCCTGCACGATCTTGCGATAGTCGCCCTGGTGCTTGCTGGCATCGGCGCGCGTAGCCAGCTTGCCGTCGATGGCGGCCTTCACCAACACTCCGGCATCGGCGACCAGAGCGTTGACCGCGTCGATGCAGGTATTCAAGTTGTTCTTGATGGTGTTGAAGTCGCCATTGTAGGTATCGGTGATCTTGGCCGGGATATCGCCCCGGCTGATTCGGTCCACGTAGTTTGCGGCCACGTTGAGCGGGCCGATCACCGCATCCAGCGTCTCGTTGACGCCCTGCACGATCTTGCGGTAGTCGCCCTGGTGCTTCGATGCATCCGCCCGCGTCGCCAGCTTGCCTTCCACAGCGGCCCTGGAGAGCAGCCCCGCATCGGCGACCAGCGAATTCACGGCGTCGATGCAACTGTTGAGGTTGTTCTTGATGGTGTTGAAGTCGCCGTTGTAAGTGGCCGTGATCTTGGCCGGGATGTCGCCCTTGCTGATCCGATCCACGTAATCGGCGGCGACATTCAGCGGTGTGATCACAGCATCCAGCATCGCGTTGACGCCCATAATGAGTTCCGAGTATGCGCCCCTGACCCGCTCCGGGTGTCCGCGCTCGGTGAGCTTTCCCTCTTTGGCGGCCTCGGTGAGCTGCGCAATCATCTGCATCAGAGTCTGGATGACCTCCGCGACGTTGTTGACGGCAACCTTCATCTTCTCGTGATCGCCCTTGTAGCTCTGGGTAATCAGCTCGTCTATCCTGCCACCGGAGATCTGCGCCAGAATCCGGTTGCCCTCGCCGATGGGAAGCAGTATCGCGTCCAGCATGGTGTTGACGCCGCGCACGATCTCGGCGAATGCACCCTGGAAGTTTTCCGGCTTGCCGCGGTCGGCGAGCTGGCCTTCCTTCGAGGCATCGATTAACCGCGCCAGTTCTTTCTGTAATCCCTGTGTTACCGTGGCCACATTGTTGACCGCGACCTTCATCTTCTCGTGGTCGCCCTTGTAGGTCTGAGCAATCAACTCATCGATCTTGCCGGCTGAAATCTGCGCCAGAACGCGGTTGCCCTCGCCGATGGGAAGCAGAATCGCATCCAGCATCTCGTTGACGCCCTGAATGATCTCGCGATCTGTGCCGTTGAAGAGCGTCGCCTTGCCGCGCTCGGAGAGACGCCCCTCCTTGGAGGCATCGACCAGGCGCATGATCTCCTGCAACACCAGCATCGACTCGTCTTCCCGGGCCGCTTGCTTTCTCTCGCTCACGCGGTCGCGGACTCCATGTCCGTTTCCGCCGTTTCCGTTGCCAGCGCCATGCAGCTTCCGGCCTTCATTTACCAATGCAGTCGGCATGAATTCCGCCCCTTCCTTTCGCTCAAATCTCTTCGCTCCCCTCTTTCGCCGCGGGAATGCAGGAGGCGCGAGAATCGGCTCGTTCAATCGTTGATGGATGGGCGCTGACTCTCCGGCCAGCACCGACGATCTTTACATTTCTCTTTGCGGCGCAGGGCTTCTCTCCCGCACCTCGGCCCTCAACGCAGACCTAGCCGGATGACCACGAGCGCTCTGCGCGATCGTCCGCACCGCGTCCTGCGCCAGCCGCTCCGGATCGAGAATCAGCGCCACGGCGCCGTTGCCAAGAATGGTGGCTCCCGAGACTACCTGCACATGGCGGTAGAAGCGGCCCAGATTCTTGATCACCGTCTGGCAGTCGCCCAAAACGCGGTCGACGACAAAACCATAGCGCCCCTGCTCGGTCTCGACGACCATGATCTGCTCGATCTGCGGGCGCTCGGCCGTGATATTGAAGTGCTCGCGCAGGCGGATGTAGGGGATCAACTCTCCCCGCACATTGACCAGATGCTTGCCGTTGGCCGCCGCCACGTCTGCCCGCGTCAGCTCGATGCACTCCTGCGTGTTGGCCAGCGGCAGTACGAAACAGGCGTCTCCGATCGTCACCAAGAGGCCGTCGATAATGGCCAGCGTCAGCGGCAGGCGCAGCGTCACGCTGGTGCCCTCTCCCGGCGTGCTGGCCACGTCGATCGATCCCCGCAGGCTGTCGACCCGCTGCCTCACCACATCCATGCCCACGCCGCGGCCGGAAACATCGGTAACCTGCTTTGCCGTGGAAAAGCCCGGCTGGAAGATCAGGGCGAAGGTCTCGCTCTGGGCAAGCTGGGCCTCGGCAGCCACCAGGCCGCGCTCGATGGCGCGACTGCGCACCGCATCGCCATCGATGCCTCCGCCGTCGTCGGAGACCGCAATCAGCACGCTCGCTCCCGAGTGCCGCGCCGAGAGATGAATCGTCGCGGTGGGGCGCTTGCCGCGAGCCGCCCTGAGATCGGGCGGCTCGATACCGTGATCCATGCTGTTGCGGATCAGATGCATCAGCGGATCGCTCAACTGATCGATGACCGTCTTATCGAGCTCCGTATCCGCGCCCTCGATCGTCAGCTCCACATTCTTACCCAGGTCGCGCGCCAGATCATGCACCAGGCGGCGGAATTTTTCAAAGGTCGCCCGGATAGGCAGCATGCGGATGTTCATCGAATTCTCGCGCAGCGACGAGGTCAGCCGCTCGATCTCCTCGGAAACCGCAGCGACCTCGGGATCTCCGTGCTTGGAGGCGATCTCGCTCAAACGCGCCTGCACTGTCACCAGCTCGCCCACCAGATCGACGAACTGGTCAAGCTTGACGGCGGGAACGCGCAGGCTCGATGCGTTGTCCGGCGCATCGTAGACCCGGCGGCCTCCACCAGCGACGCGGCTCTCCGCGAGCGCACGGGCCGTCCGGTCGGCCGCGCCGGAGGCTGCCTGGTCTAAGCTCGAGTCCGCATCCGAAGCGAGCCTGGAGGCCGATTCAATGGTCACCTCACAACCATCCTCGACGAAGATAAACACATCGCGAATTGCCTCGCGACCGGCCACGGTAGCCAGCACCAGATCCCAGCTTACGTAGCAACGCTCCGGGTCCAATTCACCAAGAGGAGGGAGCGCGGCCATCGAGGCTTTGACAGAGAGACCTCCCATTTGCCGCAGCTCCTGCAAGAGCAGAAGGGGATTGGCTCCGTTGAGCATGAACTCCGCGCCGGGAGCAAAGTGGATCGACCACTCCCGCGTTGCACCCGCCCCAGCCTCGAAGCTCGGTTTCGAACCGGCTTCGAGCGGCGCAGCCTTCTCTTTGCCTGTCTTGCTCTCCGGCCTTCCCGTCAGATGCCGCACCTTGGCCAGAATCTCAGCGCAGGCCGCGGCATCGGCCGTTGCGGCTCCATTCGCGCCCTCTTCGAGCATCGCCCGGATCTGATCGAGTGCCGAAAGCGTCAGATCGATCAGCTCCGTGCCGACCGTGAGACGGCCGTTGCGCACCTCGTCGAAGGCGTTCTCAAGATTGTGGGTGAAGGTTGCCAGATCCTCGAACCCAAACATCGCCCCCGAGCCTTTGATCGTATGCAGAGCGCGAAAGACCCGGCCCACCAGCTCTCTGTCGCCGCGGTTCTTGTTGAGCTCCAGCAGAGCCGCTTCCAGTTCGACGAGAATCTCTCGCGCCTCCTCACGGAAGCTCTGCTTGAACTGGTCGGGATGAACCGTTCTCGGCAAGTGCACACTTCGCTTTCTAGTTGGATTTGTTCTTTGGGACGAGGAACTCCAGGCCCGATCCGTCGAGAGCCGCAGTTACCCGTTCTTGAACTTGCCCCTCGAAGCCGAAGCGCATCTCCGAAGCATCGGCCATCCGCCTGGCGGCCCACAGCAATTGCATCGCGGCCACATCCAGATCTGTGGCCCCCCCTATCGAGATGCGCAGTTCTCCGCCGGAGGTGAGGGCCTTGAGCAGCGCCGCCTTCAACTCTCCGGCCAAGCCAATATCGATCGCGCCTTCCAGGCGGATCGTGCTCGACTCTTCGCCTTGCTCCAGCGCAACTCCCACGTTCTCCTCCTCGCCAGCTTCGCAGACAGCATTCAAGCGCGGCCTGTGAGATCTCTTGCAATTGTTCCCACGATCATTGGCCTCACCTCCAATGCACGAGACGATGCACCAGAGACCAACTTCATCTCATCGGGATGTTCGTTGCAATTCCTAAGTTACATTTGCGTTGATGTTCATTAACTGTTTCCAATGAGCTGAAGACGCTGCGGCTCAATGCGATCCACTGAATGCTCTATCGACGAACTCAGCGATGAAATGTGCAGATCGAAGGATTCAGTGGGAATATGCTCCTGCCATTCCCAAAAGAGATTCTCCTCTCTCAGTTCGGGAAGCAGTAGACCACTCTTCCTCGCGCGCTTCTTTACGTCCTTGCACTGATTACTCGCCTTTTCCGCGATCTGTCCGATAAACCTATTGCCACAAAGAACTCAATAGGGGATGACCAATGGCCTTGATGACCTGGAGCAGCAAATACTCAGTCGGCGTGGAGACGCTGGACGATCAGCACAAAGCCCTTCTAAAGCTCTTGAATGAGTTTCATGCCGCATCGATGAGAGGCAAGGCGCGAGAGGTTTCCGGTCCGATGATCCGCCAGATCGTCTCGCTGGCCAACGAGCACTTCTCTGCCGAAGAGAGGCTGATGGAGTCCATCCGGTTTCCTGGGCTGGCCGAGCACCACGCCAAACACAAGGAACTGACGGGAAAGATCGCGGAGTTCGCCGCCCGCCACGACAAGGGCGACACCAACGTATGCACCCAGTTGCTCCACTTCCTGCGGGATTGGTTTAACAACCATTTGCAGAATGTGGACAGAGAATATGCATCGTGGCTGGCGGCGCATGGCGCGCATTGACGTGGCGAGAGCCCTATCTTCCGGCTCATTTGCTGCGGCTCACCTTCTGGCAGACGCCGCCGATAATCCGGATGTGCCTCCGATTCAGAAGGCACATAATCTGAGTTGCGCGGCAGGCTGGTGAATACCTGGCAATCAGCATCACGAGGAAGCCTCGATGGCAATGAAGGTTCTCGTCGTAGACGATTCAATCACCATGGTGATGAGCCTCAAGACGACTCTGACCATGCATGGGCTTGAGGTGGAGTCAGCCGCCAACGGTCAGGCCGCGCTCGATAAGCTGATTGCGGGACTCAGGCCCAATCTGCTGCTCACCGACATCAATATGCCGGTAATGGGCGGGCTGGAACTAATCGGCAAGGTCCGCGCGATGCCGGGCTTGAAGTTCATTCCCATTCTGACCCTGACCACGGAGAGCGACACTGCCAAGCGCAACGAGGGCAAGCGGGCCGGCGCCACGGGCTGGATCGTGAAGCCTTGTTCGGGCGACGACCTCATCAAAGTCATCAAAAAGGTATTGCCTGGAGCGTGAGGGCATGGCGTCCGCGGCCTATCGAAGACTGGCGGGAATCTCGATCGCGCGGGCTGGCCGGGACGCTGGTCAAACCAATGGCCGCCGGCTGTCATCAAGTTGGTGTTGCCGCGGGCACAGAAGATGAACCAGATTGGCGACAAAACGCGCATCGATCTCTCTCTCGCATCCGGTCGCAGCGGCGAAGGAGACGAGGAACTGCGCAAGCGAACCGGGTATCGTTTGCCCGCAGCCTTCAGGCGTCTGTTTTACGCCCTGGCGTTTAATACAGTGTCCATAGTTGCGCTTTGGCTGGTCGGAGCCTATCCATTCTCATGGTATCCCGCCCATCCCAGGGTCTACGTCGCGACAATGTGTTTCCTTCTGCTCCTGATGCCACAGATTGTCCTCACGCTATTCAACTGGGTTCAGGCCCGGAAGGGCATAGCCGATCTCGGAATCGTTGGGAGACTGAGCAAGACCGAACTGGCGAATGTGACGGCGCGTCACGCGACGATGAGCGACGAGTTGAAGGACTCCAAGCCCTACATCGACGTAATGCACGACCAGATCAGGGATTCTCTCTCTGAGTCCGAGCGCGAAGTTGTCGAAGTCATCGAGCAGATCGGTCTGCTCAATGCCAAGAGCAACAAGCAGCGGGAGCATATCGCCGAATCCATCAAGAGCGGCGAGGAGTTGACGGAAAGCACCCACCAAAGAGTTGAAAACAACAAGCAGATCATCGCCGCCATCGACATGCAATTGGAGGCACAGACCGGCGAGTTCAGGAACAACTTCGAGCGCATTCAGGGGCTCTCGCGCGAGATCTGCGCACTGACGCCACTGATCAAAGTCATCACATCCATCGCCCAGCAGACCAATCTTCTTGCCCTAAACGCGGAGATCGAAGCGGCGCGTGCAGGCAGCGCCGGGCGAGGCTTTTCCGTGGTTGCCTATGAGGTGCGAAAGCTGGCCGTGCTCTCCACCCAGGCAGCCTCCGACGTTTCAAAGAAGATCAATGCCACTTGCAGGAAAGTGGACGAGGAGATGGCCAGCGCCAGGGAATCGCTGGAAGAACACGAGGCCAGCAGCGCGATGAATCAACTGGTGACCGACCTGGGTGAGATGCAGTCGGAGTTTGCCAGCAACAGCCAGTTGCTGCTCGATGTGATTAAAGAGGTGGACGCAAACTACAAGGAGAGCGTCAGCCGACTGACGCAGGCGCTTGGGCACATTCAGTTCCAGGATGTAATGCGGCAGAGAATGGAGCACGTTCAAGAAGCGTTGGTGGAGATGCGCGACCATCTGCAACACATGTCTGAAAAGGCCTTCGATTTCGTCTGGGAAGGCGAATTCGATCGGCATTTCAAGCAAATGCTGGAGGCCCATAAAAGCAGATACAGAATGGCCAGCCAGACCGCAACCCACCTCCACATAGCCGGGGGCAAAAACGATCAGGATCACAGCCGGCCCGCCGTTGAGCTCTTCTGATCGACGGCGAATCAGAGGAAGGTACATTAGAGAGAACCATCGCATTTCGCACACGACCGATTTCGGAGTTTTCACTTTCTCGGCGCAGTTCGATAATAAATAATGCATTTGGGGCGAACGCTCGCTTTAGCGGGCATACGGGCTCGGATTAAGTTTGTATGGATCGCAGCGAAAGTGAATTCTGGGAGATCGCTTTGAACAGACTCCGGCAAGCGCGAAGCACGTTTCTTTGGGGCGCTATTCTGCCTGCGCTATTGCTCACTCCGGCGGTGGCGCAGCAGATCGCCTTCACCTGGGACGATCTGCCTGCACACGGCGCATTGCCTGCCAGCGAGACGCGTGTCGATATCGCCAGGAAGTTGATCTCCGCGATGAAAGACGCGCATATGCTGCCCGTTTATGGCTTTGTGAACGGCGTGCAAACGGAGCGAGAGCCGCTCTCCACGCCGGTGCTTCAGATCTGGCGGGATGCGGGGTTGCCGCTCGGGAATCATACCTGGTCGCATCCTAACCTCAACCAGAGTTCGCTGGAGGATTGGCAGGCTGACCTATTGAAGAATGAGCCCCTGCTCCAGAAATATATGGGGAATGACGATTGGCATTGGATCAGATTTCCATACCTCGCTGAGGGAGAAACCCAAGAAAAGCGCTTGGCTGAACGCAAGTTCCTCGCCCAGCACGGCTACAAAATCGCCGCGGTAACCATGAACTTCGCAGATTATGCGTACAACGAGCCATACGCCCGGTGCGTGACCGAGAACGATAGCGCTTCTATCACAAAGCTGGAGGCGAGTTATCTTGACGCGGCCGGCGCAGCGGCCGACCGAATCCGCGCGATGGCCAAGACGCTCTATGGCCATGACGTTCCTTATGTCCTGCTGATGCATGTTGGCGCTTTCGATGCACGAATGCTGCCGCGTCTGCTGAAACTTTACCGTGACAGGGGCTTCAGCTTCGTAACACTGGCGCAGGCGGAAAGCGACCCATTCTATAAGAACGACTTGGATCTCTTACTCTCGCCCGTGCCCAGCACATTGGAAGAGGCAACCTGGACACGCGGGCTGCCTGTACCTCCCGCGCCAGTTCCGGCCATCGACCTGGATGCGCTCTGCCGCTAGGTCTGGGGATCGTTTTCGGTGGAAGTGCGAAACGGCCCACCCAATTACCGCTGCGCCGGAGTGCGGCCAATGAATTTGTCGGCCCACTGAATGAACCACTTCATATTCGGCGCGTCTGTATGCCCGCCGTCGTGCTGGCGCCAGGCAAGCTGGCCGTCGAGATGGCCCTCGTTCACCGGAGGCATTGTTGCCGTGCGGTAGTCGCCCGCAACATCGAGACCTTTGGCGCCCAGCAGCGTAAAAACCCGGCTTGCATCCACAGTCGCCATAAAGCTGCCCTGCTGGTCGAGCCATTTCGCGTCCCCTTTGGCGGGAATCCCGTAGCTGATAAAGGTCAGCCGCGGAGCGCAGAGAGCGATCAGTTCATTTGAATCGACTGGGAGATCGCGCGGAGTCTTGCTTCCAAAGGTCGCCTCGGAGGCGCCGTATTTTATGAAGTTGCCGGCCATCCAATAGTACTCGCCCCCCGTCAGGCTCTCGACGGCCTCGCCAAAATTGCGGCGCAGCAGCGTGGCTCCTCCCTTGCCCGACGACCCGACCAGCACCATAGCGAAGCGCTCGTCGAAGGCCATGGTGACCAGCGCTGCCTTTCCGTACCGCGAGACGCCTTCGATCCCAACTTGTTTTGCATCCACCGCCGGGTCGGTCTCCAGATAGTCCAATCCCCTTCCCGCGCCCCAGGCCCAGGCGCGCAGCGCGCCCCAATCCTCAGGGGTGCGCGGCTGCCCTTTGTTCACCAGACCGATGATGCCGCGAGTCAGCCCCTCGCCGTTATCGGCCTGCACGCTGGCCGGGTCAAGCAGCGCAAATCCCCACCCTGCCGCAACCAGTTGCCATGAGTTGGGCGGATCGCCGTCTTCATTCATCTGCGGAAACTGAAACGGAGTGGCCTTGACCGGCTGCCAGGCCGGATGCTGCGCAAAGACATCCTTGAGCGATGGATCCTGCTGCGCCAGTTGTACCTTCCATGCCGAATTGATGCGCTCGAACTCTTCGGCGGAGGGTTCGTTCGGCGCCGGAAAGCCTGCCCGTCCAAACATCATCAGCACCGGAACAGGCCCCTTTGCGTTCGCGGGCGTCACCATCGTCATGTGGATTCGAACGTTGATCGCCGGATAGGACGAGTTGTCCACGGTGCCGATGAGATCCTTGGCGACGACCGGCGTGAAGCCGATCATCTCATGATCGACGGCAGTCACGGTCCAGGTAACCTTTGGAAGATCAGTGGGAACGCGGCCATACACAGTCTTCGAGAGCATCTCCACCAGCTCCGGCCGGCGCTGATCCAACCACATCTTCGCAGAGGTCACCTTTTGGCCATCGTTCATCGTGAGCGGGTCGGGGACGTTGGGATAGGGATTGGCCAGCGATTCATCGTAGTTGGCGTGATTCGGCGCCTTCTCATCCCCGTTCGGTCCGGGCCGCAGCGCCTTGATTCCCAACTGGTCCATCATGTTCTGGTGATCCTGGTCTGCTGTGAATGTCACCGGAGGCGGCGTTGTGGAGCTTTGTGCTGATGTCAGGTTGCAAATCGCAAATGTGCCGAGAAGGCAGATAGACAAAGAAGACAATCTGAATGGACTAGGCACAGGGGACGCTCCAGTTGATCTGCTCGCATCGATATCGAGACGCAAATCACTTCAGGATCACCATGGTAAACCGTCCGGATGAAGCAGACGCAAGGGCCTGAGATTGAATTTGCACGAAGTTTATGATAATCAACAGGTTACCGAGGATTCTCTCTGCAAGCGCGCCAGTGCTTTCACACTGGCGACATTTGAGTCATCGGTTCTTTGGTTCCCCTGGATCAACTCATATGGGACTCTCTCCTTTCCTCCAGCACCAGAGAGCTGGTACATGATTTCAACAGTGTAGGATCGCTATCCGGAACGGTGGCCGCAGGGAGAGTGTTACGCAACACTCCCCGACAATAACCAGGAGCAGGCAAAGCGTTTCGCGGTTAGTGCCTGCGTGCGCTTCTCTGTCCCGAATTCCCAAACTGAGAACTCTATCGAAAATCAAATCAGTGGAATCAGAGCATGTGAGGAGGCGAATGGGTGGATTTTCAACCCGGAGCTAGTATTATTCGGACTCTGGAGTCTCTGGCGAAACCCTGGACACCAGACCTGAACTGAAGGCGCTTATTGAGTGGGGTCTGAACCAAAATGACAAAAGTCCGTCCATTTCTATTGATCCGGCCCTGAGGCATTGCTACGCGACGCCAATCTTCGGATACACCCCGTTGACCCACCTCTGCACTGCGGTTGGAGATTGCTCGTAAGCCTTCTTCAAAGGCCGCTGCGGCGTGAATGTCCAAGGCTTATGCTGCTCCGGGTTATGGCTCGTCATCACAAAACAGCTCAGTCATCTTGAGTGAGAGCGGAAAGTCGCGTAAGTCGCAGGACCTGAGATACCGCGTGCTAAACATCTCAATACTGAGACATGGAACAGATCAAGCATCCGTTCAGATGAGGGCAAGTGCAAGGCACCCGCTCTCTGTGAAAAAGCCGCAACGGAAGATCCCAAAGCCCTCAGGTTCGTCAATCAACCCGTAGTGAATAAGGTCCTGCAATCGTCCATCTTGTGCATAGGGGCGGAAGTGGTTTCTGATTTCCTTTATCAATGAAACTTGGCTGTTTTCTGTCACAGGACCGGATTTGTCAAAACTGGCGAATCCCCACTCGGTAATCCAGCACGGCTTGCCTTGCGAACTGGTCCCAGTTTCTGCCAAAGCCAACCCGCAGACTGCATTTGATTCGAGAAGAGTAACCTTGCGCAATCGTGAGGCCCCGACAAGGCCACAATCCGCAAATTTGGAACCGGCATTGCGGGCCACAGCAAGACAGAAGCCTCTGCCAAGCCTCTCCTATAGACGACTACATGGCGGAGGATTCTCTGAACTTGCGGCATCAGAATCCCTGCCCTTTGGCAGACGACTACGTCTTCGCGAGTCCGAAAACCAGGAACATGCAGCCCTGCTGGCGAGTCACTGAGTTGGGAATAGGGGAATCCCGATCGCGGTTGTGTCGAACCGCCCCCGTTTGCTAGTTTGGCCTAGATGCCGATGTCGCAGCCGCCGCCCAAACCCGAACAACTCAGCAGGACCATTGAGACTCTTTACCGGTCGGAATCGGGCCGGGTTCTGGCGACGCTCGTGCGCCTGCTTGGAGACTTAGACCTCGCCGAAGAGTCGATGCACGAGGCGTTCGCTGCTGCCCTGGAGTCCTGGCCGAAGACGGGCATTCCGGAGAAACCGCGTCCGTGGCTGATTTCAACGGCCCGCTTCAAGGCCATCGACGCGATGCGCCGGCGCGCGCGCTTCGATGGTGCACAGAAAGATCTTGTTGCCCACATGGAATCGCGCGTCAACGTCGCTCCCCTCGATAATGAGGAGATCGAGGACGATCGCCTCCGTCTGATCTTCACCTGCTGCCATCCTGCTCTGACTCCGGAAGGGCAGGTTGCGCTCACACTGCGCGAAGTCTGCGGCCTGACAACGGAGGAGATTGCCAGGGCATTTCTAGTTACGCCGGCGACGCTCGCCCAACGCATCGTGCGCGCCAAGACAAAGATTCGAGAGACAGCGATTCCGTACGAGGTGCCGACGCCGCTGGAGTTGCCTGTGCGATTGGGCGCGGTGCTTCAGGTCATCTATCTCGTCTTTAACGAGGGTTATTCGGCTGCGGCGGGAGCGGAGGTAACGCGGGCCGAGCTAACCGGCGAGGCGATTCGATTGGGCCGGTTGCTGGCCGAGCTCCAGCCAGAGCCGGAGGTAATTGGGCTGCTTGCCCTGATGTTGCTGCAGGAATCCCGTCGCGCCGCCAGAACCTCTCCGGCCGGAGAACTGATTTTGCTGGAGAATCAAGACCGCTCGCTCTGGAACCGCTCGCACATCGAGGAAGGCCTGGCATTGCTCAAGAAAGCCCTCAGCTCCCGCCGCTTTGGCCCGTACACACTGCAGGCTGCGATCGCGGCCGTTCATGCGGAGGCGGAATCGGTGGCTGCGACCGACTGGCGGCAGATTGTTTCGATTTACGATCAATTGGTGCGAATTCAGCCTTCGCCAATCGTCCATCTTAATCGCGCCGTGGCCATTGGCCTGCGTGATGGTCCGGAGGCCGGTCTGACGCAGATCGACGCGGTGTTGAAAGACGGCGAATTGGCAAATTACTACTTAGCGCATTCAGCCCGTGCGGATATGTGCCGCAGGCTGGGTAGGACCGCCGAGGCCCGGTCCTCCTATGAAAAGGCTCTGGCGCTGACCCAACAGGAGCCAGAGCGGCAATTCCTGCAGGAGCGGATTCGGAAGCTGAGCTAACAAAGTTCGGTGGTGTATTGCTAGGGAAAAGCGGGGTACGTCCCGTCTGTCCCCACATTCCACCCAAGCACCCGCTCATCGGAATGAGCTTTATCGCGAAGAGTGGGCCGCCTACCGAATCCGGCAGTTGAAATAAAGAACGGGGTAGCTGTCGATTTTCCGTCTCCACAACGACTATAGGACAAAAGAACGATGAGCTACGGTTCCTCCAGTGAACAGGAGACGAGTCATCGAAAACAAGCCACCCAAGCATCACTCAACCCAAAGGAGATTTCCCCATGCGATTCATGGTCATCGTCAAATCGACCCCAGAGGCAGAAAAGCAAGGCGCCCTCCCCGATCCCGAGCTCCTGCTCGAGATGGGAAAGTACAACGAAGAGCTCTCGAAGGCTGGCGTCCTGCTCGCCCTCGATGGTCTCC
>CAZGHZ010000060.1:0-29477 GCA_964525655.1 uncultured Occallatibacter sp.
CGAACGATCCGGCATGGCCGCGCATTTCGCGTAACCGAGAAGGGATTTGCGTGGATTGTCTCTGTTTACAGCCGCTCTCTGACGTGGGTTCTGAAGCATCCGGGCCCCATGCTGGCGGTACTGCTGCTTACTGTCGGGTTGAATTTCTATCTCATCGACATCATTCCGAAAGGATTCTTCCCGCAGCAGGACACCGGAGTCATCACGGGCAGTGCGCGAGGCCCTCAGGATGCATCGTTTCCGGTGATGGATAACTCGGTTCTGCAAATCGAGAAGGTCATCCAGGCTGACCCGGCTGTCGCGAATGTTATCGTCCATACGGGCTCCGGAAACACAGGCAGTATCAATATCGCGCTGAAGCCGCTGAATGTCCGGAAGATCTCCGCGGCGGATGTTATCAATCGCTTGCGGCCCAAGTTGAATCGGCTTCCGGTCGCTTCGGCCTTCCTTCAGGCAGCGCAGGACCTGCGCATCGGAGGACGATCCAGCAATGCGCTGTACCAATACACCATTCAGTCGGACAACGTGGCGGATCTGTCGCAATGGGGTCCCATCCTGCTTGCGGGAATGCAGAAGCTTCCCGGATTTCAGGATGTGAGCAGCGATGCGCAGAACAACGGCCTGGAAGAACTGCTCAATTACGATCGTCCCACAGCGGCCCGGCTTGGCATTACACCGTCGTCTTTAGACAGCGCCCTTTCCGGCGCCTTTGGACAGTCGCAAGTATCCCTTATCTATACCCAATTGAATCAGTATTACGTGGTGTTAGAGGTTGCGCCGCCCTACTGGCAGAGTCCCGAAGGACTCAACAATATCTATCTCAACACCGCGGGGAACGGCGTCATTCCGCTTTCGGCAGTTACTTCGGCGCAGGCAACCACAACGCCGCTGGTTATCAATCACACCAGTACCTTCCCATCGGTCACCGTGTCGTTCAACATGGCCACTGATATGTCGCTGAGCGATGCCATCCGCGAGGTTAGCCAGATGCAGGCCAGGCTGAACATGCCGCCAACTGTCCGCGGTTCTTTTTCCGGAACGGCATCGGCGTACCAAGCCTCGCTGGCCAACGAGTGGATTCTCGCAATCACCGCCATATTCGCGGTCTACATTGTTCTCGGCATTCTTTACGAAAGCTTGATCCATCCGCTTACCATCATCTCCACTTTACCTTCGGCAAGCGTTGGAGCCATGCTCGCACTGATGCTGTTCAAGATAGACCTAAACGTGATTTCAATCATCGGTATCATCCTGCTGATTGGCATCGTTAAAAAGAACGCGATCATGATGATCGACTTTGCCCTGGTGGCGGAGCGGGAACACGGCAAGACCACCACCGAAGCTATCTTTGAAGCTTGCCAGCTTCGCTTTCGCCCCATCTTGATGACGACGATGGCCGCCTTGTTTGGTGCATTGCCGCTGGCCTTCGGAACCGGCACGGGCTCTGAACTCAGGCGTCCGCTGGGCATCACTATCGTAGGCGGACTGATCGTGAGCCAGATGCTGACTCTTTACACCACACCCGTTGTCTATCTGTTCTTCGATCGCTTGCGTCTCCGCTTCCGGGGCAAACAACCGGCCACCCTCTACCCTGGAACCGCGGAGGCCTCCTGACGAGAATTGTTTCTGGAGTGTTCGTTATGAAGAAGTCGACTATGGAATCGCGAAAGCCTTTTGCTGCGTTGTTCGCACTGCCTGTCGCTGCGCTCTGTTCGATGCTGGCGGGATGTAACGTTGGACCGAAGTATCTTCCACCCTCGATGACCGCGCCATCGGCCTTCAAGGAACTTCCCGCGCAGTCCAATGAATCCGGTGGATGGACTGTGGCGCAACCCCAAGACGCCGCTCTTCGCGGCAAGTGGTGGGAGATCTACAACGAACCCGATCTCAATTCGCTCGAAGACGAACTGAATGTAGACAACCAGAATATTCGCCAGGCTTTCGAGAACTTCATGGAAGCGAGAGCCCTGGTGCGTGAGGCCCGGTCACAATATTTCCCAACAGTGAGCGTTGGCGGCTCTTATACCCGGTCGCAGAGTTCTGCCAACCTATCGTCTTCGGCAACCAGTGGCACATCAGGAGGCAAGCAAACGCAGGTGTTTTCGCTCCCCGCCGATGTGTCGTGGGAGCCCGACCTCTGGGGAAAGGTGCGCAACGCGGTGCATGCCAGCCAATACAATGCTCAGCTGTCTGCGGCCGATCTTGAGAATGAACGGCTGACGGAACAGGCCAGCCTTGCTGAGTTCTTCTTTGAGATTCGCGGCCAGGACGCGCTGCAAAAGATACTCAATGACACGGTGGCAGCCGACAAGAAGGCACTCGATGCCGTGCAGGCCGCCTATAACACAGGCGTTGGCGATCAGATCTCGGTTGTTGAGGCACACACAACTTATGAGAGCGCGCAATCGGCGGCAATCAATCTCGGAATTGCGCGGGCCCAATATGAACACGCGATTGCCTTGCTCGTCGGCAAACAGGCCTCGATCTTCTCCATTCCCGTGGAACCGAAGACGAGTTCGCCTCCACCAATACCAGTCGGGCTACCTTCGCAGCTTCTCGAGCGGCGTCCGGACATCGCTGCCGCGGAGCGCAACATGGCCGCAGCGAATGCGCAAATTGGGGTCGCTCGCGCCGCTTTTTATCCTTCCCTGACCCTCTCCGCCACCGGAGGCGTGGAGAGCTCAGCCATCAAGAATCTTCTCGACTGGCCGAGCCGTTTCTGGTCCGTTGGCCCATCGATCTCTGAGACCGTCTACGATGGTGGCCTGCGCCGCGCGACCGTGAATCAATATACCGCAACGTACAACGCGAACGTCGCCGCCTATCGCCAGTCGGTGCTCGCGGCATTCCAGCAGGTGGAAGACTCGCTTGCGGAGGTTCGCATTCTGTCGCAGCAGATCCTGCGCCAGCAGGAAGCCGTCGACTCATCCAAGACGTTTTTGCAACTGGAGTTGACGCGCTACGATTCCGGCATCGATCCCTATATCGATGTCGTCACTGCCCAAACCACGTTGCTGTCCAATGAGCAGTCTCTGACGAATCTACAAGTGCAGGAGATGACCGCGTCGGTTCAACTGATTGAAGCTCTGGGTGGAGGCTGGGACCGGTCCGAGTTGCCTACGTCAGCCCAGATCACTCAGGCGCCCCCAAAGGCAGGGGGCGCGATGTCAGGAACTGCGATGAAGAAGTAGTTACCTCGGCGCTGCTCGGGGTGAACATTTTTGGCAGTTGTGCAGGCCGAAATCTTGTAGGTTTCCAACCCATTCCGCAGAAAAACGCGGAATGGGTTGGCACGGAAGTCTACCGTAAATCCGAAAATGCTCTGGCATTCCGTTCTTTCTTCGACCAGCTTCGGCAGCGTTCCTGGCCAATGGAACGGATGTCAAAGTCGGGGGTCAGACGATGGACCGACACCGGATGGAGGCCACTCTCGGAGCCCCGAGATCACCGATCGTTTTTAGGTTAAAATCAAGGTGCGGTTGCCACAATGCGGCGGAGGGCCTTCGCCAGCTGCCTTCGGCGAGCAATAGCATGCAAGAGGAGAGGGTAACCATCGCTTTCATTGAATTTGTGGCGACGCAAGTTCTGTAACTTACTGACGGCAAGCGAATTTTGCAGTTGAATCCCAGCCGCCTCAAGCTTCTCATGGACCGCGCAGGGCTCAAGCCCTTCTTCTCGAGTTCCCGTGACCCTGAAGACCCCAGACAACGCAGCGGTTGAGGTTCCGGCTACCGGAGCGCCGGAGTGGTTCACCCCCTTTGAGCCAAGACGCGGGCTGGCAAACGGACACCTGCAGACGATCATCGGGAACTTCCTTCCCCGGCCTGCCTTTCGGCTCGTTTCAGTCTCCGAAACCGTCGAGGTGGATCTGGCCGATGGCAGCCGCGTGCTCTGCAATTGCCACTGGCAGCCCAAGGCTGACCGCGCGGCGCGGCTTACCGTGCTGCTTGTCCACGGCCTCGAGGGCTCATCGGACTCCCGCTACATCCAGGGCATTGCCGCCCGCGCCTGGGCTGCCGGCTGCAACGTGATTCGGATGAACATGCGCACCTGCGGCGGCACGGAGAGGATGACGCCCACCCTCTATCACTCCGGTCTCTCGGATGACGTGGGCGTAGTGGTGCGCCACTATGCCGAACGATTCGACCTCGAACGAGTGGCCCTTGCAGGGTACTCGATGGGCGGCAACCTGGTGCTCAAGCTGGCCGGGGAGTGGGGCAACCGGCTGCCGCTGTCTGCCGTCGCCGCTGTCTGCCCGGCCATCGACCTGGCCCCCGGCGCGGATGCCCTGCACGAGCCGCTCAATCGGGCCTATGAGTGGAGATTCCTGCACGGACTCCTGGCCCGTTATAGCCGCAAGGCGAAGCTCTTTCCCGGCATCTATGCAAGCAGGGAGTCCATCGGTCCGGTGCGCTCGATTCGCGAGTTCGACAACAAGATCGTAGCCCGCTACTGGGGCTTTCGCGACGCCGACGACTACTATTTCCGAGCCGCCAGCGCCCGTGTCATCGACAGGATCGCTGTTCCCACGCTGATTTTGCACGCGCAAGACGATCCCTTTATTCGCCTGCTGCCCGAGACTCGCGCAAAGTTGATGGCCAACTCGCACATTCACTTTGTCGAGACCCGTCATGGCGGCCATTGCGCCTATCTTTCCCGCGACTCTGGCAACGAGATTCACTGGGCCGAAGCCACGGTGATGCGCTTCCTGCTGGCGGCGGCCGGGGGATCCAATGGAAGCTGACTGGGAGTTCGAGGTGGGCTCGGATGCGGCGGGCCTCGCTGCGCCTGTGATCGAGGCGGCATGGGCGGGCTTCATCGATCTCGAACGCGAACCGGAGCGCGCACGGCAATTGCCCGAGGCTGCGCAATTGCCAGGATTGGCCGAGGCGCTGATCAGGTTGAATGCCGCCGCCTCGCCGGTAAGGACGTCAAAGTGCGATCTCTGGCCGAGCCTTAAAGCCGGCGAATTCGACTCCGATGAGCTGGACGCGCCCCCCGGTTCATCCGCCTATGCCATGGGCTGTTATATCGATCTGATTCCGAGAGGCGCGCGGCAGTGGTTCCAACCCGAGACGGCCGCAGCCGTGTGCAAAGAGCTGTGCCGCAACCTCCGTGCCATCCCGCTGCGCTGCTGCCGCGCCGATCTCATCATCCGCCGCGCCCTGATCGCCCCAGATACTCCGGACCAGGACCCGATACGCCTGGGAGTCACTGCATATCTCACCTCGTGCGGAGAGTCTCCGCCGGAGGCAGTGCATACACTTCAAGGCACACTTGCTGCTTTGGCAGATGCGTTTCTGGGTCACCCGAAGTTAGAATAAGAATCGGTGCGGGCGAGTAGCTCAATCGGATAGAGCACCGGCCTTCTAAGCCGGGGGTTGTGGGTTCGATTCCCGCCTCGCCCACCATAAATCGATAAGCGCATGAAAAATAATGCACTTATCGTCATCAATAGCCCCCTTTTTGGCTTGTAACTGCGGCTGAAAAATGTGGAAAAGTCAAAAAAGTGTCCAGCGTCGAAACTCGACTGCGGTCGGAGATCGTTCCCGCCGTGATCGACACTTCTCGGCCGCAGCCCAAGCAATCCCAGCGCCAATCTGCCGTCCGCCAATACCTTTCCCTGCTCACATCATGGACAGCGAAATTCTGTTGGCCTCCTCAACCGCTCAAGATACGCGGCGCAGGGCTGCTCATCGGCAAACCAGGAATGAAACTCCTGCCACGTTCCTGGATAGGGTAGTCAGACCTCTGGTGATGAAGAATCAGTGACCCTTACAAACAGTGTCTACTGTACTTCTAACCCATGAACATCCCACCGTTCACGTCGAGCACGTGGCCGGTGATGTACGAGGCTGATTCCGAGGCCAGGAATGCCACCGCCTGCGCAACGTCGAGATCCGTCCCGCGCCGCGCCAGCGGAATATTGGCCAGCATCGCCGCGCTCACCTTTTCGTCGAGCACCGCGGTCATCGGCGTCTCAATGTAGCCCGGCGCAACGGCATTCACGGTAATTCCCCGCGAGGCCACCTCGCGCGCCAACGATTTGGTCAATCCAATCAACCCAGCCTTCGAAGCGGCGTAGTTTACCTGGCCAGCCTGTCCGGCCCGGCCCACCACGCTGGCCATATTGACGATCCGTCCCCAGCGATTCTTGATCATCTGCCGTATCAGCGCCTGGGTCAAGAGAAACGGCCCGGTGAGATTGATGGCGATCACCAGATCCCAATCGCTGCGCTTCATGCTCATCATCAGGGCATCGCGGGTGATGCCGGCATTGTTCACAAGAATCTCGACCTTGCCGAAGCGCTCCAGCACCGCCTTGGCTCCGGCTTCGATGGACTCCTGATTTGAAACATCGAGCTTGAACGCCGCCGCCGTGCCGCCCATCGCCTCGACCTCAGCCGCAACCAGGGCCAGCTTGGCCTCGTTGATGTCGGCCAGCGCCAGCGTCGCTCCGGCCTTCGCCAGCTCCAGCGCAATCGCGCGTCCAATGCCCTGCGCCGCTCCTGTGACCAGCGCAACTCTCCCCTGTGGATCTGCCATGCTCTCTTAAACCTCCGCGCGCGAGTGAGCGCCCTTTTGTCAACATTGATTGTAACTGCTCAGATGCACCACTCCGCTCTGTTAGCGCAGCCCACTGACCTCCCATAGGGAGGGAACGAAAATAGCCCAGGGCAAGCAAAGCGCTGCCCTGGGAACCGATCCAACAAGAAAATCTCCGTCCCGTAGGGCCGGATCGAATCTTCCCAGCGCAATCCGCGTCTTCGCCTCTACCGTGCGAAAATGCGCTCTGACCGGCAGATCAGCCCTTCGCCGCTGCCGGCAAAGCAGCCTCCGCCGCAGCACCGGTCTGAGTCCTGAGAGTCACCTTCCCCAGCCTCACCGCGCGATTGACGGCGCTCAGAATAGCATCGAGCGAGGCGGTAACGATATTCGGATTCGTCCCCACGCCAAAGACCGATTCCGAAGCTCCAAACTGGATCTCGACAAACGCCATCGCCGTTGCGGACGCGCCTTCGCTGATCGATTGCTCCTGATAATCGACGACCCTAAGGCCGAGGCTAAATCTCCCGTTCATCGCTCCGACAAATGCATCGATGGGGCCGTTTCCTCTGCCCGTGATCGTCTCTTCCGCATTGCCTTGCCGCACGGTGGCCGTGATCTCGACAACTCCCCCGCTCGCGGTCTCGGAATACTGATGGCAAGAGAGCGGACTGCGTTGGTTGAGATACTCTGCCTCGAAGGCATTCCAGATATCCGCAGGTCGTATCTCGCGCCCTGTCTCGTCGCTGATCTTCTGGATTACGCGGCCGAACTCGATCTGCAACTTGCGCGGCAGCCGTACGCTGTAGTCGCGCTCCAGCAAATAAGCCACCCCGCCCTTGCCCGACTGGCTGTTGACGCGGATGATCTCCTGATAGGTCCGGCCAATGTCGTTGGGATCGAGTGGCAGATAAGGCACAGCCCATTGGGCCTTGCCGGCCTGGGCCGCGAAGCCCTTCTTGATCGCATCCTGGTGCGAACCGGAAAACGCCGTAAAGACCAGCTCGCCCGCATAAGGATGGCGTGGATGAATCGGCAATTGAGTACACGCCTCGGCGCACTCGATGATGCCCGGTATGTCTGAGAGATCCAGTCCGGGATCGATGCCCTGCGAGTACAGATTCAGCGCCAGCGTGATCACATCGACATTGCCCGTCCGCTCGCCGTTTCCAAAGAGCGTGCCCTCAACCCGGTCAGCGCCTGCCATCATCGCCAGCTCAGCAGCGGCGACCGCTGTGCCCCGGTCGTTGTGCGGATGCACGCTGAGCACAATCGAATCGCGGCGTTTGAAGTTGCGGCTCATCCACTCGATCTGGTCGGCATAAACATTCGGTGTGGAGTTCTCAACCGTCGAAGGAAGATTGACGATGGCCTTATGCTGCGGCGTGGGCTTCCAGACATCGAGCACCGCCTCGCAGATCTCCAGCGCATAGTCCAGCTCGGTCCCGGTAAAGCTCTCCGGCGAATACTCGAAGATCCACTTCGTTCCGGGATACGATGCGGCGATGTCGTTGAGCATCTGAGCGCCATCGACAGCGATCTTCTTCACACCCGCGCGGTCCATCTTGAAGACCACTTCGCGCTGCAACGTCGAGGTCGAGTTATAGACATGGACAATCGCGCGAGGCACACCTTTCAGAGCTTCAAACGTTCGATGGATCAGGTGTTCGCGGGCCTGGGTCAGCACCTGCACGGTTACATCCGCCGGGATGCGGCCCTTTTCGATCAGCTCGCGGCAAAAATCGTAATCGGTTTGCGAGGCGGCCGGAAAGCCAATCTCGATCTCCTTGAAGCCCAGCCGGACCAGCAGATCGAACATGCGGCGCTTGCGCTCCGAGTCCATCGGTTCGATCAGCGCCTGATTTCCGTCGCGCAAGTCGACGCTGCACCAGGCCGGCGCCCGGTCGATGGTTTTGCCCGGCCACTGGCGGTCGTGCAACCGAACAGTTGGAGTCGGAGTGTACTTGGCCTTTGGAGCTTTCAATGTCGGTCCCTTTTCGCCCTGATGCGGAGCCCCCGCGATGTAAGAGGTTCTCAATCCAATTCGATGCCACAGCCGGATGGAAGACGCGCGCAACAGCGCACGAGGCCCGACCCATACACAACAATTCTAGAGGAACTGGGCGGGTAGGCGACCCGCTCACAGCCCCCAGGAAGCACTATGAGCCTAGAGAAGCTGTGCCCCGTTCATCGCAGTATTATCGCGATGAGCGGGTCGTAAGCTCAGATCGCGGCCAGGCTATGATCGAGCCATCCCGTACGGCGAGGAGGCCCATGTCTGACCATTAGAATTGACGGCGAGACTTCGCGGCCCACTCATCGCGATAGGGCCGCGATGAATGGGGCACAGCCTTCCATTTGGCTAACGATCGAAGGAGACAGAATCAATGCCTGGGCCACCTGCCGATTAGCCTTACGCAACAATTTTAGAGGAACGGGTCGTCAGAGCTCCAGCACTCGCGATTGAGTAGCTGTTCAGTCTCCCGCTAGCTGGTGATGCGTCCGGGGTTCTAGATTGGCTTCGCTATCTGCGTGTTGATATCCAACACGTAAGGTATTCCGCCATTCACAAAGGTGGCCTTTCCGTTTGGCAGTACCTTAAGTTCCTTTGTCATCCCCTTGAGGTGGGTAAGCTGCTTGATTTCGCTCCCAGTAACGTCACTCATGGAGTAGACGTTGTAATCGTAATCTCCCCCCGATGTATCCGTGGCAGCAAGGAACAAAACGTCCATTCCGTCATGTATGAAGCGCGCTTCGCCATACGATGGCCCAACTGATGACTCACCTGGAACATGCGGCTGGAAGATCTTGTCCCTACCGGAAGCCCCAAGGTTGAACTCCTCGAGCAATGCCCCAATCGGGTAACCAGCAGTGCTTATCAGGAGTTTAGTTCCGCCCTGATTGAGTGGATCACCAACAATATCGAGCGATCGGAGATCATAAAGCGACGCGTGCGTGATCTGCGTAGGACCAATGCTGGCGGTCGTTGCATTCGATTGAACAGGAATTGAAAAAACATCCCAATCATGGCGCCCTGGTCGGACGATCGGCGAATAATGTCCGGTAAAGCCAGATGCGGCGTAAAACACCTTCGAGTCATCGGGGGAAAAGACCGGGTGCAGTGCATCCTCGTCCTTGCCAGTTAATGCATGGGGATTACTTCCGTCGAAACCCACCACCCACACCGTCGATTTAGAGTCCTGCGAGTTCGCAAACGAATAGACCACAAGCTTGCCGCTATGGGAAAAACTCGCTTCAGATTCGATTCCGCTTGAGGTGGAAGTAAGACGCAAGCTGGTGCCACTGGATGGATTCTTGCGGTAAAGGAACGAGTGACCTCCGCTATTTTGCGAAAAAATGACTGTATCGCCCAACGGAGAAACGGCTTGCTGACCTTCAGGGGGAGCAAAATTCTGTTGTTCCGCGCTAAGGGATGGGGCAAAAAACCTGAAGGCAATCATACCTGCGGCGACCACGATGACGCCGGCGAGACTGACAACCGCAATGGAAAGAACCCTTCCAACTCGCATTGCTTGCTCCGCACAATCAAGTGAATTCAGACGATAGAATTGGATTTAAGTCTATTCCACCATCGGGAACGGAATCATCATGGGCGTTCCGGTCGGATGGTCGCCGGCCCGGGAACCGCCCCACGGCTCACCCTCGAGAACGGGCAGCCTACCAAGCCCAAACCGCCAAAACCTGATCCCTGATCCCTGCTTTTATCACCCCAACGGCGTAGCCACGGCCGTCACCGGCTGGGGCGCTATCGCCTGCCGCACCAGCTCCGCCGGCCACACATACACCGCCAGCCGCCGCGAGTAGTGCAGCACCGGCTCCTGCTCCGGCAGCTTTATCCCCATCGCCGCCGCCAGATCGTTTTGCTCGATCTTCGCCTCGGCCTCTTCGAGAGACCCCGAGGCCTGGTGCAGGTTGGCGCGGACCGGCTGCCCCATCCGGTTGCTCGAATACAAGAAATTGCGCTCCATCAGGAAGTGCTCCAGCGTGCCGGGCTGGATCTCCACCAGCCTCTGCGACGGTCCCAGCCCGCGGTAGCGCGCCTTGAAGAGCACCGGCTGGCCGGCAAAGCGCCTGCGGCTATAGAAGGCGAACTCGCGCTCCGTCCGCTGCTCGATGTGCATCTCGGCCGAGTGGTAGGGCAGGTGGAAGAAGGCCCGTCCGGCCGCCACCGCCAGCAGGTTGCTCGAATCCAGCGAGAGGCAGTAGACCCCCGGCGTCCCAGTCCGCTCCTCCCGCACATAGGTCCGCAAGATCAGGTCGGGAAAGCTGCGCGCCCCAGGGATCGGCGGCACGCCACGCACCTTGATGCGGTCCATCCAGAAAGGCATCGCCCCCAGCCACGCAGAGCCCAGAAAAGTATCGACCAGCAAGCCTTCGGGCACCAGCGGAGTGATCGAAGAGGCCGGAACCTGCCAGTGCGCAAACAGCAGATCGTTCCAGCGCTGCCTCATCAGCCAGCGGCCCGCGGGCAGCGGACGCGGCTTGTGCGATGTGCGAAACTGGTACTTCAACATGGCCCGGTTGCTCCTGACTTGCTCTGTCGCTCCCGCTTTGCCTCTTCCTATGCCTCAAGTGGGTTCGCGGATGCACACCCCAATCCGCCCCAATGTCGTATTCTGTTCGCGAGCCCACAGCAATGTCCAGTAAATCTTTTCTGCCACCCGGCGCCCGCAACCAAACCGAAGTCTTCGCCGTCTACGGAGCCGACCCCGAGGTCCTGGCCTATGCCATGGCCAAGTACTCCCGCTCCGCGCTCTCGATGCGCGAGTCGTTGACCGAGATCAGCCGCCAGCGCGCCGAGCAGTTCCTTAACACCTTCTATTTTCAATACGGCCACCGCTCTATCGCCGACCTGGCCCACGTTGCCTTTGCCGTCGAAAGATTGAGTCTGCTTGCGGCTATCGTCGTGGTGGATGAGCAGCGCTGGGATGGCCAGGAGCGCTCGACCCGCTACCAGAACTTCCTGAAATCCGGCTGGTTTTTTCCCGATTTTGGAAAGGATTCCGTTTCGGCGCAGCTTTATTCCGAAACCATCGGCAACCTCTTCGACGCCTACCAGCGCACTACAGCAGCCGTTCTGGATGCCCTCCGTCGGCGCGTTCCCTGCCCCGAGGCCATGAAGCCAGAGGCCTACGAACGCACGCTCAAGGCCCGCGCCTTCGACGTCGCCCGCTACCTGCTGCCGCTAGCGACCAATACCTCGCTCGGCCAGATCGTGAACGCACGCACTCTGGAAACCCAGGTCTCCCGCCTGCTCTCCCACCCCGCAGCCGAGGTTCGCGATCTCGGAGTGAAGCTCCGCGCGGCCGCCACTGGTCCCGCCTGGAACGTCAACGCCCAGGCCGGCGCAGCGCTGGTGGAAAAGATCGCCGCCCTTGAGCGGGCCGAAAAATCAAAGATTCAATCAGAACCTTGGACCGGGGTCATTAAATCCATAGCAGCAAGTAGCGATGAAATTGCCGCCGAAGCCGCCACCCTGCTCACCGCCGAGGTCCGCACCGCGCCCACGCTGGTCAAGTACGCCCAGGCCAACGACTACGAACTCCGAACCCGCGCCGAACTCACCCAAGCCGCCCAGGAACTCCTCGCCAGCCACCCCATCGCCGCCGCACCGTTAGTGGATCTTGTCGAACCCACCGAATCCCTCGAAGTCGAGCTGGCCTCGACGCTGCTCTACTCCGCCTCGCACCATCCCTACCGCCAGATTCGCGACCTGGTCGGTGCGCTGCCCGATGCCCGCGTCAGCGAAATCATCGAGCTTGGCCTGCGTCATCGCGGCAAGCACGACGAGGCTCTCCGCGCCTTCCACGCCGGGGCCGCTCTCCGCTTTGACATTCTCATGGACATCGGCGGCTTCCGCGATATGCACCGCCATCGCCGCTGCACGCAGATCATCCAGCCTTTCACCACTCTGCACGGCTACGAGACCCCTGGCTCCGGCGACCTTGGCCCTCCGGACGAATTCGGCTATATAGACATCCTCATTGAAGCCTACTGCCGCGCCGATTTCCTATCCGCAATCGAGCAAGCCCACCGGGCCAGCGCCCAAATCGCGGCCAGCCAGGCCCCCGAGGCCGCCCAATCTGCGCTCTATCTGCTGCCGCTGGCCACCCGCGTCCGCTCGCTCTTCAAGATGGACTTTGCCGAGGCCCAATACATCACAGAACTCCGCTCCGGCCCCGCAGGCCACTTCAGCTACCGCTGCGTCGCCTGGGAGATGTACAAGGCCCTGGAGCGCCAGCACCCCTCCCTTGCCCGTCACATTCGCGTAACCGACTTCACCCAGCCTATCGACCTGCTCCAGCGGTAGTCCGTAGGTAAATGACAGCCTCAAGGTCGATGGCATCCCCTCGACATTTTGTAGGAATGTATATAGTATGAATGTATAAAAGGAGACTGATCAATGAAACCTACAGAGCAGACGAAGAGGCACGTTATCTCGACCTACGTGAATCCCGCGAGGTTGAAGGGCGAGAAGACCGTTCAAGTCAGGGTAGGAAATATCCAAAAAGAACTTGGGTGGACGAATCGGACGCCGTCGGTTTTCTCAACTCTCATGTCGAAGGACTTCCAGCGGGAAGCGGGTCTGGAGTTGATTGAAAAGAGCGGCGGACCGCCTTCTGGCGGGCCGAGCACAACCTGGCAGTTCGTCTTCCGTGTATTGGGCAATGACGAGAAGAGCGCTCCACCCTCCCAATCGCCTCCAGACGGCTCCGAGCTCATGGCGCTGTATGGGCTCTGTGCCGAAACATTCAAGGCGCTCGGCGGTGGGGAAGCATTCCTACGGCGGGAGCGGGAGTGGGGACCTGACGCATGGGAGAGATACGAATCTGAGTCGCCCGTAGAGGAGAACTCGGGGGCCGCAAGGTGAGCCGGGTCTATTGGGACTCAATGCTCTTCATCTATCTTTTGGAAGCCAATCCGCTCTTCGGGACTCGGGTCCGTCGGATGCACGAAGGAATGATGAGGCGTGGCGACACTCTATGCACGAGTGTCTTCACCGTAAGCGAGGTGCTCACAGGTCCGCGAAAGCGAGACGATGTTGCGGGGATCAGCGGACTCAAGAAGTTCTTCAGCGGCAAAGACGTTGAGATTCTTCCATTCGCCATCGAAGCTGCCGGTCAGTACAGCGTAATCCGGGCGACTACACGCGTTACGCAGGCGGATGGGATTCACCTGGCCTCGGCGGCTGTGGCGGGAGTCGACCTCTTCGTGACGAATGACGGTGAACTTCAGAAGCTAAGAGTTCCGGGAATCCGATTCTTTGCCGATCTGGACGGCAGAGTCTTTTGACGCCGTGCTCGCGTCCCCGTCACAGGAGGATCGTCGGCCCTCGGTCCTCCCGCTGCTAAAATCACTTGGGAGCCACAATGAGCGTAAGCGCACTCTATCCCGGCACCTTCGACCCGCCGACTAACGGTCACATCGACCTGATCCAGCGCGGGGCAAAGCTCTTTGAGCACCTAACCGTAGCCATCCTCAACAATCCGGTCAAAGACCCCCTCTTCACCGTCGAGGAGCGCGTCGAGATGCTCAAGGAATCGACCGCCGCGCTGGCCAACGTCTCCGTAGCCACCTTCGACGGCCTCATGGTCGAGTTTGCGCGCAAACAGGGCGCATCGGCGGTGCTGCGCGGTATCCGAGCCATCAGCGACTACGAATACGAATTCCAGATGGCCCTGATGAACCGCCGCCTGGCCCCGGAGATCGAGACCGTCTTCCTGCAACCCGCCGGCCGCTACTCCTTCGTCAGCTCGCGGATGCTCAAAGAGGTCTTCGCCTTCGGCGGCGACGTCAGCGGCCTGGTCCCGCCCAACGTCCTCAAGCGCCTGCGAGCACGCATTACCGGGAGCTAGAATCAAGGATTTCAAGATTTCGATTGCAATATATATTCATTCGGATATACTGAATCCATGAAGCCGGTCCGATTTCTCGGCGACTCTCGAAAGGCGATGCGGGATCTCCCGGAGGATGCTCGCGGTGACGCGGGCCGCCAATTGGCCCGAGTACAAAATGGGAAACCTGCAGACGACTTCAAGCCAATGCCCTCGATTGGCAAGGGTGTCGAAGAGATTCGAGTCTGGGAAGCATCGGGCACATACCGCGTCATCTATACGGCTCGACTTGCCGATGCGGTCTATGTTCTTCATGTTTTCCAAAAGAAAACCAGGGCCACCTCTCCGCGCGATATTGAAATCGCGCGTGAGCGCTTCCAGCATTTGATGCGAGGCCGATGATGAAAAAACTGGAGTATGAGGAGTTCGCGAGCATTTGGGATGCGATCGCTGACACGCCTGAAGAAGCGGCAAATCTCCGTCTGCGTTCCGAGCTGATGGACAAGATCGAGGAACTGATCAAAGAGAGTGGCTGGACTCAGGCGGAGGCCGCGAAGCGCTGCGGAGTAACCCAGCCGCGCATCAACGACCTGCTGCGCGGGCGCATCTCGCGCTTCTCGCTCGACGCGCTGGTGAATATTGCCTCAGCGCTCGGCCGCAAGGTGACCGTCAGCTTGGATGATGCTGCGTGAGTAGCGAACGTGCTGGTTCATTGCACGACACACGAACTGATCATCAATTTCGCGCTGGATCCCAGGTCTCTGAATCGAGACCTGGGACGCTAGGTTGTCTGCCTCGCAATTATCGAACCGCCTCAAGAACCACTTCGATATCCAGATGCCGCGTGCTTCCCGGCACATCGAGCGATCCCAGCATCACTGGCTTGCCCAACGTCAGGAGCGCGGTATTCTGGAGAACGGCTTGCCGTATTATCGGATCGTTTCTGCCCACCGTCGATTGGTCTTCCGAAACGCTGGACTGCTCCACCTTTGAATGGACTTCGACCCCGGTAAGGTAGTCCTTTACACGCGCCGAGATGTTCAATCCAACGTCCTGATACTGGACCTGCGTTTGCGCCCGATTCTCCGAGTTGGAAGATCCCGTTATGATGGGAACTTTGCTTCCCAGCTTAAATTGCGAGTCTCCAGTATTTGCATCGACGGTCAAGGCGAAGTGCTGGGTACCGATGCGCTTTTCGCCGTCTGATTCCGTAATTGTGTAGGTCAGCCGATAGCATGACGGCGCCGTTTCGATCTTTGTTTCGCTTACTTTTGGTGATGGACCATCCGTCTGCGCAACAGCTCTTCCGCCACCGCAACTCAGCGCCATTGCGATCCCAAGAATTCCGATCGTAAGTTTCATCTTTTCCCTTCCATTCATCTCATCGTTGGATTTCATTCCGGATCTCCTTTGCCTGATTGCTCGATAAACCTCTGAAACTCAGCCTCACTCTCGGCTTCCTGTCTTGCACGAACCTCCGGATTCAACATCGCCATCACCTGGGGGTCTCCAAGATGAACCGCGCGCAGCAGCAGCCTCTCCTCATTCGTAAGAGGCGCTTCCGGCGCCGGGTGGCTAGGGGCGCGCATTTCACTGAGCAGCACAGCATCGGCAATGCTGATCAGTTGCACTTTTCGCGTCGGCGCAGTGGTTCTGGCCAGTTTTCCGATTGGCGCGATTGATTGATTCGGCAGCAAAGATGCCTCGTGCTCGGTTGCTGCCAGACCAGTCGAAGGGTGTGCAACAACTCGCTGCCGCGCCTGCGTCGGAGGATGCCCGTTCCGATGAATCACAGTGATCGCAATGAACAAGCAGGCGGCAATCATCCCCGCCAAAGCGATCCGCCGAGCCCATCGCGGACCCACAGCCGTAGGAACCGCTGAACGCGCCGCAACCGCTTTCAGAATGCGCCGCTCCATGCCCGCAGGGGCCTCAGCGTCTCGCAAACCCGCCAATACCCTTCCGATCGCTTCATCAGCATTCTTCATTGCTCACCTCCCCGTGTTGCGAGCCGCGCGCGCAGCCGCGTTCTTGCCCGAAACAGCAGTGCCCGAACCGCGGACTCGCTCCTTCCCATAACCGCTGCCATTTCCGCCGTGCCCAGTTCCTCGATTGCTGAGAGCAGCAGAACATGGCGCTCTCTCTTTGGCAGTCTCTCTATCTCGCGCAAGACGGAATTCATGCGCTGCGCTTGGGTGAGCCTCTCGTCGACAGGCACGCCGCTCTCAGCCAAAGTCTCGGCAAAGCTCTCGTCCATCTGCTCCGGCCGAATACGCCGTCTGCGGTCAAGCGCGAGATTCCAGACAATGCGAACGAGCCATACGCGGATATCGCGGATTGCCTGGAGTGACCGGCGCCGCTCGATCACGCGGACAAAGACCTCCTGCACCACATCCTCTGTTTCTGTGCGGCTGCGCAAGATCGAATACGCCACGCGGAAGAGGAGCCGGGAGTAGCTCTCGACGAGAGCAGCGAGGTCGACCTCCGACTCCGCCTTCTCCGCCCAAAACAAGACCAAGCTGCCTCCGGGAATCGACTCCATAAGCCCCTTCTAACCAGACAGACGCCTCACCTCATCTTTAGCTCGACAATTTCTTGGGGAGTCCGATCACCGGAGTTTTCCATGCCCTGTTTTGCCCCGGACAAAAAATCTGTCAAGATAGAGTTGTTATGACAGTCTCCACTCCTTCTCAAGTCTTTGCCGACCGCATCGGTCGGATCGAGGTCTCCGCAACCATGGCTGTGGCTGCGGAGGCCGCCAAGCTGCGCCTCCAGGGCGCCAATCTGGTCGATTTCGGCGCCGGCGAGCCGCATTTCCCCACCCCCCGCCACATCAAGGACGCGGCCATCGCCGCCATCGAGGCCAACTTTAGCCGCTACACCGTCGTCCCCGGCATTCCCGACGTGCGCAAGGCCATCGTCGAACGCCACGCCTGCGACTTCGGCTCCGATTACGCCGTCGACGAGGCCATCTTCACCACCGGCGGCAAGCTGGCCCTCTTCAACGCCATCCAGATCCTCGTCGACCACGGCGACGAAGTCATCCTGCCCGTCCCCTACTGGGTCAGCTTCAAAGACATCATCCAGTACGCCGGCGGCAAGGTCGTCTTCCTCGAGACCAGCGAAGCCGAGAGCTTCCGCATCACGGCCGACGCCATCGAGAAAGCCATCACGCCCCGCACCAAGGCGATCATTCTCAACTCGCCCTCCAACCCGGCCGGCTCGGTCGTCTCCGCCGAGGACCTGGAGCGCATCGTCCGCGTCGCCCACGAGCGCGGTATTTACCTGCTGCTCGACGAGTGCTACGTCTATCTGAACTACGCCGGCAAGCCTGTCTCCGGCGGCTCCTTCACCTGGGCCAAGGAACACATCGTCATCCTCGGCTCGCTCTCGAAGACCTACGCAATGACCGGCTGGAGAGCCGGCTTCGCGCTGGCGTCCAAATCTGTTGTGGCCAACCTCAGCAAGCTCCAGTCGCAGTCAACCTCAAACGCCACCAGCTTTGTGCAGAAGGCCGCCGTCGCAGCGCTCACCAGTTCGCAGGAGTGCGTCTCGGAGTTCCGCGCCGAGTTCATCGATCTGCGCGACTACATGCTGGCCAAGCTCGCCGAGATCCCTGGCATCACCTGCACCAAGCCCGAAGGCGCCTTCTACGTCTACCCGAATATCTCGGCCTACATCGGAAAGGGCGGCATCAAGACGGCCACAGAGTTGGCCACGCGCCTGCTCCACGAGGCCCATGTCGTCTCGGTGCCCGGCGAGGCCTTCGGGACAGCGGAACATATTCGGATCTCCTATCCGGTGACCAAGCAGAATATCGATGAGGGCACTCGGCGAATGAAGGAATTCCTTACAGGGCTAGCATAACCAGCCCTCTCAGCCCCCCCTAGCCGGACATGCCGCTTTTGATGCCAAGCATGCAGTTTTGCATTGTGGGATGCGTAAATCCCTCTAAAGCAAGGCCAGCGCCGCGCAAATCGTCTTCGCAAACAAGAAAACGTGTACTGCCCCCTGTGCAAACGTAACTCTTGTCGCGTAGGATGTGTTTTCAATGTCAAAGCCAATCGATTTTCGCCCAGTGATACTTGCCGGAGGCAGCGGCACGCGCTTCTGGCCCCGCTCCCGCCGCGCTCACGCCAAGCAGGTTTTGGCCCTCGATGGCGAGCGTTCCATGATCCAGCAGACCGTCGAGCGCCTTAAGCCTATCGCTACGCCGGAGCAGATGTGGGTCATCACGAATGAGTATCTCGCCCACGAGATTGCCGATCAGTTGAAGGGCGTTCCTCAAGGTCAAATCGTCCGCGAGCCAGTGGCCCGCAACACCGCCCCGGCCTGCGGACTGGCCGCCTTCCTCATTGAACGCCAGAACCCCGATGCCGTCCTGGGCATTTTTCCCTCCGACCATGTCATCGCAGACGAGCCGCGATTCCTCAAGGCGCTGCAAAAGGGCATCGCCGTGGCCGCCGCCGGAGACCACATTGTCGTGCTGGGCATCGAGCCCACCCGCGCCGAAACCGGCTACGGCTACATCGAGACCGGCGACTTTGCCAGCAACGACACGGCCATCCACGTCCGGCGGTTTATCGAGAAGCCCAACCAGAACCGCGCCGAGGAGTTCATCGCCGCTGGCAACTACTATTGGAACTCCGGGATCTTTCTCTGGTCGGCGCGAACGCTGGCCAACGCCGTCCGCGAGCACCTGCCCGAGACCGCCCCCCTGCTCGAGGCCATCGCCGCCGCCCACGGCACCGCCCAGTTCGACGATGTCTTCCGCGACGCCTATCCCGAGTGTGAAAATATCTCAGTCGATTACGCCGTTCTCGAGCCGCGCTCAGCCAAGGGTGAACATTCCTCCCATCTCTATTGCATTCCCGCCGAGTTCTCTTGGAATGACCTCGGCTCATGGGCTTCGCTCTATGAGTACCAGCTTGAGACTCGCCTGCGCGGGGATGGAGAGGGGAACGTGACTGCGACTGCGGGCCACATGGCTCTCGACGCCAGCAACAACTACGCCTACAGCCCGCGCAAATTTGTCGCCCTGGTCGGCGTCAGGAATCTGGTCATCGTCGACACCGAAGACGCCCTGCTGATTGCCCATCGCGACCACTCCCAGGATGTTGGCAAGATTGTTAAGGAGCTGGATAGCACCGGCCGCACCGAGCTGATCTGATGCAGAATCCCAGGTCTTGATTTCGATATGGTTGAGCACGAGAATGAATTGTCGAAGCTTGTCGATGAGCTCAACCGCTCGGCGACTGGCGTTAAATCCGCGGAGAGGCGGTCGATAGACCAGCTTTTAGCCACTGCAATTCAAAGAAACGCGTCCGACATCGTTCTGGTTGCCGGCTCTCCCGCTACGCTACGCGTGAATGGCGCTCTGACAACTGACTCAGGACCGGCCATGCCGGCTGAGAACATACGGAGCTTGCTGCTTCCTCTGCTGACGGGCGGCCAACAGGAGGAATTGCAGAATCGCAAATGCATGGACTTCTGTTTTGTGCGCGGTTCAACCGGGAGATTCCGCGCCAACTTCCACTTTCAGCGCGGAACGCTTGCAGCTTCGATACGGATTTTGCCGGCGCAAGTCCCGACCTTGGAGACCCTTCATCTGCCCGCCTCGCTCGCCATGTTGGCGGAGCGGCGGCAAGGGCTTGTACTCCTGACCGGAGCGACGGGGTGCGGCAAAACTTCAACGATGGCCGCGTTGATCGACCGCATCAACGCCAGCCGCCGCGACCATATCATCACAATTGAAGATCCAGTCGAGTATCAACACACAAATCGCAAATCGCTTGTCGAACAGATTGAGGTGGGACATGACATCCCCAGCTTCTCTCAGGCTGTGCGCGCTGTTCTGCGACAAGATCCGGATGTCATCCTGGTTGGCGAAATGCGCGATAGCGAGACGATGGCCTCGGCGCTGACTGCCGCCGAGACCGGTCATCTGGTTCTCACCTCGTTGCACACCAACGATGCGGCCCAAACTGTTTCGCGCATCCTTGACACCTTTCCAACCGGATATCAGTCTCAGATCCGTCAGCAACTTTCTCTTGCGCTGCTGGCTGTGGTCTCACAGCAACTGCTGCCGGCAGCCAATGGAATAGGACGTTACCCGGCCGTCGAGATTCTTATCGCCACGAGCGCCATGCGCAATCTGATTCGCCGTGGCGACGACCATCAGCTCCGGGCAAACATCGAGACCGGACGCGCTGATGGCATGCTGACGATGGAGCAGTCGCTGGCCGAATTGGTTCGCGCCGGACATGTTTCCGGCGAATCGGCTCTTGGGCACTGTAACCACCCGGAAGATCTACGTCGCCATCTGAAGAGCTGAGACTCGTTGCATCTGCCCGGACTCGAAAGGGCGCAGTGGTTCCGTGAGGATGCAGCGCAGCGAGGAGGCGAGAATCTAGAATCCGGCCCTTGGCTTCGATGCCAGCCCGCCGGAGCCCATGACCCTCATGGTCACTCTCTCCGGCGTAAGGGCAGCTTTTCTGTCACGGTTGAAGTGGAATCGCTCGCGTCCCCCGGCCCGGATTCGGGTCCATCCTTTACCCTAGTACTCAGGGAGCAATAAGAACCATCTATGCCTCACCCTCAAATCAAGTTCGGCACCGACGGCTGGCGCGCGATCATCGCCGACGACTTCACATTCGTCAACGTCCGCATCGCCGCCGAGTCCATCGCCGCCTACGTTCATGCCAAAGAGGATCCCTCCAAGGGCCTCTGCATAGGCTACGACACCCGCTTCGGCTCCAAGGCCTTCGCGCGCACCTGCGCCGAGGTCGTCGCCTCGACCGGCATCCCGGTGCAGTTGGCCGACCGCATCACGCCTACCCCGGCGCTCAGCTACGCAGTCTTCCACCGCAAGGCTGCCGGCGGCATCATGATCACCTCCTCGCACAACCCCGCGCAATGGAACGGCGTCAAGTACAAAGGCTGGTACGGCGGCTCCGGCAAGCCGTCGATGATCGCCGCGATCGAATCGCTCATTGGCCAGCCCGTCCCCCGCGCGGCCCAGCCCGCCGCTATTGAGGAGGTCAACTTCGTGCCTCCCTACCTTGAGTCCATCGAGAGCTTCACCAGTCTAGACGCGCTCAAGAGCTCCGGCATGAAGTTCGGCATCGACTCAATGTACGGCGCGGGCCTCACTTATATCTCAGACATCTTCACCCGCCTGGGCGTCGCCCACGTGCAGATTCGCGGCAAGGCCGATCCGCTCTTTCCCGGCATCAATCCCGAACCCATCGAGCCTCATATCCGCGCCCTCGGCGAGGCGGTCGTCGCCAACGGCTGCCAGGCCGGCCTTTGCACCGACGGCGACGCCGACCGTATCGGGGCCACCGATGAATTCGGAAACTTTGTCGATCCGCACAAAATCTTCTGCGTCCTGCTGAGTTGGGTTCTCAAGCGCCACAACGACTGGCCCGGAGCCGTAACCCGCGCCTTCAACACCACCAAGATGCTGGACCGCATCTGCCGCAAGCACGGCCGCGAGCTGATCGAGCACGGTATCGGCTTCAAGTTTGTCTGCGACTACATGCTGGAGCGCTCGATCGTCATGGGCGGCGAAGAGTCGGGCGGCATCGGCTTCCAGCGCCACCTGCCGGAGCGCGACGGGCTGCTCAACTCGCTGCTGCTGGCCAACGTGATGGCCGAGGAGGGCAAAACCTTGGGCCAGCTCGTCGCCGATCTCCAGGCAGAGTACGGCGAGCATCAATATGGCCGCATTGACTTGGCGCTTCCTGACGCGCTCAAGGTACGGGTTATCGCGCGGGCCTTGGCGCTTGAACCCGGCGACCCGGTCTTTGCAGGAATGCCGATCTACTGCCAGGAGACGCTCGACGGCGTCAAGTTCTTCCTCGACAACCCCGAGGCTATGGACAAGCCGAAGGCCGCCGAGACCTGGCTGCTGCTCCGCGCAAGCGGCACCGAGCCCCTGCTGCGCATCTACACCGAGTCTTGCTCGAAAGAATCGGTCGCGCGGCTTCTCGATTCCGCCCGCCGATTCGCGCTCGGCAGCTGATCTCTTATGCACTCAGTCCGCAGCCACGGAGAACCCCATGTTCATCCACATCTTTGGATTTCGCTGGAAGCCTGAGGCCACCGAGGCTGACAAGGCCCGCGCTGAGAAGGAGATATTGGCCTTTCGAGGTGTGATCCCCGGAGTGATCGAGGCACATGTTGGCGCTAACCTCTCGCCGCGTGGGCAAGGCTTCACCTTCGCCGGCATGATGAAGTTTGTCGACAAGGCTGCAGCTGAAGCTTACTCCACCCATTCCGCGCACTTGGCCCTCCTCAACTGGCTGGCGCCGCTGATCGATCCGGTGGAGCTTGATTTCGAAGCGTAGGACCAGGTTGTTAGCGCGCCCATCGCATCTCGCGTTCCCCATGCTGGGATGCTTTGACTCGCTACCTTGCGGCTGGCGTTACGATAAAGGCAATGACTTCACTACAAATGGAGCATGCGCCGGCGGCATTGACCGAGGGATCGGTGCATTCGGCCGACGGGACGCGCATCGTCTTTCGCCGCCTGGGCAGCGGACCCGCCGTCGTCTTTGTGCATGGCAGCGTCGCCACCCACACCGACTGGATGCCCGTGGCCCGTCTGCTGGCAGACCGCTTTACCTGTTTTGCGATGGACCGGCGCGGCCGCGCCAGAAGCGGCGAAGGCATCGGGCCCTATTCGATCGAGCGCGAGTACGAAGACATCGAAGCCGTGCTCGCAGTTGCCAAGACCGAATCCGGATCGGAGGCCTTCCTTGTGGGTCACTCTTACGGAGCCATTTGCTCCCTTGGCGTGGCCTTGCGTCATCCGGTTCCACGCCTTGTGGTCTACGAGCCGCCATTGCCTGCGGGTGGCCCAATTGCGGGCGAGAATCTGGCCCCCTATGCCCGCGCCATTGCGGAGGGAGATCTGGACAAGGCCCTGGAGTTTGGCCTGGATGCCTTTCCTCACATGCCCGCAGAGGCCATTCTCGCCCTTCGCACTTCGCGGGCCTGGCCCCGCGCACGGACGCTCTGCAAGAGCTGGATACGCGAACTCGAGGAGATGGATGCTGAGAACCACGATTTGACGCACTACGGCGCGATCTCGTGCCCGTCGCTGTTGCTGGTTGGTAGCCTGAGCGCCGAACATCCCATGCACGACGCCGCGCGGGCGCTGGCCGCGGTCCTGCCCGGCGTGCGGGTCGAGTGGCTTCCGGGCTTGGGGCACAGCGGGATGCGAGAGGCGCCGGAGATGGTGGCTCCCCTGATTCGCGAGTTCTTGGCCTGAGTCCCGGTTTCGAGACTTAGGCCGGAAAAGCCCAGGCGATGGTTGAACGCCGCGCAAATTCGCGCGGCGTCCCTGAAGCTAGGAGAGTTTGCCTCCGCAATCGGGGTGGCCGCACAAGCAGTTGATCTCGCTTCGGTCCCCGATGCCCTCGCAGTGGGCGCTGCAATACTTCCCTTTCTCCGGGGCCGGACAGGTACAGGCAGCATTCGCGCATTTCTTGGGATTGGTCATGATTCTCCTTCGCCGGTTCTCCGCGAGCTCCTCGTTCCGGGCAAAGTCACCACGATGCAGAAACCGACGCAACAGATAGTAGCTCAAATTCAGGTCCGTGCACGAGCAAAATCTGCGCGCGGCCTGCGAACGGAGCTACTTGTTGACCGGGGATGGCACGGACGCCGGGTCTTTATGCATCTCGCCGGAGAAAAACTTCCCCTCGCCGGTCAGCGTAAAGGGCTCCCAGGAAGAAATCATGGCCGGGCCCCACTCCGCATCGAAACACCATGCCACCCAACTGATTCCCCTTGATTCCAGGTAGCTCGTAATTGCTGGGCCATATGCCTCGTTGTCGTTCTTCGGGCTATAGCTCTCATCGAAGCCGATCTCGGTCGCGATAACTGGGTATCGGTCGGCGGCAAAGCCGAAGTCCTCTTCCCACTTCGGCGGCCAAGGACGCGGCCTCTTGAAGGGATAAGGATGGGTAACGTAGCCAATGCGTTCCGCCCGCACCGGATCGATGCGCAGTGGAGTCAGGTCATAGGCCCAGTCGAAGCCGGCAACCAGCGGGATGGCGTCATTATCGTAGGCGCGGATCACGGTAATCATCTGCTCATTGATCTGCCGCCATTCTTCCCACGAGATCGATCCGAGTTTGCCTTTGAAGGCCGTCGGCTCGTTGAACAACTCGAAAAACGCAACCGTGTTATTCCCGCTGTAATGGGCTGCGATAATGCGCCAGAAGTTTAGAGTCTCGGGCAGGCTTGTCTCATACATCGGGTCTTGAAACAGACCTTGTTTGAGATTGCCGATCGAGTGCCAGTCGATATCGACATAGATGCCGAGATCGGTTGACCACTGCACCGCCTGATCGAGCAGGGCCAGGTAGTTCTTTGTTCCGCGCCCGCGCCATGCGACTGGGTGGACGGGGATGCGGACCACCGTGGCCCCTGTCTCTTTGACCTTCACGAAGAAATCCTTGTTCCAGCGGCCTTGGCTCTCGACCTTGTCGGGGTCGGCAATGTTGACGCCGCGAAAAAGTACCGGCTTGCCTGCCGGGTCCACGAAGCGGTTTCCGCTGACCGAGATCAAGGGCAGCTTCTTTGCGTCCGGGCTGTTGAGAGGCCGGGTGAGATAGGCTTGGTGCCACCAGTCGTTCACCTTCCCGGCCGGCGGGTTTGCCGATTGAGCGAGTGCGCTCAGGCCGCAAAAAATCGCGGTCACAGTCACAGAAGCTGCGAATCGCTTCATAGTGCTTGATCCCTTCGTGGAGACGTCTCGGATTGCAAAAGTTTCAGCCTCAGATATTAGCATCCTGAGTCATTGATTCGTTTGCAATATCGAGCGACGGAGTCGAGGATCTGGTCTGCGGTCTTATGCCAGATGAAGGGTCTCGGCGCGAGGTTGTGATTTTCGATGTAGTGGTCAATGGCTGCTTTCAGCTCTTTGGTGGAGCGGTGAACGCCGCGTCGAAGCTGACGTTCAGTGAGCAACGCGAACCAACGTTGCATCAGGTTCAGCCATGAGGCCGAGGTGGGCGTGAAGTGGACATGGAAGCCGGCCGCTTAGCTAGCCAGTTGCGAATCATCAACGTCTTGTGCGTTCCGTAGTTGTCCAGGATGAGGTGGATGTCCATATCTTCGGGCACGTTCTTCTCGATTGTGTCGATGGCGGTCTGGTTTATGCCCGAGGCCTCTGCCATCATACGAGTCGACCAATGGGTGGCGGCGGGCGGCTTGCTCTCCAGTGTACGAACGATTACCTGTTCGATCTGTCGATCGCTGAGCTTACGTGGTTGCCCGGGGCGCGGCTCATCAAGCAAGCCGTCCAATCCCTGTTCATCAAACCTGCGCCACCATTTACTGACCGTTTGAATACACACATGCACTTCTGCGGCGATGGCGGTGGCGGTCAGCCCCTCCGAAGCGCGCAAAACAATCCGCGCACGCATCGATAGAGCCTGGGCGGTCTTCCTTCTCCGCATCCATCCCTGCAACGTCGAGCGCTGCTCTTCGCTCAGCAGCAACTCCGGCAATCGGCGTCCTCGTCTCATGACATCGCTCCGGTCATGTCAGACGTCTCCCGCCGTATTATGTTTAATGTATTAATGACTCAGTATACTAGTGGAGAGTCCCTTGGTCCCTAGCAAGCCTTTCCCGCCGCGACCGCCGAAGCCCAGGCCCATTGGAAGTTGAATCCGCCCAATTGCCCGGTCACATCCACCGCTTCCCCGATAAAGAAGAGCCCCGGCACCGCGCGCGCCCCCATCGTCTGCGCCTGCAACCCACGAGTGTCCACTCCACCTGCCGTCACTTCAGCTTTCTCAAATCCCTCTGACCCTACTGGGTGAAACTCCCAGCGGTGCAACCGACGCTCGCAGGCTTCCAGTGCCGGATTCGACCACCCTTGCGGCGCGCCAATTTCGGCCAGATAGCTCGCCAGCCGCTGCGGAAGCACCTCGCGCAACGCCTGACGAAGCGCCGCCGAATCCCGCCGCGCATCGGGTCGCCGCAAGGCATCCAACAAACCGGATGAGTCGGGCGCGAAATCAATGAAAAGCACCTGGCCCGGCTGCCAGCGCGAAGAGGCTTGCAAGACCGCGGGTCCGCTGAGGCCGCGATGCGTCACAAGCATCTTCTCTCTGAATTTGGATAGACCTTTTGCTTTGTCACCCTTTCCGTCGGCCCAAGCCACGACCTCCGCCGAGACCCCGGCAAGCTCGGTCCATCCCACTTCCGCGCCACCTAACACCAGCGGAACCAGCGCCGGCCGTGGCTCGACGACCGCCAACCCGAACCGCCGCGCAAGCTCATACCCCAGCTCGGTGGCTCCCAGCTTGGGAATTGACAGGCCTCCGGTGGCCACCACCAGCGCCGAGGCTCGGAACTCTCCTTGCGAAGAAGCAACGCAAAACTCACCGCTGGCGGAACGCTCAACGGCAATCCCGCGAGCATTAAGGACAAGCTCCACTCGACCCAGCTCGCACTCTGTCAGCAGCATCTCGAGAATCGCCCGCGCCGATCCGTCGCAGAAAAGCTGCCCCAGCGTCTTCTCATGCCATGCGATCCCGTAACGCTCGATTAACTCGAGAAAATGCTGTGGCTCGTAAAGCGCCAAAGCCGACTTGGCAAAATGGGGATTTTCTGAGATGAAGTTATCCGGCCCGCAGTGCAGATTGGTGAAGTTGCACCGCCCGCCGCCCGAGATGAGAATCTTTCGCCCCGGCTGCCCGTTGTGTTCGAGCAGTGCAACGCGCCGCCCCCGCTGCCCGGCCACCGCGGCGCACATCAGCCCAGCCGCACCCGCGCCCAAGACAATCACATCGAATTGGCATGGATCGGTGGCCATAGGCTCTTAGTCCAGAATAGCCGGGTGCCCCAGGTCCGGGTTTTCGGACCTGGGATTCCACGAACCTCCACCGCCCCCATTCCGCTGGAGCTATACTGATTCCGTTAAGGACCTTCGAAGATTTGTCACCGCATTCTGAAGTCAAAGAGTCTCCTGTTGGAGCAGCGATGAAAAAGCATTTCAAGCTACAACCTGATCAGTTTCGCCCATTAGCTGAAGGGCGGGGCTCATGTATTGCCTCCGACCGGATAACCGTTACAGGCGATCACGTAGGATACATGTACCGTGAAGCCCCATACGACTCGATAGATAGTGGCTGGCATTTCTTTGCCGGCGATGAGTCCCAAGAATATTGCGAAAACCCTCAGAACTTCGAAATCTACAATGTCAATACGATTGCGAACTACGATCCAGAAATCATTCCGCTTTTGGACAAGGCAATTGGTACTGCCTGGACTCGTAACGCAGCCGGTGAGTTTAAACAAGAAGGCCTAGAACCGCAAAACTAGTCGCGATGATCAAGAAAGGGCCATGCCCGAAGGCATGGCCCTTATGCAGGTTATTCTATGGCAGCCTTCAGCAGTCTGGCCCAAAGTCCTTCTCGAACGCTGCTGCCAGTTTCGCGCCCCAGTCATTCTTAGGCTTCAGGCGGCCACCGAAGAAGCGAAGGATGGGCGGCTCCTCGAAGAACTCAAGGCCGCCGATCATATCGCGGTGTTCAAGAAGCCACTTGAGCCGATCGGTTGCATACTCGAAGTGAGACATGGTGAAGACGCGCCGCGGAACAGCCAGACGCAGTAACTCGATATCCGAAGGTACATCGTTGCCCTCTTCATCGCGATCCATCGAGATGGTTCCACGCTCCATGCCGCGGATGCCGGAAACGATGAATGTCGCCGCACCAACTGCTCCCGCCGGGTAATCAGTTTGCGCAAGATGCGGAGCGAAGCGCATCGCATCGATATGGCAAGCCAGGCCGCCCGGAGGCGTGACCACAGGAACGCCCTTGGAGATCAGCCGGTTGCAAAAGTACTTGATTGCGTCGGCCGAGGAGCCGGCGACTTCGAGATCGGTCATCTCGCGCATGCCGACCGCCATGGCCTCGATCTCCTTGGATGACATTCCGCCGTAGGTATAGAAGCCTTCATAGACCGGCAGCCATGGACGAATCGCTTCGTAGAGATCCTTGCGGTTGGTAGCGATAAGTCCGCCGCGAACCATGCAGCTCTTGCGCCCCGAGAGATAGCAGATATCCGATAACTTCATCATCTCGAGGATGATCTCTTTAATCGACTTATTCTCGTATCCCGGCTCGCGCTGGCGGATGAAGTATGCATTCTCCGAGATCAGGCTGGCGTCGAGCACCAGCGGAATACCGAAGGGAGTAATGAGTTCCTTCACCTCGCGCAGGTTGGCCAGCGAGAAAGGCTGTCCGCCAATCAGGTTCGTCGTAGCTTCCATGCGCACGAAGGGAATCTTTGCGGCGCCGTGCTCGTCGATCGCGGCCTTGAGGCGGCCAAGATCCATATTTCCCTTGAAGGGATAAGTGCTCTGAGTGTTAAGAGCCTCCGGCCCGAATAATTCAAGGACGGTAGCTCCCATCAGATTGAAGTGGGCCTTGGTGGTGGTGAAGTGATAGTTCATTGGAATATAAGTGCCGGGCTTGATAAAGGTCTTGGCGAGGAGGTGCTCGCAAGCGCGTCCCTGGTGGGCCGGCAGCAGATACTCGTAACCGAGTATCTCTTTGACTGAGTCCTTTAGCTTGTAGAAGCTCTCCGAACCGGCATAGGCATCATCGGCCAACAGCATGGATGCCTGTTGGTTATCGCTCATGGCATTGGTGCCGCTGTCGGTCAGCATGTCCAGAGAGATGTCGCGGGTGCGAAGAAGAAACGTGTTGTAGCCAGCTTCCTCCATTGCATGGAGCCGCTCGCGGGCCGGGGCCAGTCTAACTTTTTGTACAACGCGGATTTTGTGCATCTCAATGGGGATTTCAGTGCCATCAGACAGACGAATACTCATGAGCTCACCAACCACCTGTGAATTTGACGATGCACCATGATTGCACAGCGAGGGTACAGACGTAAATCTCAGAATGCGAATTCTTGCATCGCCAAACGCAAAAAGGCCATGCCGTAGAGGCATGGCCTTTTTGCTTAAAAATAATGCCGGCGATCACCTACTCTCCCACACAGTCACCCGTGCAGTACCATCGGCCCAGCGAGGCTTAACTTCCG
>CAZGHZ010000061.1:0-28809 GCA_964525655.1 uncultured Occallatibacter sp.
GGCGGTGATTCGGGAGTTTGAAGGGATTTGGAGGTCGGCTCCGGTGCTAAACTTCACCCATGATCCACGATAAGGAACGAGTCGCCGCGATACGCGTTCGTGCGGCATCGCAGATCGAACTCATCAAATCGCTTCAGGCCCAGATTGTCGAAGGCAGACTTGACGCGCTTGAGGTCGCGCTGAACCAGACAAACGACATCGAGACCTTCTTCATCGCCGATCTGGATCGCAACGAACGAACTTCCGCCCAGGAAGCCAAATGGCTATCCGCCGCTGAGAACATGCTCTCAGTTTGGGGGCCTTATTTGCAGAATCTTCGCGACCATTTCGGGAAGGCTGGCGGTCGCGGAATTCAAGTCATCGGTGGGTAAGCGTCGGGCAAAGTTATCTAAGCCATCTTGACGTTTCCCATATGACGGGGAACTGAGAAATCTATGAAAGGCTTAGTCTTATGACAAGTGAACTCTCTGAGGCCCCATCATTCTTCGCTCATTTTGCTCGAGTAGCCGAGCAGAGAGAAAAGGACCTCGGACACCCGCTCGAAAACTGCCCTACTGCCAAAGACCTGTGGGACCTGACAGCAATCGTCGAGAGCGCGTCATCTCTCGACAGAACTGCCAGCGTTGGTGAAGTGAATCAGATGATGGAGTCGCTGGTCGCAATCTCGGATAAATGGGTCGATCCTGAAAGCGACCCAATCGGATCGCAAATCTTCGAGCCTACGGAGGAGATCATCGACAAACTGCAGCAACTAATCGGCGAAGCAATGCCGGAGACTGCACAGAACCTCAAAGATTGGAATGCGCTCCGGAGAGTGCAACATGCGTTGCGTCGGAGGCTTTATTTGCGGGGGAAAATCAAGCCGAAGTTCCTAGCTCATCTCATCGGGAAGTGGGAGGATTGCCAAATCCGCCGCGCCTTCCGCAAGCAGAATTGAGTGTATAGTCGGCGATTGGGAGTTTCGGGCGAGGTTCGACTTGCCGCGTATCTTGCCAATTTTGTGCTAATTTGTGCTAACGATATGGTTTTGTTGGATATCTTGGTCATCCAGGACATTGCAGAATCAGTAACTTACGTGTTTTCAATGACCGTTTGAGTCGTGCCCTGACACAAAGCATGGTTCTTCCGCAGCCTGTGAACTCATGCTCTGACACAAACAAGCTTGATTCAGCCTGTCCTCAGAGCTCGTCTTTGCCGGGACGGAGCATCAGGATCTTGATGGCTTCGCGGGGGTCTTTGCCTTCGTTGAGGATCAGCTCCATCTGCTCGGCGATGGGCATCTCGATGCCCTGCTGGCGGGCCAGGCCTAGGGCAGCGCGGGTGGTGAGGACTCCTTCAGCCACCTTGCCGCCGAGGCCAACGAGGATCTCAGGCAGCTTGCGGCCCTGACCCAACTCTCGTCCTACTGTCCGGTTGCGCGACAGCGAGCCGGTGCAGGTGAGGACTAGATCACCGACGCCCGACAGTCCGGCCAGGGTTTCGCGGCGGCCTCCGCAGGCTACTGCAAGGCGGGTGATCTCGGCGATGCCGCGGGTGATGAGCGCAGCGGCGGAGTTGTGGCCAAGACCAACTCCGGCGGCGACTCCGGCAGCGATGGCGATGACGTTTTTGAGGGCTCCGCCGAGTTCGACTCCGATGACGTCGGTCGAGGTGTAGAGGCGCAGGCTCTCGGAGGAGAATGCCGCCTGGACGCGGGTGGCGACGCCAGGATCGTCAAAAGCGACGGTGAGTGCTGTCGGCTGGCCCTGGGCGACTTCGAGGGCAAAGCTGGGGCCGGATAGCGCGCCGATGGGGAGGGTGCGTCCAACCTGCGCGGGGCAGTTCTCGGCAACGCAGGCAGCGATGATCTGGGTCATGCGCAGAAAGGAACGGTTCTCGACGCCTTTTGAGGCGCTGACTACGATCTGGCCGGGACGGAGACGAGGGGCGAGGCGGGTAAGCGTGGCGCGGAGGAACTCCGAGGGAACGACAGAGAGGACGATCTCGGCCTCGGAGACCGCGGCATCGTCGCCGGTGATGGTGATCCCGGCCGGAAGGGGAAAGCCGGGGAGAAACAGCTTGTTTTCGCCGGCGTCGATGATCTCCTGGGCTAGCTGCGGAGTGTGCGCCCAGAGAGTGACCTGGTGGCCGCCGCGACGTTGAAGCGAGAAGGCCAGGGCAGTTCCCCATGCGCCGTCCCCTAAGACAATGATGCGGCTCATGCGGTCTTCCTCACTGCCGTGCGTGCCCCAAAGCGGGATTCTGTGCCATTGAGCAAACGGCGGATGTTCTGGTGGTGCTTGAGGATGATGATCAGTGCGACGGCGATCTCGACGGCGATGAAAAAGGGCGGCCTGTCGGCGAGTGCGAACCTCCAGGCAAAGAGAGGGAAGCTGGCCGCGCCGAGGATAGATGCGAGCGAGACGTAACGGGTGAACGCCAGAATCAGGGCGAAAACGGAGATGGCCGCCAATGCAGCCCATGGCGCGGCGACTAGAAAGACTCCGAAGCCGGTGGAGACACCCTTGCCGCCGCGGAAGCCGAGCCAGACGGGAAAAACATGGCCGAGGACGGCGCAAAGGGCGGCGAGAGCTCTCATATTGAGGGTCGCGACGCCGGGGGCGAGGAAGCTGCCAAGCAGGCCGCCGAGATAAACAGAGGCCGAACCCTTGAACACGTCGAGCAGGAAGGTCAGGGCGCCCAGTCCCTTGCCGCCGGAGCGGAGGACGTTGGTCGCGCCGATGTTGCCGCTGCCGGCCAGTCGAATGTCCTGATGGCGGAAGATGCGGACCAGCAGATACCCGGTGGGGATGGAGCCGAGCAGATAAGCCGCGACCGCGATAAGCACGCTTGCAAAGACCATGACGAAGGTGAGTTTAGCAGGTCAGGGGGTAATCTCTCAGGGGTCTTGCCCGTCTCACTCTTGTGGTGTCGATGTGTGGGCTGAAGAGGCTGCGAAAAAAGACATGATCGGGCGAGACCCCCTCAAAGGACTTCTCTCAGGGGCTGAAGCCCGGGTTGATTATGCGACATTTGCGGCACCCTTCGACTTTGCTCAGGGCAGGCTTTGAAGTTGTGCCCGGTCAAAGCCGAGCTTGTTTTCGCAACCTGTGAACTCCGCATCCTGCCCAGCTTAGGCCTGTCAGGAGTCCTTCGAGACAGATTAGCGGTTGGACAGGGCTTGGCGGGCGGAGCGAAGCTCTGCGGCCAGCACTTGGAGAATCTTGAAAGAAAGGTGCGGGTCGGCCTGCATCAGGCTGGTGAACTGATCGCGAGGCACAAAACTGAGCCGGGCGCCGTCGTGAGCGATGGCCGACAGCGTATAGGGCCCCTCGCCGATCAACCCCGGCAAGCCTAGCAGGGAGCCGGGATGCGCCTGGATCTCCATCACCTGTTGGCCGCCAGGTGAGGTCATGGTGAGGGTGATCTCGCCCTGGTCGAGGATGTAAAGGCCTTGAGGGTGATCTCCCTGCTGGAAGATCACACGGTCTGTCCCGCAGGCAATCGGGGTGGAATTCTCTTCGAGAGCGTGAATCAACTCAGGATCTGCGACGAATGCCGACGAGTCTAGCTTCACAGGGGCCTCCATGAACGAAAACTGGAAATGAACGAATGCAAATGAGCTTGTCGGCCCGAAAATATCGTGTCACGGTGAGGGGGTGGCCAAAGGTGACGCACATCACAACTTGATGGTTATCCGCCGGGCAGATGGCCGGCGGAGGATGAGCGGAGACTGCGGTTCCGCTGTGAGGAAGCAGGGTTCTGGCGTCGGGAGGCAGGTCTCCCGGTGCGTTGGCAAACATCCTGAGAACCGCTATGGTCGGGAATCATGAACTGATTGTGAAACCCGGCAGATATAGGCGTTTTGGAATCGAAGGACGGGATCAACCGGCTTGCAGGATAGTACGATAGACCCTAGGGGCACGGAAGATCCTGAGGCAATCCTCAGGCCTATCTGATTGGCCAGGGAAGCCCGCTCGAAATTGAACCACATAATCGATGGACCATTGAGGGCAATCATGCAAATCAAGAGATTCCTGCGCCGCGATTGTCTGTGCGCCGGGATCGTGGGGCTCATGCTCTCGGGAGGCGCACGAGCCGGCGCGCAGCAGAGCTTGACGTGGGAGCAGGTGAAGATGCGATTCGAGGCCTCCAACCCCGCGCTCAGGGCCGATGCGCTGAGCGTCGATGAGATGAAGGCCGCTGAGACCACAGCCTATCTTCGACCCAATCCGCAATTGACGATTGCGGCCGACGGCACGCAGATTGCGCCCTCGAAAAATACTTGGCAGCCGTTCAGCGGAACCGATGTTCAACCCGGCATCAGCTATTTGCACGAGCGCGAGCACAAACGCGAGTTGCGCCTCAAAAGCGCGCAGGAAGGCACGCGCATCGCGGGCTCTCAGCACGAGGATCTTAAACGGATTCTTGAATTCAATCTGCGCGCCGCATTCGTCGAAACGCTCCAGGCCAAAGCCGTACTGGAGCTTGCTCATGCCGAGCTGGACTATTACGACAAGATCATCGAAATCAGCCGCGTCCGGAATAAGGACGGCGACATTGCCCAGATCGACTTGGACCGCATCGAGCTGCAGCGCGTGCAATATGAAGCGGAGCTTCAGACAGCCATCGTCAATCTGCGCACCGCCAAGATCCAGCTTCTGCAACTGCTCGACGAGCGTACTCCGGTGGAGCAGTTCGACGTGACAGGGCCCTTCGATTTCTCCGATTCGCTCAAGCCGCTCGAGGAGTTCCGCCAGACCGCCCTCGACGAGCGCCCCGATCTGCGCGCCGCGCTTGAGTCCGTCGAGCAGGCCCAGACCAACCACAAGCTGGCCATCGCCAATGGATCGACCGACCCGACCTTCAGCGGCTGGTACACGTGGAATTCCTCAAATAACAACCCAAACGGCCTACAGACGCTGGGCGCCAGCGTCAGTGTCCCGCTGCGCATCTTCGACCGCAATCAGGGAGAGAAGCAGCGCACGCTGATCGACATCGACCGCAACCGCCAGTTGACCGAGGGCGCGCGCGCACAGGTTTTCAGCGACGTTGATTCGGCATACGCGCAACTTGATAGCAATATTGAGCTGCTCAAGCCTTACAAGGCCAGGTACAAGGATCAGGCCACGCGTGTTCGCGATACGGTGACTTATTCCTACGAGCACGGCGGCGCTTCGCTGATGGATTTTCTGAACGCGCAGAGCGATTATCGGGCCGTGCAACTGGCCTACCTGCAACTGATCGGCAGCTATCTGACCGCCGCGGGACAACTGAATCTTGCGGTGGGACGCGAGGTCATCCAATGAGATTGTCGTGCTTCGCTGCGAAGCCTGTTAGGACTCCGATGTCTCTCGCGTTGGTTGCCTCCCTGAGCTTCATTGCTGTCACCGGATGCAAATCCGGCAATGAAGGGAATGGCGCACCGCCACAGGCCCAGGTCATTCAAGTTCCCGACATGAACCTGCTCACCATCGACCAAAAAGATGTGGCGAAGTTTCCGCTGACCGAGGCCACTCAGATCGAGTCTGCCGCCGAGTTGACGGCCACCGGCTCGGTCGTGCCTGACATTGCGCGCGAAGTGCCGGTGATCTCGCTGGCCAATGGCCGCGTGGTTGACATCAAGGCCCGCCTGGACGACAACGTGAAGAAGGGGCAGCTGCTGTTCAAAGTTCAGAGCTCGGATGTCACCAATGCCTTCAACGCGTATCTCAAGGCCGCCAACGACGAGCAGCTTGCGAAGAAGGCTCTCTCACGCGCCGACGACCTCCTGAAGCATGGCGCGGTCTCCCAGGCTCAGTTCGAGCAGGCCGAGGACACGGAGAAGGATGCGCAAGCCGATCTGTCCGCGGCTGAAGAGCAACTGCAGACGCTGGGCGTGGATAAGAGCCATCCAAGCAGCGTTGTGAGTGTTTATGCGCCGATCTCCGGCGTCATCGTCGCGCAGAATGTAACCAATGCTGCGGCTGCGGGCGTGAGTCTCTCCGGTTCAGCCAATGCATTTACGATCGCCGATCTGACCAATGTCTGGATTGTCTGCGATGTCTACGAGAACGACATCCCCAAGCTGCAACTCGGACAGGAGGCAAGGATCAGGATCAACGCCTATCCCGATCGTCCGCTGACCGGTCGGGTCAGCGACATCGGTCCGGTTCTCGATCCGACGATCCGCACGGCAAAGGTGCGCATCGAGGTTCGCAATCCCGGCTTCCTCAAACTGGGGATGTTTGCGGCGGCCACCTTCACGAGCCGCGGCATGGAGACCCACGCGGCGGTTCCGGCAGAGGCTGTTCTTCACCTGCATGATCGCGACTGGGTCTTTCTTCCGGCAGGAGGAAATCAATTCAAGCGCGCCGAGGTCCGCGCAGGCAAGATGATCGGCGGCAATCGCCAGGAGATTCTCTCCGGCATCGAGCCTGGCCAGCGAGTCGTTGCCAATGCGCTGCTGCTTGAGACCGCGGGGAACCAATAGATGCTTCGCGGACTCGTCGAATTCGCGCTCAGAAACCGATGGATGGTGATCGGAGGGCTTGCTGTCCTCACCTTGTGGGGGGTAATCTCGTTCCGCAACCTGCCGATCGAGGCCTATCCGGACGTGGCCAACAACTACGTCCAGATCATTACCCAGTGGCCGGGACGCAGCGCGGAAGAGATCGAGCGGCAGGTCACCGTGCCGGTCGAGATCCAGATGGCCGGGATTCCTCACCTCACGCATCTTCGCTCGACGACGCTGGCCGGCCTGTCGAGCCTGATGCTGATCTTCGACGACGACTCGACCAGCGACGTCAATCGCGAACACGTGCTCGAGCGCCTCAGCATGGTCAGCCTTCCGGCAAATCTCGTTCCCCAGATGGGCACCGACTGGAGCCCCGTCGGCCAGATCTACTGGTACACGGTGGAAAGCACCAACCCCGCCTACGACGTGATGGAGAAAAAGTCGCTGGAAGACTGGACGTTGGAGAAGTCCTTCAAAAGCGTCCAGGGGGTGGTCGATGTCTCCAGCTTCGGCGGACCGACTAAGGAGTACCAGATCCGGCTCGATCCGGAGAAGCTTGTCTCGTATGGGCTCAGCATCGCCCAGGTTGAGCAGCAGATCGCCGCTAACAACTCCAACGGAGGAGGCAGTTTCATCGAGCAGGGCGCGCAGCAGATCAACGTGCAGTCTCTGGGCCTCTTCTCGACTGTGCAGGACATTGAGAACACCGTGATCAAGACCTCCAACGGCGCGGCCGTCAAGGTCAAGGACATCGCCACCGTCGTGCAGGGGCCGAAGATCCGATTGGGCCAAATCGGCAAAGCAACCCACCGCCCCGACGGCGCGATTGTCGATAACCCCGACACCGTTGAAGGCATCGTGCTGCTGCAAAAAGGCGACGACTCCGATCCCGTCCTCGTGGGAATTCACGACGAAGTCAACAAACTCAACGGCGACAAGGACCACCCCGGCATACTTCCCAAAGGCGTCAAGGTCGTTCCCTTCCTCGACCGCTCCGATCTTGTCTCTTACACGGTGGAAACCGTCGAGCACAACCTCACCGCGGGAATGGTCCTCGTCGTGATCGTTCTCTTTCTATTCCTCGGCAATGTCCGCGGCGCAATCATCGTCGCGCTCACCATCCCCGTCGCGCTTCTCTTCGCCTCGATTTGCCTGGACCTGAGCCACATCCCGGCCAACCTGCTTTCATTGGGCGCGCTGGACTTCGGCATGGTGGTTGACGGCTCTGTGGTGATGATCGAGAACATCGTCCGTCATCTCTGCGACAAAGAGAATCCGCGCCCTCCGATGCAGAGCGTGCGCGACGCTGCCCACGAGGTGCTTAGGCCGGTCTTCTTTGCCCGCGGCATTATCATCACGTCGTACCTGCCCATCTTCACCCTGCAGGCCGTTGAGGGCCGTCTCTTCAAGCCCATGGCCTGGACGGTCACCTTTGCCCTGCTGGGCGCATTGCTCTTCGCGATCGTCATCGCTCCGGTGCTGGCTTCACTTTTCTTCCGGAAGGGCACAAAGGAGTGGGAGAACCCGATTCTGCTCTGGCTGACGCGTCACTATCGCACCGCGGTCCGCGCGGCCATCGAGCACCGGCGAACCACTCTCGGCATCGCCACCGCGCTCTTCCTGCTGGCCGTCTATCTCACCGTCGGCGGCCCCATCGGCTCGGAGTTTCTGCCCCACCTCGACGAAGGCTCGATCTGGGTGCGTGGCACGCTGCCACCCAGCGAGGGTCCCACCGCCAGCATCGACTTCACCAACAAGGCGCGCGTGGTGATGGCCTCTTTCCCTGAGGTCACGCAAGTGGTGAGCCAGACGGGCCGCCCCGACGACGGCACCGATACCGCAGGCTTCTTTAACACCGAGTACTTTGTCGATTTGAAGAGAAAAGAGCAGTGGCGTCCCTTCTTCCACCAGGACAAGGAAAAGCTGATCGCCGCCATCGATGAGGAGTTGTCGAAGTTCCCCGGAGTGATCTGGAATTACTCCCAGCCCATCTCCGACAACATGGAAGAGGCAGTATCCGGCGTAAAGGGCGAACTGGCCGTGAAACTCTACGGCGACAATCTGCGCACGCTGGAGCATACCGCCGAGCTGATCCAGGCGCAGATGGCCGCGATCCAGGGCATCGAAGACTTGGGAATCTTCCGCGTTGTCGGCCAGCCCAACTTGAACTTTCAGGTCGATCGCGAAGCTGCCGCTCGCTGGGGCATCAATGTCGCGGACATTCAGGACGCCATTCAGACTGCCGTCGGAGCCAACGCCATCACTCAGGTGCAGCAGGGCGAGGCTCGCTACGATGTAACTCTGCGCTATCAGAAACAGCATCGGGACACCAGGGAGGCGATCGAAGACGCGCGCCTCCTTGCGCCATCCGGCGAACGCGTCTCCCTCGCACAACTGACCAAAGTCTCCACCGACGACGGCGCCGAGCAGATCAACCGCGAAAGCGGTCAGCGCTACATCGCAATTAAATACTCCGTGCGCGGGCGCGACCTCGGCTCCACGGTCGAAGAGGCGATCAGCAAGGTCAACAAGAACGTCTCTTTGCCCACCGGCTACCACCTGGAATGGGCCGGCGAATACGAGAGCCAAAAGCGCGCCGACAGGCGCATGGGCATTGTCGTGCCGATCACGGTACTCGCGATCTTCATGATTCTCTACACCATGTTCCGCTCGTACAAGTGGGCGTTGCTGATCATGGTCAGCGTCATCATGGCCTCTGTGGGCGGCCCGCTGGCCCTGTTTCTCACCCACACCAACTTCTCGGTCTCGTCTGCGGTGGGCTTCCTGGCGCTCTTCGGCGTTTCGGTGCAGACCGGCGTCATCATGATCGAGTTCATCAACCAGCTTCGAGCACGAGGCAAGCGTACGGATGTCTCCTACGAGGAACATCTGATCGACGCTGCCGTCGATGGCGCCGTAATGCGCCTGAGGCCCATCATGATGACCATGCTGGTGGCCACCCTGGGTCTGTTGCCCGCGGCACTCTCTCACGCCATTGGCTCTGACTCGCAGCGGCCCTTTGCCATCGTCATCGTTGGCGGCCTCATCGCCAACCTGATCATCGGAGTCTTTTTGCTTCCGACCCTCTACGTGTGGGTTGCGCGCAGAGACGACATCCTGCCCGCAGTTGAATCCGCCGAGGAGCGCTGATCGGCATCCATCGAGGGCGATCGCCCTTGCCGGAAAAAGTGGGCCAGGCTACCCTGGCCCTCATGGACTCTCTCGCCAATCGATTGGCAACTTGAAGACGCGAAGTATTCATCGCCTACTTTGATCGAGCGTGTTTCAGGACATGGCCGGCAGTTTGTGGATGCACCTCCACCGGCGCTAGCGCATTTTCGGATTTACTGTGGACTTCCGTGCCCCATCCATTCCGCGTTTTTCTGCGGAATGGGTGGGAAACCCGCGAATCCTCGGTCTGCACAATTCCCAAAAATGCTTTAAGGCCCAATTTTTTCGGCCACTTCCCGGCACGATTGAAGTCGTGCCCTGACATGGTGTTGCACTCTTGAGACATGCTGTAGACCAGTCAAGCGGTCGACAACTCCGCCAAACCGACGTCGATCTAGGGCGTTGCTTGAACCGATCCGCTCGTTGCGCCGATATATCCCTGGTAAGGGATTCGCTTTCTTGTCACTGGGTCAACCCATGGACTCGTGCTTCATTTCCAAGGCGGCCGCCGCATGAAACACATTCTTTTTGTCGACGACGAAAGCCATATTCTCGATGGCATCCAGCGTTCGCTGCAAGCGGACCAGGATCGTTGGAATATGCGGTTCGTGGTCGGTGGAGAGGCCGCTTTAGAGGCCTGCACGGAGTGCAACTTCGACGTCGTAATCTCCGACTTGCGGATGCCTGGAATGGACGGCGCAACCCTGCTGAGGCACATTCGCGACCGCTTTCCCAACACCGCGCGGATTATAGTTTCCGGATTCGCCGATGCCGCACTGACGCCGCGGGCGGTTCCCGTGGCGCACCGCTTTCTGCCGAAGCCATGCAACGCGTCGGAGTTGCACGCGGCGATCGAGCGCGTTTGTGCGATGCAGGACATCTTGAGTTCAACCGAGTTGCGCAAGATCGTGGGCGGAGTCGGTGAACTGCCTTCCCTTTCAGCTACTTACACAGACCTTACTCGTGCGCTGAGAGACCCGATAACATCGATCCGGCAAGTAGCCGAAATCATTGAAAGAGATATCGCGATGTCAGCGAAGGTTCTGCAACTGGCCAACAGTGCGTTCTTCGGGATGGCTCGCAGAATGACCAACTTGCAGAGCGCCGTGGCATGCCTGGGGATGGAAACGATCAAGAATCTGGCGTTGACTTCCGAGGTATTCAGAGTCTTTGTGCCCCACCGGCGCGTTCCGCAATCCGTTTGCGACTCGATCCAGCGTCATGCGATTCGCACTGCCGCCATCGCCGGCGCGCTTCCGGTGGAGCGGGGAGCCCGCGACGCCACCGCGGTGGCCGCGCTTCTGCACGATATTGGCAGCCTCTTTCTGGCCAGCGCAATGCCCAACGAGTTCTGTAACGTTCTCTTGATGGTCAGCGACCGAGGATGCAAATCTTTTGAAGCTGAGGAGGAGCTGCTTGGAACCTCCCACGCTGAGATAGGCGCCTACCTGCTCGGATTGTGGGGCATCCCCAGCCTCGCCGTCGAGGCGATCGCGCATCATCACTATCCCACCCGCATCCCCCACTCCACCTTCGATTGCTCGGCAGCCGTTTACGTTGCTGACCTCTTGGCCGACGAACTGGAGGAAGACTCTCAGCGCGCAGCCGCACGCGAAATTGCGGAAACCGACCGGGCTTACCTCGATACGCTGGGAGTGCTGGACAAACTTCCCGAGTTTCGTGAACTTGCACTAGGGTGCCGCATCTGAAGCTGTTCGCCCGTTCTTCGTTGTATTCCTTGATTGGATCGCCCTGGTGCAGGCAGCCGCATCATCTGAAACAAGCTTACTTCATTGAATCTCGATTACATCGGTTGCAGCGCCGGCAGCGGCCTCGGCGCGCTCCATTAGTTTTTCCGCGATGCCGTAGAACTCCGCGGCCTGCGGGCTCTTGGGTCCGGCCAGAGCAACGGGTAAGCCGCGATCGCCGCCCTCGCGAATCGCCGACACCAGCTCGATCGAACCTAGAAAAGGCACGTTGAACTGGCGCGCCGTGCGCTCGGCTCCGCCCCTGGAAAAGATGTCGATCTCCTTCTTGCAGTGCGGGCAGGTGAAGTGGCTCATGTTCTCGACGATGCCCAGCACCTCGACGTTGACCTGGCCAAACATCTCCAGAGCCTTGCGCGCATCTTGAAGGCTGACGTCGCTGGGCGTCGAGACGACGACGGCTCCGGTCAGCGGGACCGTCTGAACTAATGAAATGACCACATCGCCCGTACCCGGAGGCAGATCGACGATGAGGTAGTCGAGCTCGCCCCAATCCACCTGCTGCAAAAACTGGCGGATGATCTGGTGCAGCATCGGTCCGCGCATCACCAGAGGCTTGTCGCCGGGAGAGATGTAGCCGATGGAGATGGTCTTCACTCCGTGGGTCAGGTTGGGTTCGATGCTGTTGCCCGCGCCCACCTTGGGTTGCTGGGCCGAGCCCATCATCAAGGGAACATTGGGCCCGTAGATGTCGGCGTCGATCAGGCCCACGCGCTGCCCGAGCTTCGAGAGCGCGATGGCCAGGTTGACGGCGACCGTGGTTTTGCCGACGCCGCCCTTGCCGGAGCCGATGGCGATAATCTTCGATACTCCCGGCAAGGCGACTGGCGCGGGCATGGCAGGTGAATGACCCATTCTTATCAATTGCTCCTTTTCTTGCGAACTCATCTTTCTTCAGATGCGTTTTACTTAACTTGCGATTCCGCGGTCCTTGCGGCATCCTGTGCGGCGTGAGCCGCCTTTTCCAGCTTGCGGCGGGCGGCCTCTGCCTCGCGATGCTCACGGCGCAGCAGCGCGTCGGCATAGTGGCGCTTCTCTTCCGGTGTCTCCGGGATCACCTCGGGCACGCGCACCCGGCGGCCCTCCCGGTCGATGGCGACAAAGATAAGAAAGGCGCTGGCTACGTGCGAGACCTTGCCCGTCTGGGTGTCTTCAGCCCATACCTTCACGCCCACCTCCATCGAAGTGTTGAAGGCGCGGTTGACGCTGGACTTGAGCGTGACCAGATTTCCCAGATGCACCGGCTGGATAAAGTCGATGTGGTCCATGGCAGCGGTCACAATGTAGGTGCGTGAGTGCCGGTAGGCGGCCATGGCGCCGGTCATGTCGATGAAGTGCATCAACCGTCCACCCAGTAGATTCCCCAGAGTGTTGGTATCGTTGGGCAGCACGAGCTCGGTCATCTCCGACTGCGTGCTGGCCACGGTGCGGGCTGCGGGGTTGGTTCGGGATTCGATCTCGGTCGCACTCATTCTAGGTCTCCTCCATTCCAGTCTGCGCCACTCACCATTAACCTTCGCCGCGTAGAATAGTTCTGGCGGCAGCGTCTCCGCACGGGCGCTCATCTCCAGTGTCGGTAATCGCAGCCATTTACGCAAATCCAACAGGCGCCGAATCTTGAAAGACGCGGGTACCCCTGAACAAAATGGATAAGATATCAGGGTTGAAAGAGATTCTCGAACTCGACCCCAACAACAGTTTCGCCCGCTACGGGCTGGCCATGGAGCTTGCCGGCCGTGGCGACACAGCCCAGGCGCTCGCCGAGTTTGAAACGCTGCTGGCTAATGATCCTGGCTACACAGCTGGGTACTTCATGGCCGCGCAGACGCTGGCCTCGGCCGGACGCACTCAGGAGGCGGTCGCCCGTCTCAAGACCGGTATCGAAAGCGCGCAGCGCACCGGTAACCATCATGCCGCCAGCGAGATGCAGGCCGTGCTCGATGAATTGGACCGATAAGCGCGGAATGGACCTCGTTCTGAGGAATCCGTTGAATCGAGCGGATCCTCTCGCGGGATTCGGTAAACTGTTTTCAACCAGGCGACGTCTAAAATGGAGATATGGTGAAGTATTCAATTGTTATTCCATTTCATAACGAAGAAGAAAATGTGACGGTCTTGTACGCGCGCCTGAAGCAGGCGATGGAGCAGGTGGGCGACAGTTATGAGCTGGTGCTGGTGGATGATGGCTCCAGCGACCGCACCTACAGGCTGCTGGAAGAGATTGCCGCGGTGGATAGCCGCGTGCTGATCATCAAGCTGCGCCGCAACTTTGGCCAGACCTCGGCCCTTGCTGCGGGCTTCGACCATGCCTCGGGCGAGTTCATCCTGGCCATGGACGGCGATCTGCAGCACGACCCCAGCGAGATTCCGGAGTTCATTGAAAAGCTCAACGAGGGCTACGACGTGGTTTCGGGCTGGCGTAACGAGCGCGTCGATAACTTCGTGATGCGCCGCATTCCCTCTTGCTGCGCCAACTGGCTGATGGCCAAGCTTTCCGGCGTCGACATTCACGATTTCGGCACGACCTTCAAGGCCTATCGCCACGATGTGATCAAGAATATTCCGCTCTACGGCGAGATGCATCGGTTCATTCCCGCGCTGGCCGCATGGTATGGCGCCACGATCTGCGAGATTCCCATCAAGAACGTGCCTCGTGAGCGGGGCAAGAGCCACTACGGCATCGGGCGCACCTTCCGCGTCTTCTTTGACCTGCTGACCATTCGCTTCCTGCTCAAGTACATGGGCCGGCCGCTGCATTTCTTTGGCGGCCTAGGAGCCCTGGGCATGTTGGCGGGCAGCCTTATCTCGGCCGCGATGCTGGTGCTCAAGATTCTCCATCCCCATCAAAACGTCATGGATCAGCACGGGCCGTTATTTGTCGTGGGCGGCGTGCTGATCGTCTCCGGCATTCAGTTGCTGGCCATCGGCCTGCTCGGCGAGTTGCAGGTCCGTCACCACTTCACCAGCCAGCATCCCACGCCCTACACCATCGATCGCATGGTGCGCCTGCGCCCGCCGCAGGAGTCGAACATCTTGCCGCGGCGGTGAAACAGAGAACAGGGATCAGAGAAAAGGGATCAGGGAACAGGGATCAGAGATCAATAAAAGACAAATGAACGCAAACAGCGCATCGCCTAATCCCTAACCCCTAATCCCTAATCCCTAATCCCTATTCCCTGTTCCCTGTTCCCTTGCGCCCGCACCCCCTCAAGGTTCATCCTGAACGTGAGATGAAAGCGATTCAGATTCACGAGACCGGCGGGCCGGTGGTTCTAAAGCTGGCCGAGTTGCCCATTCCCCAACCGGGGCAGGGGCAGGTGTTGATCCGCGTGGAAGCTGTCGGAGTCAACTTCATCGAGATCTACTTTCGCAAGGGAATTTACAAAGCGGCGCTGCCCTTCATCCCCGGCAGCGAAGCGGCAGGTACGGTAGAGACGCTCGGTCCGGGCGTCACGGGATTTGCCGAGGGCGACGCCGTGGCCTCGGTGAGTGTGCTGGGCAGCTATGCCGAGTACGCGCTGGTTCCGGCGGCGCAACTGGTGAAGGTGCCCGCTGGGCTCTCACCGGAACAGGCCGCGGCGGCCATGTTGCAAGGCATGACGGCGCATTACCTGACCCATTCCACATATCCGATAAAGGCAGGCGATACGGCGCTGGTTCATGCCGGAGCCGGCGGCGTGGGGTTGCTGATCACGCAGATGGCCACGCGGCTGGGAGCGCGGGTCATCGCAACAGTCTCTACGCCTGCCAAGGCTGGGCTTGCGCGCGAGGCAGGCGCCTCCGATACGATTCTTTACACCGAACAGGACTTTGTGGCCGAGGTCAAGCGGCTCACCGGCGGCAAAGGCGTGGACGTGGTCTACGACTCAGTCGGCAAGACGACCTTCGAAGGCAGCCTGAATTGCCTGCGCCCGCGCGGTCTGCTTGCACTCTTTGGCGCTTCAAGCGGCCCCGTGCCGCCCTTCGATCTGATTCAGCTGAGTGGCAAGGGCTCGCTTTTCATCACACGACCGACCTTATGGCATCATCTGGCCACGCGCGCGGAGCTTGAGTGGCGCGCCGGCGATGTGCTGGGCTGGGCCGTGAGCCGCAAGCTCAAGCTGCGCACCGAACACATCTATCCGCTGGCCGAGGCCGCGCAGGCGCAGACCGACCTCGAAGCCCGCAAGACGACGGGGAAGATCCTGCTGGAGCCGTAACGAAAGACGGGCAGATCGATCTTTTGACACATGTACAGGAAAGATGTACATTCAAGCTGAGGAATCTACTCCATGGCTGCTGAAACTACCTACACGGCTTTGCGCGGAAATCTGGCTTCCTATCTGGATCAGGTGACCGACAACCGCGAGGTGCTGATTGTCCGCAGGCGCGGCGCACGCGATGTCGCGATTGTGCCCTCCGATGAGCTGTCGGGGCTGATGGAGACGGCGCACCTGTTGCGTGCTCCTAAGAATGCCCAACGGCTGTTGCGGGCGCTCAAACGGGCCGTCGATGGCCAGGGTGCGGCCGAGCCCGTCTCAAGTTTGCGGCGCTTGATCGAACCTGGGCCGGTTCAGTCCAGCACTCATCGAGCATGAGCAAGCGAGTTGCGCGCGATGCCGTCTTCCAGCCGGAGTTTCGCGAGGATCTGATCGACTGGATCAAAACCGACCGCAAGGTCGCCTTGCGCGTGCTGGAGTTGGTCGAAGCAGTACTCGCCGATCCCTTCGTGGGCATCGGAAAGCCGGAGCCGCTGAAGTACCTGCTCAACGGATGCTGGAGCCGCCGCATCACGCAGGAGCATCGGTTGGTCTACCGCGTCACAGCCGGACGAATCGACTTTCTCCAGGCAAGGTATCACTACGAGTAAGACGGAGTCCTGCGGTGTCGCTGTTCAGGAGCAAGTCTATGGCTACGATTTCCATCACCCCCGAAGACCACGTTTTCGTGCTCACCGGCGCAGGCATCAGCGCGGAGAGCGGGCTGCCCACCTTTCGCGGCTCCGACGGCCTGTGGGCAGGCCACCGCGTCACGGATGTGTGTACGCCCGATGCCTGGCAGCACGATCCGGCGCTGGTCTGGGAGTTCTATTCCGGCCGCCGCGCCGCCGGCGAAATGGCCGAGCCGAATCCGGGGCACATCGCCATCGCCGAACTGGAGGCGCAACTGGGCGACCGCTTCTTTCTTTGCACGCAGAATGTCGACGACCTGCACGAGCGCGCCGGCTCAAGACGCCTGCTGCACATGCACGGCGAGCTAAACAAGGCCCGCTGCGAAGCCGAGTGCGGCCTGCCACCGGTCGAGGATCGCAAGATCTATCGCAGTCTCGACGAGGTCGGCCGCTGTGCCTGTGGCGCGCGGCTGCGTCCGCACATCGTCTTCTTTGGCGAGATTCCGCTGGAGATGGGCCGCATTCAGCATGAGATCGGAAAGGCTACATTGATGATTGTCGTTGGCACTTCCGGTTCGGTTTACCCTGCGGCCAACTTCGTCCATTGGGCGCGCGAACACGGTGGGCGCGCCATCTATGTAGGGCCGGAGCTGCCGTTGAACGCCGCGGCATTTACTCACATCGTCGAAGGCAACGCAGGGGAGATGCTGCCGGGGCTCTTCTCTGCTTAGTCTCACTCCCGCATTGCCGACCCACGGGGGATGAAACATTGGGTGCCCCATCCATCGAGCGCTTTTTGCTCGATGGGTGGGAGACCGCAAAAGCCAACCGTCGGTGATCGGGTCTTTCCAACTTCCATTCTTGTTTCTTGGCAGGACACCTTTTAGCGGTCCCACGATTCACATGGTGCGGGCTTGCGCTCAGGTATCATGATCTATTGCGCACTCTCAGCCAAATCCAGCGAGGAAACAACCGTGTCCGAATCGAATCTCTCCGCGCATCCTACTGAGTTTTCAGCCGGAAATGCCCGCTTGCAGCGCCCCTTGCGCATCGCTCTCTTTGGTTTTGGAACGGTAGCCAGTTCGGTCGCGCGGATTCTGATCGATTCGAAGCCCGAGGGCCTTGAACTGACCCATGTCTACGTCCGCAGCATCGCGCGCCGTCGCGCCGATTGGGTCCCATCGAGCGTGGTGTGGACCGAGGACGCCAATGAATTGCTTTCTTCGGACGTCGATGTTGTAGTTGAGCTCGCCGGCGGCCTCGAGCCCGCCGGAGGCTGGGTGCGGCGCGCGCTGCGTGACGGCAAGAGCGTGGTTACGGCGAATAAGAAGCTGATCGCCGCTCACGGCGCGGAGTTGGAGCGGCTCGCAGCGTCCTCGGGCGGGCACTTGAAATACGGCGCCGCGGTGGCCGGCGGAGTTCCGGTGATTCCCGGCCTAGAGCAAGGATTGGCCGGCGACCGCATTGAGCGCATCGAGGGCATCTTGAACGGCACCTGTAACTTCATCCTGAGCAAGATGCAGGAGGGCGCCGAGTACGCGCCGGTGTTGGCCGATGCACAGGCCAAAGGTTATGCCGAGGCCGAACCCACTGAGGACGTGGGGGGCTTCGATGCTCGCGCCAAACTGGCCATTCTGATGCGTCTTGCGCTGCGCGTCGAAGTGAACCCCGAGGAGATCGACCCGCAGGCGATTACCAAGATCGCCGCAGTCGATTTCAGCTATGCGCGCGACCTCAACTGCACCATCCGGCAGATTGCGCGGGCCGACTATGCCGAGGGCAAGATCGCCGCCACCGTGGGACCGATGCTGGTGGATCTGCACTCGCCTTTGGCCTGGTCGCGCGGCACTGAGAACATGGTGATCTTCAGTGGCAAGTATGGCGGCGATGTGGTCTTCTCCGGCCATGGAGCGGGGGGCCATCCTACGGCGGTGGCTGTAGTCAGCGATCTGCTGGCGTTGGCGCACGGGTCAAGACGGGTCAAGGTTCCGGCGACTCAGGCGCGGCTCAGCGCCGAGTTCGAGGTACCGCACTACATCCGCTTCATGGTCAACGACAAGCCGGGAATCATCGCCGACATCACCGTCGCCTTGGCCAGCGAAGGAATCAACATCCGCGCCATCGTGCAGAAGCCCGGTTTCCCGGCGAACGCGCTGCCCTTTGTGATGACGGTCGAGCCGTGCAAATCTTCGGCACTCAAGCGCGCCCTGGAAGTCCTGCGTGGCAAGGATTACCTGCTCGAAGAGCCCCTTGACTTGCAGATGCTGGAGTAGCTCGAGTTTGAGATACAAAGCAGCTTAGCTTCAAATACTTTCACGATAGGAAGCGGGTGAGCTATCTCTTTTCCCTATAATCTCTTGAACGAAGAGCCGGTCACTAGGCTGCATTTGTCCTCTCTCGTTCGCATTGCTCCTATATAATTCCTCCCAGCTATCTAGCAAGCCATCGAAAGGCAACCAAATGTCCAAGTCAGGGATACTCCCTTTTGGTTCCATGAGTCGCGCGCTTATTTCCTGCTCTGTTATCACCATGGCTTTTCTTCTCTGTCTCTCCGGCTGCGGCAGTGGTGGCAATGGTGGTAGCGGAGGCAGTGGGGGCGGTGGAGGCAACAATGGCGGCGGCTCTTCGACCGCCGCGGTTGCCGGCAATGTCCTCATCCGCGTAGACGGTTTGTGCGGTTACTCGGCTGCTCCCTCGGTGACGGTCTCGGTCTCGATCAATACCAACCCCGTTCAGACCACAACCACCGACAGCAACGGCAACTTCAGCTTCACGACTGTGCCGTATGGGAGCTACACCGTTACGCCATCGCTGGCTGGAGCCAGCGCCGTCTTCGCCCCGGCCACGCAAAGCGTCTCGGTCGCAAAGGGCGGGGCGCTGACCAGCTTCAACGCCATGGTCGGCTACTCGGTCTCCGGTACGGTCAGCTATGCCGGCAATGCGACCGGACCGATCAATCTGGTTCTTCAGCGTAAATGCCCGAGCGGCTTCACCCAGATTTCCAGTCTTGGCACTATGATTCCCGCTCCAGGAGCATTCACCATCAACGGTGTTCCTCCTGGCACTTACACGGTCCAGTCATGGAGAGATGTGGTGAGCGATGGCATGCCGAACGCTTCCGATCCCACTGGCGGCTCCGCGGTATTCACAATCGCAGCGCAGAACCAGACCGGTGTCTCTGTCGCGCTCACCGATCCGGCCGCGGTTACCTTCGACCCTGCCTACCTTGGTGTGGTGCCCTTCGATCAAGGTGCGGCTTTAGGCGCCAACCTTCTTTCAAACAGCACTCCCGCTTTTTGGCAAATGATCGGAGGTTCTTATTTAGAGAAGGCGAGTTCCTATACGCTTCAATGGAGCACCGATCCGAACTTCGGAACCCTGACGGGAACCAAGAGCTATCCGGCGGCTGGCCAAACCATGTGGGTATTGCCAGGACTCGCGAATGGCCAGCAGCTTTACTTCCGCTTTCAAGGCGTAGCCGGGGCTGCGACCAGTTCCTGGTCCAGCGTCGTCGGCCCAGTAACGATCGGTGCGCCCGCGGGCAGCGTCCTTGTCTCCGGCAATGTCACCTTCGGCAGTCCGGCTACTGGTCCGTTGTATCTAAGTTTTACAAATGAGAGCACTCCAGGGCACACATACTATGCGCAGATTGCCAGCCCAATAAGTCCGCAATCCTATTCCATCCAGCTTTCCCCGGGAACCTATTACGTCGACGCGTTCATCGATCAGAATAACGATGACGTCGAGGACAACGGCGACATGCGTTTGGGGGGAAATAGCGTCTTTCCGACATTCTCCGGCACCAGCGCAACCCATGATCTGTCGATGAACGGTGGAGGAATCCGCTATCTCTCTCTGGGCACGGAAAACATTCAAGATGTGAATGAATATGGAGCATCAATTCAGGGATACTCCAACACCATAAACGCCTGGGACGGGAGCAAGAAAGTGGAAGCCATCGAAGTAACCGGGGGCCCCAATATCATCGCTCCACAGGATCTCTCGCGGTACATAGTCCTCCCCGATCCCTACTTTTCTTTTTACGCAAGCATTGCTTCACTCCAAGGCACAACGCCAAAGGTTGGAGATGCCTACAATCTAAAGCTTACTTACAGCGATGGAAGCACGGAGACTGCGACCCAGACGGTCGCCAGTGTGCCGGGCAGCTTCGGTGCTAACCCAACGCCCTCCGGAATCGGCACGAACCTCACACCCAGTTTTTCATGGACGGATCCGCCCAACGCGAGCAGTTACACCTACGGCTTCAATCTGCAGGGCACGCCATATTGGTCGATTCCCGGCACCGGCCAGACGGACTTTTCAAGTTCCATCGACTCCCTGACCTGGGGCGTCGATCCGACCGGAGGTGGCAATCAGCCTTCCATTTCCAGCTTGTTTAGCGGACACATTTACCTGTGGGACGTTGTTGCATTGGACAGCATCGGAAATCCGTCTGTTCTAAACGTCGGCTACTATCCAGACTATTCCTATCTAAATCTTCCGGCAGCTAATCCCGCCACACTCGGAGCAGCGACGGTTGGCCAGAGCTACAGCGGAACGATAGCCGGCACGAGCGGAAATCCCCCCTATACTTTCGTAGTCAATGGACTCTCGGACGGTTTGACCTACTCGAGTAACGGCACAACGCTCACGATCAGTGGAACGCCCATTGCAGCCGGTACGGTTTCCTTCCAAGTGTATGCGACGGATGGCTTCCTGGGCTGGGGCCCAGTCGCCTACACCATCAACGTCGGCAATTAGCGGCAGCTCCTGCGCTCAACAGAAATGCCAGGTCTCGATTCCGAGGTCTGGCATTCTTGTCTCTGGCTCCTTGCCTCAGTGGGCTTCGACCGGGGGAGTATCAAGAATCTTCATGTTGGAACCGAACCGGCGGAAGTTGCGAAACTCGATTTCGTTCAAATCCAGCTCCCGGTGCCCCTTTCTGAGCAGGACCTGCGCGCCGATCGGAAGCATATAGTCGTGGTTGTTGAGCACGACGTAGTCATAGTCCACGCTGACAGTGGCCTCCCGGATGAGGAACTTGACCGGCACTTTGTCCGCAACCTGCGTGACACGCCGCACCATCCGCGTTGCGGTGTCGACATACACCTGACCATGGTAGCCGACTGTGATGACATCGTTCGAGCCCGCCCTGAGGTTGAATGTCGAGTTCTCCGCGGCTACGCGATAGTCGAAGACCTGAACCGTGCCGTCTCCCAGCACTCCGGTCTCTTTCCATTGAAAATCCGCCTTTGACTCGGGGCGAAACAGACCGTACAGCGCGCCACCGAACTCCCCGGCTGAGACCGCGCCTCGCGTGTCATTCGTGTAATGGTGGCTCGTGGAGCCGTTCTGCTCCAGATCCAGCATCATCCGGTTTTCCTCATGATTGAGATAGGTCAGCAGTTCCGTGAACCTGTCCCTGTGCCGCCACCCCTTCGAGCCAGACAGATCGACCGACCGGTTGGTCACCTGTTCGCACATGAAGTTGGGCAAGGATGCGCCGTAGTCCATCGCGTGATGAGTTGCATCGGCGAGGATGGACTTGATCTCCTCCGGCGCGGGGCGCTGAATCGGATTGACGGGGATGGTGATGGAGAGCGGGCCGGATGAATGGGCTGGAACCGGCGCATTGAGCACCGAGGCGATCTGCGTCTCGTCGGACGGCTCGCCTCCCGTCAGCGTGAATGAGGTGCCGGCCTCCGCACTCTTGCCGCCCTGGCTTACGATGGCTTTCACCTCGTAAAGCCCGTCGACGGGAGGGTTAACCGCAAAGCTGCTGAGATAGGAGGCAAACTCCGATCCGCTGGCTTGGCGAGAGGTCATCGGCTCGCCGCCCAGAAGCTTGCCATCCCGGTATACCTGGAGCTTGACCGTGGCTGCCTCTGCGGCGTGGGGGTCGGAGTGTGACTTGAAAAAGACCGATACGTCTTTAGCCCCCGGCGCAAGTACTCCTGAGAGATTCGGCGTCAGTATCTGGTTTCCGTGGCGGAGCGGCTCAGCAGAGTCGTCATCGACGGGAAGCGGTTCGGCCTGACGCACAAGGACCATATTGCTGAGTGACGGAACGTCCGCGACGCCCGGTATCTCAAAGGCTACGCGCTGCGCTCCGGCCTTTCCGCTGTAGCGATCCAGCACGGCCGCCTCCAGAATGTACTCTCCCGCGGGCGCAAAAAAATGACGCTGAAAAGTGACCGCTCCGAAATCGGAGGACTCGCTGTCTTTTTGTATTCTGCGCCGTGGTATGTCCGCGCTGAAGCGCTCGATGATGATGCCCGTCTTGTCTTTGATATCGGCAACGATCGACAGACTCGATGTGCGGATGCCGGTGCTGCTGTCCTCGCGAATCTCCAGGCTTGAGTAAGGCGCCTCGATGGCCAGCGTGCTGACGGCTCCATCGGGTGTGGCGCCCATGCGCAGTATCGCGGAGCGGAAGGTGACATCCGCCGGCAATTGCGTTTCGCTGAGTATCTTGAGCAGAGGCAACTCGAAAGGTTGCGGGGGGGCGTCGCCGCCGGTCCGAGGAGGCAGCGCGAGATAGCCTGACTGAGAGCGTATCTTGAGCCCGCTGCGGAGCGGTTTGATGGCAATCGGACGAAACTTCCCGTCATATTCCTTGATGGGCGGAACATAAGATGCCACGTAATACGTTGTCATGTCCTGGACCATCTGTTCCAGAGATTTTTGCAGCCGATCCCGAGTGATGAAACTGCCTCCCGTTCCCACGGCCAAAGACTGCATTTCGTTGTCGTTTACGCTAGTGTCGCCCATCGACGAGAATTGCGCTTCGGCTGGTCCAGTGGTTGTAATTGACGGGTTCAGCCCCTCAGGCTTCGGCAGATCCAATCCCATAGCACTGGCGTGAAGCGCATTCATCTTCGCTCCAGAGCCATCAGAGGAGTTCAGTTCGACAACATAGATGCTCTCTCCAGCCTGGTTGGCCGATCCGATGATGGATTGGATCGCCTCCTTTGTGCGCAGGTCGATCTTCTCTTCCTGAAACGAAGTAAAAAAAATCAACGCTTTTCTCTGCCGGATCTGTTGCTGGGATTGCGTCAAAGCCAACAAACCAGCCAGGAATGGCCGCAGATGCTGATCCTGCGCAATTCTGCCGGAGTCATTGAGTGCATTGAACACCGTCTTATCCAACGCGCGATCGTGTGCGCCGATGGCTTTCCCCGAGGCATCGACGCCGGTCAGCGCCGCCGAGATCAGTTGCTTTTCCAGCGGGCTGGCCGCGCCGCCGTTCCAGTCAGTTGCCGGCTCCGTTGCAGAACTTACCGCCTGCGCAAGCAGCTTGCGATCCGAGGTAAAGGCGCTATGAAGGCGCAGCCGCCCTTCAATTGTCAGAACCGAAAAGGAGAATCCGCTCTCCGGAAACATCTTGAGAATCTTCTCTGCTGCTTCCCGCGCGCTCTTCATCATGGATGGATCGGATTCCAGCTTGTTGCCGGCGACTCGCCCCGGCCGGTCAAAGACCAGCGTGATCAGATGCTCGCTCGTCTTTGCGCCGCTTTCAAGACGGAAGCTATTGAGCGTAACCGGAGAACCGTTGTCGGTGACTGTGATCTCTGCCTGCTTCAGGTCCAGCACGGGCTTGTTCTTCTTGCCGTGAACCACCAGATCGAGCGAGACCTCATCGGCGGTCACCGTCAAGTCAACCCCTTGACTCGCAGGCGGTGCGGGCTCCTGGCTACGAGCCCATGGAACCGGAGATGCAACAGCAAGCAGAGCCATCAAACCGCCGACTGGAATCCGGCGTTCGAAAAACCTGGTGCGCTTGGCTTTGATTTCTGACTCAAACATGTTTTCTCCCGGTTGGCGGACGGAATCGAATGGAAAGAAGCAGCGAACGGCTGCCGCAGAGTAAATCACCCGTGCGAGTCGCTCCGAATACCGCCATAGAGTGCTTCCTTTCCCAACGTTGAACATTGTATTAGTTGCTTTCCTGTGGCTTCTCGACATGCTCGATCACTAGAGCCTCAACCGGCGCTCTGGTCGCTTCCAGCTTGAGCCCGATCTGCTGCTGGATGGCAGTGGACAGTGGCGGCGGAGCGGTGGCGCTGGGTGAATCGGGAATGGTCACTCCCAAACCAGGAAACTGGGAGTTGTCGGGGGTCCAATCGAGGGTGAAGTCATATCTTCCCTCGATTGCCGTCCGATCGAGGACCGGTCGGTCGAGCACAACAGACTGCATGAGATTGGTAAGGTTTTGAATGGATCCATTGCTGACCTTCAACTTCCCTGGAGCCTGAAAGAGCAGGCTCGGCGATTGCTTCGGGTCTGCCGCGCTCCGGGTAAGTTTCGAACCGCTACCATCCGCGCTCAAAGCATAGACTGCAAGCTCTCGCTTTTCGCGATGGAAGCTGAGATGGAAGCGATCGGCAAGCAGCTTTTGCACCATGCTTCGCAACTGGCTTTCGCTGGGCTTGCCTTTTTCGTTGAATTGTGCGGCGATGTCGAATCGATCTGTATTTACCCAAGCCGGTGCGCCTGTAATCTGTTTGGGATTGATTCCGTAGGCCAATGTAACAAGGTCGCTCAGCGTGGTGTTGGCAACCGCCAGATGACCGAATTGAAGTGAAAATCCCCTGCTCGGATTCTCCGGCTTACTCGGCTTGATGGTGGCAGTCACAAAGCTAGGTTCGACGTCGGCGGCCATCGGCTGCTGCTTCTTGGGTATCTCCCAGGCCGTTTGCGGCGTGGCGCGGTTCAGGGCTAAGGGATGTGTGAAAGATAGTTGGTTTAAGGTCCCGGCAATCGACATTCCATCCGGGCTCAGCTTGCCCTCGAAGACGGCGCCCAAATCAGCCAGGGAAATCTTCACCTTCGCGCCGTCCAGCGTGATCCCGGTCACAGGGAAAGGGGTTTCGGTCTGGTCAATAGCGTAGAAGACTCCTTTGTACCCACCGCCCTCGTCCTTGGATATCTGAAACACTCCGCGCAGATCCACGCCGGTGTGAAGCGTACACTGCCAGGTGCCCGCAATGTCTTGCAATTGGCTCCCAGCCGAAGTTTGAGCATGTGCTTGGTTGATGCGCACCAGGCCAATGACGGTCGGAATGGCGATCGCTGCGGTTGCCGCCAACACCAGCAGCAGCTTTCCGCCGAGACCGAGATTATGCGCCACCTTCTCGGTCATGATGCGAACGATACGGCGTTTGAGGTCTGATCCGGCGACGCCCGCGACGCAAGGCAGCGGCGATTCGATGCAGAATTTGCAGACATTCAGGATGCTCTCGGCGTACACATCCGCTTCGTTTCCGGACTGCAGCACGACCTCGTCACAGGCCTGTTCGCGCTCCTCCAGAAGGCGAGTCTTGATCCACCAGACTGCGGGATGGAACCAGAAGATCGCTTCCACCACCATGTGAATCGATGCCGTGAGATTGTCGCGCCGTCGAACGTGGCACATCTCATGGGCGATAATGGCGTCGAGCTGCGCCGGGGTGAGGCGGTTGTCGATTCCCCGCGGCAGCAGAAGCACGGGGCGGAAGATTCCGAAGATACCCGGCTCGATCAGCAGCGGCGAAGAGAGAACCGGTACAGCGCCCAGTTGCGTCATGCGCGAGGATGCGTGGATAGAAGCACGAATGCGCAACCACCCGCGAACCCACATGAACAAAACAAATAGAAAGCCGCACAGCCAAGTCGCCATCAGGATAGCGGGCAGCAGATTGCCGGGCAGGGAGGCCGCCTTAGGCAATACGGGCGTTGCTCCGGAAAAAGGAACGGCTGCGGGCGATGAAGTTTGCGGAAAAGGCAGCGCGATCTGCTCCATCATGGCCGCCAGCGCCGGCTGTTGAATCGAAGGGGCAAACGCCGAGCGAAGCGATTCTCCCGCAGTGATCAGAAGCGAAAACGGTATCAGGTATTTGACCGAGGCGATCATCCACACCCAATAACGCGTCCGAGCGTGATTGTCGCGCAGGCTAAGCGTAAGCAGCCAGGCAATGCCAGTTACGGCAGTCGATTGCCAAAGATGGTTGGCAATGGCGGCCGTCCACGCTCCGCTCCAAGATGCCGGAAGCATCATGCCTGCCTCTCCTTGCGGGAGAGATTCCGCAGGGCTCTCTCCGCATCCTTGACGTCGTCAAGTGACAGCTTGCCCGACTCAATCAGGTGTGCCATCACAGGCTGCGAGCTTCCGCCGAACATGGCTAGCAGGTCGTCGATGAGCCTTCGCTGGGCCGACTCGCGTGAGATCGTCGAGGTGAAAATGTGGAAGTTGCCGACCTTTTTCACGCGCTGCACGACTCCCTTCGTTTCCATCCTATAGACCGTGGTCTGGATTGTCGTATAGGCCGGCATTCGCTTTTCCGGGAAAGACGCTTTGATTTCGCGGATCGAGGAGTCGCCTTTTGCCCAAAGCACCTCCATAATCTGAAATTCAAGTCTGGACAGTCGTGGCTGGGTCATTCCGGTCTCCTACTTCAATAGGAATAATTACTACGCGTGTATGCGATTGTCAAATTACGTTGGTTCCGCCGGCTTGCCACAACCCCAAGTTGGTCGGGTAACGTTCGTCACGCTGGTCAGCTGTGTCGCCAGATTGGCGGGAATGGGAGGATGCCGCCGCCTGTGAGCGGAGGAGCGCTTACAGGAGCTTTATTGCCGAGCGCGTCAGGTTACTACTCCGCAGCCTGGAACTGTGGGCCTTACCTCGATGGCGGGTCAGCGAGGGGATTCACCACCTGGACCGCACCATACCGCTGGCCTGTCGCCAGATGCTCGGAGTAAAGGATCGCCGCGCCGCAACGCTCGGCGGCCTCCAGAATCATGGCATCCCAGAAGTGAACGCGGTGGCGCATCACGATCTCCAGCGCCTCCAGCACCGACTCGGGTGTATTCGGAACCACCTCCCAGGTCGAATAGTCGCGGATGAGCAGACGCACATCCTCCACCGGCATGGGGTTTTCCGCATTGCGGCAGAGGTGAATGCACAGCTCATTGAGAACCTGGGTGCTCAATGCCCCCCAGCCGGAGCCCCAAAGCTGTTCCAGCAGCATCTGGGCGCGCAGGTGCTTGGCCCCCGCGGACCGGTCATGCGCATAGACAAGAATGTCGGCATCGACGAAGCACTTACCGCTCATGCATCTCACCCCGTGAGCGGCTTGGATTCCAGCGCAGGTCGTAGCCTGACCGCAGGCGCGCCACGGCGCTGCGGCGCGCCTGGTTGTATCCCTTGCGCTCGCGCACGGCTTCTTCGAGCCGCGTCGCCAGCAGGGAGCTGATGGAGGAGCCCTCTTCAGCAGCCAGTACCCGCGCTTCCTGAAGCAGATCAGCTTCTATCTTCAACGTGACATTGGTCTTCATTTTGGCACCTGATTGCGTGTAGCACCATTCTACGTGCTCGCGCTCCGGAACCGCAAAAAAAGTTCGTCAGGGTGTCACGATTTTGTTAACCCCCGGCTTGAGTGGCCAGCTTCTGCCGTTGAAGACAAAGCTGCCTGTGAGCGTGCCCGGCAAGGTGATCGTTGCGTTGATCCCCGCGCCTTGGCGTTCATAGGCAACTTCAATCATTCCCAAAGGGTGCGGAAAGCTGGCCTGAAGCGCCGGCAGTGCGCCCAGGTGCGGCGCGATGCGTACCGTGGCAAAGCCGGGACTGGCCGGCTCGATGCCCGCCACCAGCGTCAGCAGGTCGTAGATGGGATGAGCGCTCCAGGCGTGCGAGTCGGAGCGCGTATTGCCGGGAGTCTCCGGCCAGGTGCTGAAGTGCAGTGGCAGCAGCTTGCGCCAGGGGTCAAGCGAGCGCAGATATTCGTCCGCCATTCCTGCATGGTCCAGCGCGCGGGCCAGATAGAAGCGGAAGTAATAGGAGGCGCTCAGAATGCCTTCGGGAGTGGTTCCCGGCTCGATGGCCAGCATCCGCCGCAGAACCTCCTGTTGGCGGTCTTTGGGAACCACATCGTAGAGGACGCCTAGGATGTTGGCCTGCTGGCTGAAGTTCTTCCGGTCGGGATTGTCGGCGACCAGGCCGCGCGATGCGCTCCAGCATTGGCCGAAGAGGCCGCTACGGACGTGAGATGCGCGAGCCGCGTAGCGTGCGGCAAGTTCCGGGTCTCCCAGGTTCTTCTCCAGTTCAGCCGCATCGTTCAGCGCGCCCAGATACTCAAGCGTGGTCACGCACGACTCGCCCTTCGCATCGTAGGTTGGAATCTCACCGGAGGAAACCCAATCGATAAAGCTCCACCATGGCAGTTTGTCGAGCAGGCCATCCGGTTGCTCATGCGAGGCAAACCAGGTCAGGACGGTTCGCGTTCCGGGGAGCGCCTCGCGTGCCGGTTGAGAATCGGGCCGGTACTGCCAGTAATCGTGGACCATGCCGATCCAGAGCACCGAGAAGGTCGGAATAATCTGCATCTGCGAACTGGGATAGCGGCTCTGCGTCAGGCCCTCGGGAATCCGCGAAGCGTCAAAGGCACTCAGTGCTTGGCGAGCCAGCCGGTCGTCTCCAGAGACTGCATAGGAGATCAGCGCCTGGATGCGCGTGTCGCCCACGTACTGGAACTGCTCGTAGTAGGGCG
>CAZGHZ010000062.1:0-28725 GCA_964525655.1 uncultured Occallatibacter sp.
TTTGCTTCGCCAGGCCGGGAATTAACCTGACTGAAACAATTCTACACCGGCAGGGTGGGAGCCTGGGAAGTGCGGAAATGGGACGGCGGTGGAAATCGGTCCAAGTTGAGGGAAAAGAGAATCAAGAATCCGCCAGCCTCTTCAAGGTATCGGACTACCTCTCAATGATGCGTTTCGCAACTCGCAGTTTCTTCACAAATTCAGGATCGGTTTCGCCTGCTCCGGACGCTCCGGCTCGGCGGGCCCTTGCGAATATCGACAGCTTTTGCCTTTTCTTCCATACAATCCTCCTCGTCAAGATTCTGTGGAGCGATAGAGATCGAGTGATTCTCTTCGGCTCGGCATTCATACCAATTCCCGCTTCTATGACATCCTGATTGAGTTGGATTCTACCGCCAGTCGTCGTTGGCGTTCATCATGCCCTCGCCCATGACGGCGTCGAAGCCGGTGTGCTTCTTGATGAAGATCTCGCTGAACTGTCGATCCTGGCGAAGCAGAATGGCCTGAAGCCGGACCAGTTCCAACAGCGCCAAGAACATGGCGATCAGCGCTCGTTCCGAGCGGGTATGACTCAGCAGGCGGCGCAGGGCTACCGGCTTGTCGTCCATGTTGAGACGGCGGGCGAGAAACTGGATCATCTGGCCGACGGTCACCGAGTCTTCTGAGACATCGAGGACGGGGCGCGTGCGTGCGCGCTCCAGAATGTCGCGGAAGATGCGCACCAGATCGTCGGTGTCGGCGGCGATCTCCGGTTCGCTGGCCTCGTCGTCTTTGAACTCGCGAAGGCCTGGGTTGGTCCAGGTGGCGGCCTCGAGCATCTGTTTCTGCTGCAGCATCTGGGCCGCGTTTTTGAAGCGCTCGTGTTCCAGCAGACGCTCGACCAGTTCGCGCCGGGGGTCCTCGTCCGTCGACTCCTGCTCGGATGCCGTTCGCGGCAGCAGCATCTTGCTCTTGATGTGGATTAGCAGCGAAGCGGTGTAGATGAACTCTCCGGCCACATCCATGTCGCCGGCTTTGAGTTGAGTGACGTAGGCCAGGAACTGGGCCGTGATCTTGGCGATGGGGATGTCGTAGATGTCGATGTCTTGCTTGCGGATCAGGTCGAGCAACAGGTCGAGAGGGCCGTCGTAGACCTGGCCCACAATCACAGAAAAGGGCGACTGCTCGGCGCTCTCGTCCAGCTTTTTCTGACGCGCCGCCTGCTTGGCCGCGGCTTTATCCTCCGCTGTGGGATGAGAGGGGAGCACCAGTTGGGCGGCAGGCTCGCGAACAGGCTCTGCCTGGCTCCCCGGCACAGCATCATCGATTTCGGATTTGATGGAAGGATCAGTCAATGTGGTTTCTTTCGGGCTTCCTTACAAATTACTCCAAAAATCCAACTCGCAAAGGGCTCTTCCCTTTTTGGACTGCTCAATGGGCCAAAAACCTGAACGGTTCTTGGTGAACACCATCTCCAACTCGCCAACCGCTCGCACCAGCGCCCGGTCTACTAACGCGAATCTAGCACGCCAGGTGATCGGCCGGAATCCGCTGAGCCAAGGTCATATAGCTGAACGTCGCCGCCTGCTTCTGACCGTCTCCGCGCATACCGAATGTACAAATCGAAGCCCGCCCCAAAAGCCGTAACCGCCATCAGACAATGAGTTTTTCCGCAGGCTGCTTGACCGCAATCTCGCGGTCTCGCTTGCGGCGCGGCTCAAGCCGTGCCCTTTCAAAACGTCGCAGACGCAAGCAGCTCTTAGAAGACCTTCATCCGGATGACCAGGTACTTCTTCGGGTCTTCGCGAATGCTCTTCACCAACTGCTGTGTCTGGTCCATGGTCTGGTCGGCGTGGTCGTAGAGCGCGCGATTCTGCACCAGTTGCCCAAGCGTGCCCTTGCCCTCGTCCACGCTTTTGAGAATCGAGTCCAGGCGCGTGACAGTGTCGTCGAGCTTCTCCGCGAAGGCGGGATCCTTTGCGAGCCTGCCCAGAGCGCCCTTGCCGGCGTTAATCTCCGAGACCAATTGATTCGTATTGGCCACTGCGGAGTTCAGATTGTTGTAGAGCGTCTCGTCTTTGAGAAACTTGCCTGCGCTGCCTTTACCCTCTTCCAGTGAGATGGTGATCCTGTCGAGCCGGTCGATGGCAGAGTTGGCGCGGGTGTAAAGCGTATCGTCGTTGATCAGTTTGCCCAGCGAACCCTTTCCCTCGGAGATGGCGCCGGTAATGGTCTGAAGATCGCTTGCGATCGTCGTAATCTTTCTGTAGAGTTCGGGATCGTTGATTAACTCGCCAGCCGTGCCGCGTTTGGAGTTGAGCGTATCGACCAGGGTCTCGATCTTCAACGTCAACGCCTGAACTTCCACGATGGAGTTGTTGCTGGTGTGAATCAGATCCTGAATGCCGGGTGAACCGGAGACCTTCAGTTCGGCGTTGTTGTCGGGAGGGCGGCCGGTCGCATGGGTTGAAGTGATATCGACATAGTTGTCGCCCAGGACGCCGGCCTGCGCGATCGTGGCCGTCGAATCGACGTGCAGCTTTGACCTGAAGTCCCAGCCGACCCGCATGGTCAGCTCGACGGGGGTGGGATTTCGGTCGGGAACCACGCGGACCTGGATAACGTTGCCGATCGTCACACCCTCGAGCGTGACCGGCGCGCCGGCCTTCACCCCGGCCGCATTTTCAAAGTAAGACCTGAGTACCAGCTTGGGCCTGAACAGTCCGCCCGACGAGCCGGACATGAGTAGAATCAGCATGACCAGCACGGCCATGGCCACCAGCACCAAAGCTCCCACTCTCAGTTGCGACCACTGAATCTCTTTGCGGCTCGGCACGGCACTCCCCTGACAAGAAAAGGAACCGGTTATCGCCTTGAGAATAGCAGAAAAGACTGGATTAATGCCCGTCCTCAAGCACGACGCTGGCCACGGCAAACGCGGCGGTATGGGTAATCGAAAGCGCGGCGCGGGATGCGCCCAGGCGGGCGGCAAACTCGGCCGCGCGCCCATGAAACTTGAGTGAGGGCTTTCCGCTGGGCTCGCGCACGACCTCGATCTCCAGCCAAGCTACACCATGGCTGATGCCTGTGCCGAGTGCTTTGGCTCCGGCCTCCTTGGCGGCAAAGCGGGCGGCTAGGCTCTCAGCGGCCAGACGCTTGCGCAGGCAATAGGCCTTCTCCGCGGATGTGTAGATGCGGTCGAGAAACCGTTCCCCGTAGCGATCCATTGACTGCTGGATGCGCCCGATCTCAACCATATCGATGCCTGAGCCGACAATCATGCTGTCTATCAAGCTACATCATTTCCCTTTTCGCGTGTTTTTGAGAGGCGCTAATCGCGCCTCTACCGCGTGGCGCTTCAACCTCAGCGATGCAGCGGACGAGCCTCCAATTACTATCGCAAGATCGTTTCGCGTTGCCGTCTGCGAGGTTGTTTCAAAGCCGGTCAAAGGTCGTTCGACTCCGGCACAAACATGACGCTGCGCGCGATGGCTCCGATAAGGCGGAAGTGAGGCAATCAGCGCCAATCCAAAACGCGATGCACGCCACCAGTGTTCCCTGGGCGATGCAGATGAAGGCCATCTCAATCGAAGATCCTTCACGCCTGGTCCAGACCCTCACGGGCTCAATCCTCGGCTGCGGAGGCTGGGTCCTCTGTCGCGGCGCAAACGATTCCGGCATCGTGACCATGCTATTTGAATTCGAACGCCAGGCCTGCGTGGATATTTACAGCGTGATGATCGCCGCGGGCCTTGAGCTGAGCCAGAGCGGGCACGTCCGTTTTACCGAGCTTTGCCAATGTACCCGGAGCCACCAGCAGGAGTGCGGTGCTGAGATTGCCAGTATCGATTTGGAGATCCAGACCTTTCCCTTCGATATGATCCGCGGCGACCGCTCCACCGGGGTGGTTTGAAGGGCTCATGGAGTCTGCTGAGTCTGGATCGATTCAATTTCGGAATCGAAAGGGAATATATTGCCGCGTGCTCAGCCAACTACCGATCACTTGTAACTTTTGTTAATGTTTCGACAACTTTCTGATATCGATCGTTTGCTGTCGGATCCTTCATGCTCTTTAGGAGGGCGGGGTCGTCCAGTCCATTCTGGCGCAGCGTCTCCTCCATGCGGGAGGCCGGTATCTGGCTGACCAGATCCAGGCTGACTTTGGCAAGGACCACGGGCTTCAATGAGATGGCAGAGCCCGACTGCCCTTCCATCGTTCCAGAGTAGTTCGGATCGGCGCCGGCGTTGAGAAGCGCTTGCACAATCTCCACGTTGCCGTTTCTCGCTGCATAGTGCAACACGCTCCATCCGGTGGGCGTTGTGCGAGTATTGGCGTCGGCGCCCTTCTGAATGAGCTTTTTCGCTTCTTCGGTATTGTCGGCTCTGACTGCCTTCATCAGCGAAGCTGGATCGGGTTTGCAGCCTGAAAGGGGAAAAATAAGAAGTGCGAGGGCAAACAGAAAGAACCGCTTAGTTGTCATTTTCAGCGATTTATCCTCTCAAAACGTCTGCCGATCCCGCAGTCTTTCTTGCCTATCTCCAACAGTCAATGAGATAAAACAATCGTGTTGATTTGTCCGTCTTCGGTAGAGTCGTCTTCTGTGAGGGTATCAATTGCATCGTTGAGCGGTCAAACGGACTTCTTCTATCTGTAACAGCGCGCAGAGAGACTTATATGCGTTATTGTGCCCTGTCTTTTCGCTCGGCGTCGATCGCCTTGAATGCGGCAACATCTCACAACAGCGACGGGAGTTCGTCGCTGTTGCGGGATGTCTGGCGCAAATCAGGGAAAGGATGGTCTACGACTCTTTTGTGACGTTGGTCAGAACGTCGACGACTTTCTTATATCGGTCGGTGGCTGTCGGATCTTTCATGCTCTTCAGAAGAGCCGGGTCGTTCAATCCACTCTGTCGCAACGTGTCCTCGATGTCGGAGGGGGGGACCTGGGTGACCAGATCCAGAGCTGCCTGGGCAAGCACCAATGGTCTCAACGATATTTCTGAGTTCTTTTGTCCTTCCATCGTCCCCAGGTAGTTGGGATCGGCACCAGCTTTGAGCAGAATCTGGACGATCTCCGCATTGCCGTTCCTCACTGCGTAGTGGAGCGCACTCCAGCCGTTCGCCGACGTGCGGCTATTCGCATCGGCGCCCAACTTGATCAGCTTCTTTGTCATCTCGGTGTTGTCGGCGCGCACGGCCTTGATCAACGATGCCCGCAAAGCATCCGATTCGGACCCGATCCTGCTGAGGCCATTGGGCGCACCGGCATTGTCGGCCCTGGTCGCTGCTTGCGATGCCTGCATCTCCTCCGAAATGGGGGTGACTCTTGGAGACATTGTTGCCGCTTCAGCACGGCTGCCATGGATTGCGGTCATCAGCGAAGCTCTCAACTGTTGTGAGTCCTGCCTGAAGCCAAAGACGTACACAAGAGATAGAGAGAGAGCAAGGGCAAAGACGAAGAAGAGCTTGAATTTCATATCAGGGTCTGTCCTTTCTTTTTGCGCCAGGGGCAGCTAGGGAGGTGACTGTCGCGCTTTTCCCTACGGCGAGTATTACATAAGTTTTCTCTGAATAACTTTTTTTGGTCTTACTTAAGTAATCGGGTAACCAGATGATTCTATGTTGAAGATAAATAGATTGGTTAAATCCAAAAAAGGACCTTGATAAGTCAGCCGGCCTCAACCAATCCATAACGGCGTTGCCAAGCCTCTTTGAGCCTTGCCCGGATTAGCTTTCGCTCTGTCTCCGAGGCCTCCATTCCGGCAGCTGGAGCATTGACAAAGTGGGCTGCTTCGATCTTGGCCAACTCTAGCAACTTCCTGTCCCGCAATAGGTTAGCTATACGAAAGCTGGGCAAACCAGCCTGCCGTGTTCCAAAGAACTCGCCCGGTCCGCGCAGTGACAGGTCCAGCTCCGCAAGCTCAAAGCCGTCCTGTGTGCGGACCATGGCGTTGAGCCTCTCCTCGCCCGTTGGTGAAACACGCCCGCCGGTAACCAGAATGCAGAAGCTCTTAGCCGAGCCTCGGCCCACGCGCCCTCGCAACTGGTGCAACTGAGCCAGGCCGAATCGCTCCGCGTGCTCAACCACCATCACGGTCGCATTCGGCACATCGACGCCGACCTCGATGACTGTGGTGGCAACGAGCACCTCGATCTCACCACGCTGAAAGCGGCGCATGACGATCTCTTTCTCGTCGGCGTCGAGCCGTCCGTGCAAGAGGCCCACTCGCAGGCCGGCAAGAGGACCCATGCGCAGCTTTTCGTACATCTCCACGGCAGATTTCAGCCCCGACTTTGCTCCCGGGTTCGCCTCTTGCGCCGCCTTTGGAAACAGGTCCGCCGTCTTGCCCCTGCGAGTGGATTTGGGTGCCCCAGGTCCGGATTTTCGGACCTGGGATTGGGCAGGCGGATCGAGGCCGACCTCTGGATCGTCGTGCGAGAAATCCAGTTCCGGCTGATCGTCCTTGCTACCTTCGATCACCGGATAGACGATGTAGGCTTGGCGTCCAATCAGGACCTGCTTGCGCACGAAATCCCACACCTCATCGGCCATTTCGCCGGGAACGCGCCGTGTCACGATGGGCCTGCGTCCCGGAGGCAGTTCGTCCAGCACGCTCACATCGAGATCGCCATACAAACTCAGCGCCAGCGTCCGCGGAATCGGTGTGGCCGTCATCACCAGCACATCCGGCTCCGGCTGATTGGGCTTTTTCATCAGCTTGAAACGCTGCAAGACGCCGAAGCGGTGCTGCTCATCAACCACCACCAGGCCGAGCTTGTCAAATTCGACTTTTTCTTCGATCAGCGCATGAGTCCCGATCACCAGTTGCGCCTCGCCCCTGTTGATCTGGCCGCGGGTCGCACGCTTGCGGTCCTCAGAGAGAGAGCCGGTCAGCAGGGCCATCTGGAATCGGCGCGACGAGCGCTCCAGCAGCTTGCGCATGGCCAGAAAATGCTGCGTGGCCAGAATCTCGGTGGGCGCCATCAGTGCGGCCTGATAGCCGTTCTCCATCGCCACCAGCATGGCCTGTAACGCGACGATCGTCTTGCCCGAACCCACATCTCCCTGCAGCAGCCGCCGCATCGGATTCGGTTCGCGCATGTCGCCCACAATCTCACCCAGCGCCCGCTTCTGCGCCGCGGTGGGATGAAACGGCAGCACCTCGCGGATCGCCTCGCGTACCTGGTCGGTGGTGGCAAAGCCGATTCCTACACGTTCTCTCATGCGGCGGCGCTTTAGTTCCAGGCCTAGCTCCAGATAGAAGAGCTCTTCGAAGATCAACCGCCTGTGGGCGGACGTGGTCCAGCTCTGCAACTGAGCAAAGGGCGTTCCTTCGGGCGGAAAGTGCGCCTCGCGCAGGGCCGTTTCGCGATCGGGAAGCCCGAGCCGCTCGAGCATCGCGCGAGGCAGGCACTCCGGCACCGAGCCGCGCAGCCCTTCAAGCAGATTGAAGATCGTTTTCCGCTGCCATCGCGAGGCCAGCCGCGCCCCGCCCAGAGACTCGTAGACCGGCGTAATGCGCCCCACTTCGAGCAGCCGCGTTTCGGCGTCGTCCGACGAGTCGGGCAGCAGTTCGAACTGCGGCTGAATCATCTTGAGGTTGCTCGTGGAGCGCGACGGCTCAACCCGTCCGTAGACGGCCACCGTCTGTCCGGCGTGGAACTTGCCTTCAAGATAGCTTCCGTTGAACCAGATGCACTTCAGAGCGAAGCGTCCCTGTCCCACGGTCAGCTCGAAGATGGGTGCTTTACGGGTGCGCAAGAGAACGGAGCCGCGGACTTCTGCGATGACGCTGGCCGTCTCGCCGGCCTTCAGTTCGTCAAGGCTGCGCGGATTCTGGCGGTCCTCGTAGCGGAAGGGCAGGTGATAGAGCAGATCCTCGGCGGTCCGGATGCCTTTGGCGGCAAGTATCACCGCGACGCGCGGGCCCACGCCTTTCGCATACATCACCTGACTATCGAGATCGATCACACTCCGGATGCTAAAGCATTTATCCCCATCTTGTTTGGGAGTGCGTTCAGCTATGCCGCATTCGGTTCATAGACACGAACCTCTGTTTCGATGGTCTTAGTCAACGCAAGTCTGGCTTTTGTGAGGTCGTGCATCTGCTGAAGATTGAGCCAGAACTCCGGACTGTTATTGAAAAGCGGGCCAGACGCAAAGCCGTGTCCGGGGTGATGGCGCGCTTGCCGCGAACTATTTCGCCGATCCGCGTCGTCGGCACATGAATGTTCATCGCCAACCGGTTCTGGCTCAAGCCCAGCGGTTTCAAAAACTCCTCTGCCAGCATCTCTCCGGGCGATGTGGTCACGTACTGGTAGTTCCAACCCTGGGCGGGGCGCACCAAGGGCACCTAGTTCTTACCCTTTCCGTTCGCGGTAGTAGTCGACGATTTCAACGTCATGCGCTCCATCCTCCTTCAATACAAACCCAACCTCAGTTGCGAAGCAGAATAACCCCAATCTTCGCCAGCTTGGCAGCGAAAAGGCCCGGCGCTCTCCGCAAGACTTGCGAAGACTACCGGGCCATCTTTCTTCAATATTCGAGCTAAACCTCAGCTCTTTTGCAGGAAGTAAGCCTCGACGGCCTGCGCAAGGGCGAGCGAATCGATATACGCCTTTTTGCCTTCGTAGCGGGCGGCCCAGAGAACCTGGTTCACAACGTCCCTGGGATAGCACTGGCGCAGCTCGCGATTCAGCGTGTTGCGTATGAAATCGATCAGCGCCTGCGGCACGCCCGGATCGTAGGCAACCTGATATTCAAGGGCAACACGGCGAAATATCTCGCAAAACTGCGCATCGGCAACCGAGCCGACCTTGATCTTGGTTTGAATTCGGCGCAGGAAGCACTCGTCGACCAGCTCTGCCGGATCCATGTTTGACGCAAAGACGACCAGCATCTCGAAGGGGACCTCGAGTTTCTTTCCACCCGACAGGGTTAGAAAATCGATTCTGCGATCGAGCGGCACCACCCAGCGATTCAGCAGTTCCTCGGGCCGGAGTCTCTGGCGTCCGAAGTCGTCAATGATCAGAACCCCGTTGTTGGCCTTCATCTGCGCAGGGGCGACATAGAATTTGGTGATCGGGTTGAATTGCAGATCGAGCATCTCGGCCGTCAACTCGCCGCCGACCAGAACAGACGGTCGGTGGCAAAGCACCCAGCGCTCGTCCCGGTTTGCGGGGCCAGGGTCCGCCGCCCGCTTATGAATCGCCGGATCGAAGACCGTAATGATCTGGCCGTCCACTTCCACTGCGTTGGGTATCCAGACCTCATCGTCCGCAACGACCTTCGACAAGGTCTCGGCGACGGTGGTCTTGCCGGTTCCCGGTGGACCGTAGATGAAGATCGAACTGCCGGAGTTGAGCGCGGTTCCAAAGCGTCGCAACGTCGAGCTGTCGAGCACAAGATGCGCAAAGGCGCGCTTGACCTCATCGGCATGAATCTCGAGCTTGCGGACGCTCTGCTTCCGCGTCTGCTCGACGTAGCTCTCCAGCGAAACGGGCGCGGGACCTGCGTAATGGCTCTGCGCGAGCAGGTCCACGGCCCGGGATCTGCCCGCGGATGTGATGGCAATCTGAGGGATATTGCCGGTCATTCCATTGACCTGGCAGAGCATCTCCGTGCGCAGATGGAAGGAGATCTCCTTGGCCACTTCAAAGCTGAGCCGGGTCTTATCCGAAAGTTCCAGAATGGAAAGCGAACCGGAAAGATAAAGCGTCTTTAATGCGATATCCTCGAGGATTGACTGACGCACATCGACTTCCTCAATCGACTGTGGCCGATAGGCAGGTCCATGAGCGGGCTCGGTTTTGAGAAAATCGTATTCGGGCATCGTCAACAAGGCTACCATTTTTTTTGAGTTCAGACACTTTCCGCGCACGCCCCGGCAGTTACTTTTTGGCTTCCCTTGTTCCATTGGCCTTCAAGTCTATTTATTGCTGTAATTTGGAGCACCTTACTCATCGATCTTCATCGTGAGGCAATCCGTCAAAGTCGGGCTGCCGGCTATGGGAAAGACCAGTGCCACAGGCACACGAATCGGCAAACGATGGGGTGTGCGCCCTGGGGCAATCCAATCCGCTGGGATCCCAATGTTGAATCGCCCGTCGTTGATCCATGCAAGGTTCGCGTAATCTGGACTTTGCTACACTTCTCATTGAGTCCCGCACCCGGCAACCCGAAGAGGGGAGCACAGTCTATGCAGCAGGAGAGCACATGCCAGTTGTCGAACTCCTGGGAGTGACCAAGGCCTACGAAAACAAGATAGCCGTCGACAATCTGAGCCTGTCGATCGAAGCAGGCCAGATGTTCGGCCTGCTTGGACCGAACGGGGCGGGCAAGACCAGCTCGATTCGCATGATGATGGGAATCACCGTTCCAGATTCGGGGCGGGTCAATCTATTTGCAAAGCCCTTCGTGCGCAAGAGCCTGGAGCGAGTAGGCTACCTGCCCGAGGAGCGCGGGCTCTATAAGAAGATGAAGGTGCTCGATCAACTGGTCTTCTTTGGCCAGTTGCACGGGCTTGCGGCGGAAGAGGCGCGCAGGCGGGCCGTCGATTGGGCCGGACGCATGGAGATCGCCGAATCGCTAGGGAAGAAGACCGAAGAACTTTCCAAGGGCATGCAGCAGAAGATCCAGTTCATTGCCACGTTGTTGCATGATCCTGGGCTTATTGTCATGGACGAACCCTTCAGCGGCCTCGACCCCATCAACGCTGTGCTTGTGGAGCGGACGCTGCTTGATCTCAAGGCCCAGGGTAAGGCGATTCTCTTTTCCACCCATCGCATGGACCAGGTGGAGAAGCTCTGCGACTCGATCTGCCTGATCAATAACGGCAAGGCCGTGCTGTCCGGAAATCTGCGCGAGATCAAAGGCCGCTATGAGCGCAACCACGTCGTCGTCGAGTTCGAGGGAGACCCGGCCTTTCTGAACAGCGCGGAGATTGCGGAAGCGAGGAACTTTTCCGGTCACGCTGAGATCAAGCTCAAACCGCAGGGCGACGCGCAAAAACTGCTGCGCGATGCAGCGGCCCTTGCAACGATCTACCGCTTCGAACTGGTCGAGCCTTCACTTGAAGAGATTTTTATTCAGACTGTGGGAGGCAAGGCCGATGCGTAATATTCTTCTCATTGCGAAACGTGAGTATTTGCAGCAGATTCGCGGTCGTGCCTTCAAGTTGTCCACGATTTTGGTGCCTTTGTTGATGGCCGTGCTGATGGGAGCCAGCCTTTTGACCGGCTGGAGTTCAATACGGGGAAAGCACGTGGTGATTGCTGCCGACAATGCCGCTCTGGCCGATCAGGTTCGCCGCGAGATGCTCTTTGACACCAAAGCAAACTACACTGTGGACGTGATCGCCCCGGCAACCTCGGAGGATCGCGCGGTTCTACAGGGAAAACTCCGGTCCAGAGCGGTTGACGGAGTTCTCTATCTTGAGACCTCCGCGACCGGAACCATCGCCGCCACCTATAACGCGCCCTATGCCGGCGGCTATGTGATTGTTGGCGGACTACAGAATGCACTGGATCGTGCATTGGTGCGTGAACGCCTGCTCGCTGCGGGCATGAAGGACACCGAACTGGACGCCACACTGAGGTGGGTTCCGATCGAGACACCTCAGCCGAGTAAGAATGGAAAGGCAACCAAAAGCAATGGGGTACCGGCACTTTACAAGGCCATGACCATGGCTCTTCTGCTCACCGTGCCCATCATCCTTTATGGCATGGACATGGCCCGGTCGATCATTGACGAAAAATCCTCGCGCATCTTTGAGGTCATGCTGGCAGTTGCCCGCCCCGACGATCTGCTCGCCGGCAAACTGCTCGGCGTGGGCGCGGTGGGCCTGACGCAAATCGGCATCTGGATGATCGTGGCAGTTCTAGTTACGGGTTCGGCGCTGGCCGGGCCCTTGCTCAGCGGCAACTTCGCCTTGCATTTCTCCTTGGCCGAGGTTCTTCTCTTTCCGGTGTATTTCGTACTGGGCTTTTGCGTCTACAGCGCGTTCTTTTCCGGCCTTGCCGCCACTTGCGAGACGGCTCAAGAGTTGCAGATGTATATGCCGCTTGCAGTCGTTCCCGTCTGGTTCAGCTTCGGTTTCCTTCCCTTTCTGCTTACCGATTCCAATTCGGCTCTGGCCGTCGCCGCATCGCTGTTTCCGGTTACGTCGCCCTTTGTGATGATTCCGCGCATGGGCATGGAGATGCCGCCGGTCTGGCAGTTCGTGGTCTCCATCGCACTCCTGTTGGTGAATATATGGGTTGCGCTCTGGTTTTCTTCGCGGCTCTACCGCGTGGGCATTCTCATGTATGGCAAGCGAGCCACTCTGCCCGAACTGCTGCGCTGGTTGCGGTATAGCTGAATTGCGGCGCGCGGCGATGGTAGGCGATAGCAAACGAAAAGGCCGCCAACCATGCGGACGCCCCTAACTCCGCTAGAATCGAAGCAGTGACATCCGAAGACAAATCCAGCTTCACCTTCAAACAGCGCCTGATACTGGCTGTGGTGCCGCGCATCGTCTGGGCGCTCTTCTCGATCGTCGGGCGCACCTGGCGCTTTGAGGTGATCGCCGAAGACGGCGTAACCCCAGTCCTGCTCGGCGAGAAATCTCCGGCGGAGATCTTTTGCTTCTGGCACCAGTGCGTGCTGCCTTGCACCGTCTACTTTCGCTACTCCCGTGCGGTAATTCTCATCAGCCAAAGCTATGACGGTGAGTTGATTACCCGCATCCTCAAATTGTTCGGCTTCGATGCTGTGCGTGGCTCCAGTTCGCGGGGTGCGCGAGAGGGCCTGCTCGGTCTGGCGCACGTGATCGACACCGGCAGGACCGCCATCTTCACCGCCGACGGCCCGCGCGGCCCCATCTATCAAACCAAGATGGGCCCGATCAAGCTGGCGCAGATTACCGGAGCGCCCATCGGCGTATTTCATCTTGAGCCTGAGCACGCCTGGACGATGCGCTCGTGGGACCGCTTCCTGGTTCCCAAGCCCTTCACGCGCATCTGCGTCAGTTGGGCGCGGGCGACGTATGTTCCCGTGGACCTTGCCGCCAACCAGTTCGAGCCAATGCGCGAACAACTGAACGCTGCCCTCGAACGCGCGCGCAAGCGAGCCCTCGATCGCTTCAGAAAGCCGTTCGCATGACCGGGCTGCGCGTTGGCGACTTCGACCGCGTAGCCGACTTCGATTTTGCCCTTCCCGCCGCGTTGATCGCGCAGCAACCGCCCGCCGAGCGCGGACTGAGCCGCATGTTAGCGATGGATCGCGCGACAGGCGCGCTGCGCGACGCGAACTTTGCCCAGTTCCCCTCACTGCTCCGTCCCGGCGACCTGCTGGTCTTGAACGATACGCGTGTCATCCCGGCCCGTCTCTACGCCCGCCGTACACTGCGCCGCGAGCAAGAAAAGCCAACCGGCCAGATTGAAGTGATGCTGACCGCGCCGGTTGCGCATGAGAAGCTACGTGCCCCATCCATTCCGCGTGTTTCTGCGGAATGGGTGGGAAACGACCAACTCCAATCGCAGGGTGCCCCAGGTCCCGCTTTTGGGACCTGGGAAACGACAAATCTCGAACGTCCACCATCCGGCGAAAACCTCTGGCGCGCCCTCGTTCGTCCCGGCAGAAAAGTCGCCATCGGCGAGATCCTCGTTTTTCCGGGACCCTCCGGCGCAATCGAACTTGAGGCCGAGGTGCTGGAGCGCGGCGAATTCGGCGAGCGCCTGTTGCGCTTCAAGCCGGTCGACGATTTCTTCGCAGTTCTCGAACGCATCGGCCACGTGCCTTTACCACCCTACATTCATCGCGACGATGCGGAAGAAGATCGCGAGCGCTATCAAACGGTCTTCTCGTGCGAACGCGGCTCGGTGGCCGCGCCTACCGCGGGCCTGCACTTCACGCCACAGATTCTCGATGCGATAGCTGCGCGTGGTGTCGAATTGGCTCGCATCACGTTGCATGTCGGCCTCGGAACCTTCGCGCCGTTGCGCGTCGAGCGCGTGGATGAGGTTCACCTGCATCGCGAACGCTACATGCTCTCCGCGCCCGCAGCCGACGCCATCAATCGCGCCGTCGCCGAGGGCCGCCGCATCGTCGCCGTTGGCACCACCGTCGTTCGCACGCTTGAACATTGCGCACAGCAGGCAGCGGGCAATCCGCTTCAGCCCCACTCCGGAGAGACGGAGATCTTCATCTCCCCCGGGTTCAACTTCCGTCTCGTCGGCGCGCTGCTGACCAACTTCCACCTACCCCAATCGAGCCTGCTGATGTTAGTCAGCGCCTTCGCCGGACGCGAACGTGTTCTCGCCGCCTATCGCCACGCCGTCGAAGGGAAATATCGATTCTTCAGCTATGGCGATTGCATGTTTCTTTCCTGATCCAGAATATCTGGCCTTTTGGCAGTAATACTGCTTTCGAATCACAGACAATTCGAGCAGTGCCTGACAATCAAGGTGTAATGGCGGAAATGATATACACTTGCCAGAAGATGACTCCAAACGCGGCTATAAGGAAGCTCCGGGTCTCAGGCCTTTTGGCCCGAGCACTAGGAGTTTCGCTACTCTTTAGTGGCTGTGGTCCGGCGTATAACCCATTTCAAGTTGCCGGGGGATCGATGCTTCCATTGCTTCATCCGGGAGACAGAATCTTTGTTGATGAAAGTGATCGGGCTCGCTCCGACCTACACGATGGAGACGTTATCGTGTTGCGCCGTAAAGATGCGATTGTTCTGAAGCGCATTGTAGCAATGCCAGGCGAGACAATCAGTGGCGTAAATCGGAAAGTTTTCCGCAACGGTACGCAGATTGATGAGCCGTATCTCGCCCCAGCTACAGGTGTCGGCCTACCAGATCTGATAACCTTTGCGTCTCGCACACTTGGTCCAGGAGAGTTGTTCGTCATGGGAGATAATCGCGACCTCAGCTTAGACAGTCGAGTCGCTGAATATGGGCCGGTCCGGACCTCAGACGTCGTTGGCCAGTACCGTTGGACATACTGGCACGCATGGTCCGTCGCCAAGCAGAACTGAACCTTGACTAAGTTTCCTGTTGGACTAACGGCTAACCGAAACCTCGTTTCTGTCCATCTTTCTGTTCGCTGTTCTCTGATCTCTGCACCCTGCTAAACTCGTCTCGTGACTGATCAAGCCAAGCCGCCCGTCTTCCTGCTCGACACCATGTCGTTCATCTTTCGCGCCTACCACGCGATGCAGCGTTCGCGGCCCATGTCGACGCGCGACGGTCTGCCGACGGCGGCCATTTATGTCTTCGTCAACATGATCAAGAAGCTGCGCCAGGACTTCCAGCCGCGCTACTTCGCCGCCGTCTTCGATGTGAGCGGCGAGGTCTTCCGCGACGAACGCGCGCGCGCCATGAAGCCTCTGCGCAAATGGAATGGCAAAACGCAGAGCTTTGAAGACGTGGACTACGAGGGCTACAAGGCCAATCGCGCGTCGATGCCTGAGGACCTGCGCCGCCAGATTCCCTACATCCGCCGCGCCCTTGAGGCGTTGCGCATTCCCATCCTCGAGGCCGAGGGCTTTGAAGCCGACGACGTGATCGGCACTCTGGCCCGCGAAGCCGCCGAGCAGAAGTACGAGGTCTTCATCGTCTCCGGCGACAAGGACATGATGCAGTTGGTCACACCCACGGTGAAGATCCTCAACCCGCAAAAGGACAATCTGATCCTCGATCCCGCCAAGGTCGTCGAGGTGCTCGGAGTGCCGCCGGAGAAGGTCGTCGATGTGATGGCTCTGCGTGGCGACGCGGTCGATAATGTGCCAGGCGCGCCCGGCATCGGCGACAAGGGCAGCGTAGATCTGATTCTGGAGTTCGGCAGCGTCGAGGCTGTACTCGACCGCGCGGCCGAGGTCAAGCGCAAGAGCTATCGCGAGTCGCTCGAGCAGAACCGCGATGCCGTGCTGCTCTCGAAAGAACTCGTCACCATCGACTCGCATGTCCCGCTCCCGCTGGATTTGAAGGCGATGGAGACGCAAGCGCCAGACCTCGAAGCCTGCCGCGATCTCTTCACCGAACTTGAATTCACATCGATGCTGCGCGAACTTGAGCCTGCGGCCGACGGCCCCACGGTGGAGTTGATTGAAGTACCGAACGCTGAGCAATTAGCCGAATTCTACGCAGCCGCCCGCGTCGGCGGCTTTGCCTTCGCGCTCGATATGGCCGCGCCCAAGCCGGAGTCGGAAGACGAACCACAGCAGTCGATGTCCTTGCTCGATGTCGCCGAAGCCGCCGAAAAGAAAGCCAGCTTCAGCGTCGGCGTATGCGCCGAGCCGGCCAAGGCTCTGCGATTGCCACTATCAAATGAGTTGCGCGCCCTGCTCGAGGACTCTTCCGTTCCCAAGCAGACCCACGATTGGAAGTCTGTGCTTCACTTGCTCACCGCGCAGCGCGTGACGTTGCGCGGAGCGGTGGACGACACGATGCTGCTCTCCTACGCGCTCAATCCCACACACGCCACTCAGGCGCTGGCCGATGTGGCCGCGCGCCACTCGCAGCCTGCGCCGTCCACCCTCGCAGCGGGTGCGGCAACGATTCGCGCACTCGTTCCGGCATTGAAGGCCGACGTGAAGAAGTTGGACTTGGAGCGCGTTTACAGAGATATTGACCTGCCACTTGCACCGGTGCTGTTTCGCACGGAGCAGGCCGGCGTGCGCATCGATCTTGGCGTGCTCGATGGGCTCTCCAAGCGTTTTGCCATCGAGCTAGATCGCGTCGGCGAACGAATCTTCTCACTGGCAGGCCGCCGCTTCAACATCAATTCGCCCAAGCAGCTTGGCGAGGTGCTCTTCACCGACTTGGGCCTGCCCGCACCGGCCAGCCGGGGCAAAGGTAAGGCCGTCTCTACCGCGCAGGATGTGCTTGAATTTCTAGCGGAAAAGCACGACGTTCCGCGTCTCGTCCTCGAATATCGTCACTTGTCCAAGTTGAAATCGACTTACATCGACGCACTGCCGCTGCTCGCCGATGCTGACTCGCGCGTCCACACCACCTTTCAGGCCGCGGCCACGGCTACTGGAAGACTCTCCTCCATCAATCCGAATCTACAAAACATTCCCGTTCGCACGGAGCTGGGTCGCGAGATTCGCGCCGCCTTTATCTCCGCGCCGGGCACGCAACTGCTCTCCGCCGATTACTCGCAGATCGAACTGCGCCTGCTGGCTCACTTTTCGGGTGACCCGCTCCTGGTCCACGCCTATCAGAACAACGAAGACATTCATACGCTCACCGCCAGCGAGGTCTTCGGTGTGCCGCCCACAGAGATGGACAAGCAGACCCGCAACCGCGCCAAGGCTGTCAACTTCGGAATCGTCTACGGCATCTCGCCCTTTGGCCTGGCCGCGCAGTTGGGCATTCCGCAGGCCGAGGCGAAGGCCTATATCGAGCGCTACTTCGCGCGCTACGCCGGCGTTCACGAATTCATTGAGAAGACCCTCGCCGAGACGCGCAAGACCGGCTCGGTGCGCACGCTCTTCGGCCGCGTTCGTCCCATTCCCGACATCGAGAGCCGCAACCCCAATCAACGTGGCTTCGCCGAGCGCACGGCCATCAACACGCCGCTGCAAGGAACCGCCGCCGACCTCATCAAGCTGGCCATGATCGCGATCGATCAAAAGCTCTGCGAGCGCAATCTCAAGACGCGGATGGTCTTGCAAGTCCACGATGAATTGCTCTTTGAAGTTCCCGCCAACGAGGCTACCGAGATCGAGGCATTAGTCCGCGCAGAGATGGAGGGCGTGATTCAGCTCAGCGTCCCATTGGTCGCCGACCTGGCCTTCGGCGCAAACTGGCGAGACATGTAGCGAGTTTGCTATCTCATATGGAATTCCAATAATGTACAGCTTGTTATCGACGACGTCGTGTTTCGATTAAGAGTCTTACATTTTCGGCTTTCTTGCCCAATCCGGCACGGGTGGTGCCTCGGCGTGACGTGAGAGGATGTGCCCATCAGGTGTCATCACGCGAAAAACACCATCACCGTCTTCATCGATGATGTCAACGTTGGCGGTGCAAGCAACATCGAGAGGTCCCAACACGTACGAGTATGCATAAGGTCGGTCATTCACCTCCCAACGCACCATCTGATAAAGAACGAATTCGCGCTCCAGCATCTTTGTCCGCTGGCCGCCACGTTCGAAGATCGCTGCGGGAAAAGTGACTCGATAGCCGGCACCGTGCTGTACCCAATGAGCTGTAACTCCCTCGGGAAAACTCCAAGGAGCCGGTTTACCTTCAATCTCAAGACGGATGGGTGCAATCGCATTCGCATCAGCAAGCCCAGGAATTATCCATCCTTCGCTTCGATACCAGCGCACAGCTGCGGCAGGCTCAAAGGCAAACCCGCATTGAGCGCATGCAGCAAGCGGTCCGACAATAAATGCTGCGGCGACGAGTGCGAATTTCCTCTGCAGGCTCATACCCCCCCTTGTTGTTATACCCCGAGCTCAGTCCGGATCGCATCGGCGATCGCGTCGGCGTGCAGGCGCATCGCCTCTTCGCTCTCGGCTTCGATCATGACTCTTGCTAATGCTTCGGTACCGCTGTAGCGGATGACTACACGGCCTGTATCCTTCAGATCATCTTCAGCGGCGCGAATTGCTGCGGCTACCGCGGGGATCGATTCGAGCGGCTTCTTCTCGCGTACCTTCACATTCACGATCACCTGAGGGTAGACCCGCAAATCCGCGGTCAGCTCATCAATTGACTTGCCGGTGCGGGCGATCAGATCGAGGACGACCAGCGCGGTGAGAAGGCCATCGCCAGTCGTTGCTAGATGCGGCAGCAGAATGTGGCCGGATTGTTCGCCGCCTAGAGCCGCATCGTGCTTCTGCATCTGTTCGAGCACGTAGCGGTCACCCACCGAAGCGCGCAACATGCGAATGCCGCTGCGCTTGAGCGCCGCTTCAAGGCCCATGTTGGACATCGTTGTAGCGACGACCAGATCGCCGGTCAGCAGTCCACGCGCCTTGAGATCGCGTGCAACCATCAACAGGATTGCATCGCCGTTGATGACGTTGTTCTTCGCGCCGGCTAACATGCAGCGGTCGGCATCGCCGTCGAAGGTAAGGCCAAGCTCCGCTCCGCGCGCCATCACTTCGGAAGCGACAATGGCAGGATGCAGCGCACCGCAGTTCAAATTGATGTTGCGCCCGTCGGGTTCGATATTGAGCAGCGTGATCTGATCGCCGAGCCGCCGGAAGAGTTCCGGCGCGACGGCCGCCGCCGCTCCATTCGCGCAATCGGCCACAATGCGCAACCCGGCCAGCGAAAGCCCCGGCACGCAGTCGATGAGGAATTGTATATAGTCGGCCTGAAACGTTGGATTGTCCGCAACCGGAATCAGCGTAGCAGGGTCGGGAGCAATTGCGGTGGAAGCATGATGGAGGATTTCGTCTTCCATCGCCAGCTCGACCGCATCGGCCAGCTTGAAGCCATCGCTGCCGAAGAGCTTGATGCCGTTGTCAGCCCAAGGATTGTGCGAGGCCGAGATCACCACGCCGGCTTGAAATCCATGTTTCTGCGCCAGAAATGCGACAGCAGGAGTCGTGATAACGCCCGCGCTTTCGACGCGCGCACCCGCCTCGCGCAGGCCTGCGGCGAGCGTGGCGGCGATCCAGGGGCCGGACTCGCGCGTGTCGCGGCCGAGAATTACTTTGGGTTCGGTCGCAAGTTTGCGCAACGAGTGGCCCAGCGCCAGCCCGCAGGCGAAGATCGTGTTTGCATCGAGAGGTGTTTTGCCCGCGACGGCTCGAATGCCGTCGGTGCCGAAGAGTTTGCGCGCGGTTGTTGTGCTCATGGTCTCATTTCTTAGTCGATTGATTGGGCGTCGTCGATTCCACGCGGCTGATGAAAGCCCCATCGGAAAGGCGCGTGGTAACCGTGTCTCCGTGCGCAAGCTGCAATGTCGATCGCACCACCGCGCCATTTGCATCGAAGACAAGCGCGTAGCCGCGATCAAGCACTGCGAGCGGCGAGAGTGAGTGCAGTCGTGCGTCGAGAGCGCTGAGGCGCGCGGCGGAGCGATGAAGCGTCCGTTCCAGAGACCGCTCCAAACGGGTTCGGCAAACAGCCAGTCTCGCGCGAGCCTCGGCAAGCGCCTGGCGTGGATCTTGGCGCAGGACGGCGGCGGCCAATTCGGAAACTTGGCTCTGATGCTGGCGAAGTTGGCTGCTCACCGCTGCTTCCAAGCGGAAGCTGAGGTCATCGAGGCGCTGCTCCAACCGATGCAGCAGCGCAGCCATGCGACCCTCGGCGCGGCTCACCGGCAGGCGTGTGAGCCGCTGCCGCGCAAGCAGCAGTTGGAAGCGCGCGGCGCGCTCAAGCCGATGCGATTGCGAGGCCAGGTGTTCGGCGATCTTGTGCTGCGCCTCGGTGATCAGTTCGGCGGCGGCTGAAGGTGTCGGAGCGCGCAGGTCGGCCACAAAGTCGGCGATGGTGAAGTCCGTCTCATGGCCTATTGCGGAGACGACTGGCAGGCGGCTCGACGCAATCGCGCGGGCCACACGCTCACTGTTGAAAGCTGCGAGGTCTTCCAGCGATCCGCCGCCGCGCGCAACGACAATCACATCCACAAGGCCCGACGCATTCAGTTCGTCCAGCGCCTCTTCAATCTCGGCCGGCGCGGAGTCTCCCTGCACCGAGGCCGGGCAGATCAGCACGCTCAAGCCGGAGTGGCGCCGGGCGACAATGTTCAGGAAATCGCGAATCACTGAGCCAGTAGGCGAGGTGACGATGCCGACCGTTCGCGGGAAGGCCGGCAGCGGGCGTTTGCGTTCTGCTTCGAAGAGCCCCTCGGCCTTGAGACGCGCCTTCAACTGTTCGAAGGCCAGTTGCAGCGAACCGGCGCCGACCGGTTCCATTGTCTCGGCCACCAGTTGCATCTGGCCGCGCTGTTCGTAGACGCTGACCCGGCCGCGCGCCAGCATATGCAGGCCATCCTCGGGGCGGAAGCGCAGCAGCATCGCCTGCCGGCGGAAGAGCACGACGGGCAACTGCGCGTCGGCGTCCTTGAGTGTGAAGTAGAGATGGCCCGAGGGTGCGGGCCTGAAGTTCGAGATCTCGCCCTCGACCCAAACGTCGCCGTACTCCTGCTCGACCAACTCGCATATTTGACCGACCAACTCGCGCACCGGCCAGATACGGCGCGATTGTCGTGACTCGGCGAAGTTGAGGCCGAGTTGGGGACTGGGGTCGAGTTGAGGCGCGAATAGATCGTCCCTGGTCACTTATAAAGTGTAATCGCGCGGGCCTCCGTGCGACTCGTTGGACGCAACGGCGCTGGTGTCAGGGATGGACGCCGGCTGCGGCCAGCATCAGCAAGAACTGGCGGCGGGAGCGCTGATCGACGGCCAGGGCCACCAACTTGCCCTTTCGATTGAAGACGAAGCTTCTGGGCAGGTTCTCGACGTGGAACCGAGCGGCAGCATGGGAGTCGGGGTCGAGCAGGACGGGAGGGTGGTAGCCAACCCCATTCACCAAGTGGGTAACCCTTGAGCTTTCCTCATTGGTGATGGAGAGGACAACCAGGCCCTGGGACTTGAAACGGGAGTAAAAGTCGTTCAGATCGGACATCTCAAGACGGCAGGGGCCACACCAGGTTGCCCAGAAATTGACCAGTACGACCTTGCCGCGGAGCTGCGAAAGTGTGACATCGTGGCCCTGTAGATCCTTGAGTGTAAAGTCTGCCTTTTCTACATCGGCATCGTCGGCAGCCAGCTTTTGCATTGCCTGGGCGAGGAGAGGATCATCGAGGGTCGTCTTTGCATGTTCGTATCGGATCAGTTTGGCCAGGTCAAGGACCAGCGCCGCGGATTGGCCGCCTGCGTCGAAACCCGAAGACTCATTGATCGACTGGACCAGCGTGTCGGCTACCGCTTGAAAGGCTGCCACTCCTGGGTCGACCCGGGAGGAAAGATGGGCAAGACCGTCTGCGAGCTGGAATTTGAGCTGACCGGCAGGGAGGGCGCGAATGTCTGAGGCGATCTTGACGACTGTTGCCGGCGACTGGGGGGTGGGGGCCGTCGCGAAACTCTTCAGTTCATTCGTGACGACCGACGATTCACTCGCCTGCGCATGAAGAAGAGGTGTTGTGAAAAGTAGCGCTGCGAGAAGAAGAGTGCTACGGAGAGCAGTCATGCGGTCTCGCTGGATAGGTGGGTTGAAGCCATTGGAGCAACGACGAAATTGTATCTCACAATGCATGGCTCTATATGCGTCTCAACCCGAGACCCCCGGCGTGCGAGCTTTGCACTCCGGGGCGGAAGCCTCAGGGCCGGAGCCAAGTTCTCCTTTTTCTTCGTCACCCCTTGCTCGAAGATCGTTCGTTTACGGTTCCTCGAACTCGGGAAAGACTGGCACTCGGCGTCACCCGTGGGAACGGTTTATGGATGAAAATCGGTTTTGGACAGCATCTCAAGAAACTGGTGCTGGGTGCATTGGTCGATGGCTTGAGCCACAAGCTTGCCGTCCCGGTTGAAGACGAAGGTTCTGGGAATGCCGTCGACGTGAAACAGCTTATGTACCTTGCCATCGGAGTCGAGCAGAACGGGGGGGTGGTAGTTGGCTTGCGCCAGAAACGACCCGACCTTAAAAGGGTTTTCGTCGGTGATTGAGAGGATGACGAGGCCCTGAGACTGGAAGTGTGTATAAATTGCCTGAAGGTCGGCCATTTCCAGCCGGCAGGGCACGCACCAGGAGGCCCAGAAATTCACCATGACGATCTTTCCGCGCAGTTCGGAGAGCGTGACCTTCTTTCCTTGCAGATCCTTGAGGGTGAAGTCGACCTTCGCGATCTCGGCATCGTTGTCGGCCAGCGTCTGGGTGGCCTTGGCGAAGAGCGGATCGTTCAGAGTTGCCGTCACATTCTCATAGCGGACCAGTTTGGCCAAGTCGAGGTACGGCATCGGCACCGCATCTTTCTTCGCGGGAACGGGCGACTGCGCCAGCGCTTGCGACAGCGTGCTGGCAACTGCTTGCAGAGCCGCGGTTCCCTGGTCGCCTTCGGTAACCAAATGTGCCACAGCATCGGCGAGCCCGACTTTCTTTGGTCCGGCGGGGAGTGCGCTGATATCCGCGGCAACCTTGATGGTCGCAGTTGGGCGCTGGTCGGCGGAAAAGGATCGAAGCTTATCGATCTGCTTGCTGATCGCCGACTCAGAGACTTGTGCGTAATAGAGAGGCGCGCTGAGAAGAAGCATGGCAGACACAAAGAAAACGTTACGGATCAATTTCATGGGATCTCGCTGGCAGCTTGAAGTGAGGTGATTGCTGGCTAATCTGGATTATATCCTGTCCTTGAGTGGCTTGGCCCGATTACGCTGATGCCGTGGCCGCCAACACCGCCAGCCGCTCGGCAACGGCTTCGACGATCTGTTCGTGGACCTCGTCGATGGTCAGATCGCCTTCGATCAGGACAACCCGCTCAGGCTCGCGAATGGCGATCTCTCGGTACTTCTGCCAGACGCGGCTGTAAAAGGCATCTTGTTCCTGCTCGAATCGGCCTTCATCCGCGCCCGTTTGCGCGGTGGCGCGCTGGTTGCGGCGGCGCGCACGTTCGAGCGAGGCATCGAGCGAGGGCAGCAGCAGCAGCGTCAGATCCGGCTGAGTACCTGAGCAGATGAGGCGGTGCAGTTCGAGCACGATCGCGGAGCCAAGCTCACGGCCGCCGCCCTGATAGGCCTCAGTTGAATCCGTAAAGCGGTCGCAGAGAACGAGCTTTCCCGCATCCAACGCGGGTTGAATGACCTCGGCAATTGCTTGCGCGCGATCGGCAAACATCAGAGCCATCTCTGCCATCGGCGCAAGGCCCGTGGAGCGCGAGTCGAGCACCAACTCGCGGATGCGGTCGCCGGTCGACGTGCCACCGGGCTGGCGGGTGACGACGGGGGCGTGGCCGCGTCTTTTCAGCCAGGCAGCCAGGCGGTTGATCTGCGTTGTCTTCCCGGAACCATCCAGGCCTTCGAGCGTGATAAAGAGACCGCGCGGCATGGCCTGAGTCTACCACTCGAACAAAGTTGAAGACGAGGCAGCTTCGATTGTGTTACAAGGGGTTTAATTGCGAACGTTACCGGAGGCAGGCGACTGCGCTCCGCTGGAGTCAAGTCAAAGTGAATCTTCGCCTCATTCACAAACTCTCTGTTTGCGGCTTCCTCGCGGTCGCCATGCTCGCCACTCGGCAACTCAGCGCCCAACACCTGACGCTGGAGGGCCAGACCGGCGGCTTTCTGACGCCCACCGCCTACGTTGTCGAATCGGCCAAAGGCAAGGTCTTCTCCCACCCCGCTGTCGGCTATCACTTCATCGACGCCTCCAAAGTGATCGGCGATATCCAGACCTTCAGCATCGTCGAGGGGTTCTCCAACCGCGCCGAGATCGGCTACACGCGCAGCGTCCATACCTTCGGAGACAGCGGCTCCTCAACCATTCTTGATCTAAGCAAGCTCTGGAACTATGACGGCATGAACATCGTCAGCGGCAAGATCGTAGCCATCAAGGACGGGGAGTTTGGCCCGTGGACGCCAGGGATCGCGGCGGGCGGCATCGTGCGTTTTGGAGACAAGTTTGTTTCCACCGCCATCAGCCAGGAACTCGGCGGCAGCGCCAATGCCTACACCAATGGCGATGTGTATATCGCCGCAACCAAGACCTGGGCTAAGCCGCCGGTGCCCTTCCTCGCAAACATTGGATGGAAGGCCACCAATGCCACCATCTTCGGCATCGGCGGCCAAAGCACGCGCTTCGGCGGACGGTTCTTTGGCGGCTTGGGCATTCCACTGCCCCTCACGCACGGCATTGTGGCCGTGCCCTCGGCGGGATTTACTCAGGAGCCTAAGACCTCGAAGAATCTCAGCGCCCTGCTCTTCGCCCCTCCGACCTACACGACTCATGACAACGCGCATATTCCCACGACGCTGGACTATGCAGTTCGTGTGACCCAGCGTGAACATCCGCACTTCGCCTTCGATATAGGCGTCGGTCAGGTGGCGGGAAACATCGGCGCGACGCTGGTTCCCACTGGAATACCCGCCCAGCCGTATGCGCCCATGGCGGTGAATCTTGAAGCGCGCCACGTCATCGGAATGGGTCTCAGCTTCCGTTATTGAGCGACCTTCAATGCTCTCCGGGGCAAACATTGCGTGCGAGTGCGGGAATGGCTGCGGATCGCATCATCCGGACATGCCCACGCACCGGCGCGGCCCTGTTTCTGGCAAAGCGATCTGATCGAATCTCGAGATGGAAGCGAGGGGCTCTTATAAGCCTCAAAAACGGAAAGAGCCGCCCGGCAACAGGGCAGCTCCTTCCTCAGGGAGAATAGTTCCAACGGAGGCAAAACCATCAGAACTTTCTGGCTGCATACTAGGTGCGGCAACAGGGAGTGTCAAGGGGAATTCGAGACAGAAATAAGTTGTTTATAGTCAATAACTTATATATTAACCTCTGGAGAAATCACCGACCAGATCTTCGATTCATCTTCGCCTGAATTCTTCTGCAGTTCTCCGTTATCTCAGGGTGTTTTCTAGGGATTACTAAGGTTTTCAACAGGGTTTACTGCCCCATTAACCCTTCAGATGCTTCCCCCGAATCTCGCCCGATTCCCGCCCCTCAATCCCGCAGATTGAGACTTGTGAACTCGACATCGTAGACCGAGGAGACCGGTTTGCCACGCGCCTTGCGATAAAGCGCCCGGAAGCCGCCCAGGAAGAACCCGAGCAGGATTGCGGCGACGCAGCCGACGACCACAAGGAGAGCGATCCCCATCAGCAGCCTTCCGGTCTTCAAAACTTCAGAGTCCGTCGGCTGCGGAATCGACATCAGATCCGACTCATAGTGAACCATGGCCAGCAGCTTGTGGCTCTCCTCTGGAATGGCATCGCCGCTGACCAGCGCCACCAATGGCCCGCTGCGTCGCACATCGAGCGAAGCCAGATCGGAGTCTGCCAGGGGCTTGGGCCAGGCTGGCTGGGCCTGTTTGCCGGCCTTGATGTAATCGCGAATCCTCGTCTCCTGGGCCGCGGCCATCTGCGGCGTGGGATAGTCGATGAGGGTGAGCGTAGCCACGCCCGAGCGCAGCGAATAGTTGGCCGTCACCGTCTCAGCGCCGCGATCGAAGCTGACCAGGTCCGGCGGCAGCACCCCGCCCGAGCCTGTATAGCTCGCAGCTCCCAGTGCATAGTGGGTAGTCTGCCCGTCCAGCTTGATTTGAGGCAGATTGCTCTGGGGAAGATTAGCCAGGATCGGCGGCGTTAGCGCCTCGCCACCCTCCGGCCGTGGCAACTGGCCGGCCAGCTCGCGCAACTCCGAGCCGCTCATGGGCGAGATGCGCGAGAAGTTCGCATCCACGACCACATTTCCCACCCAGAAGAGCACGCGGTTGTGGTTCGAGGTCGCGCCTGTGCCGATCTCTTCTTTCGGCCAGCCGTTCTGGCGGTAAAAAGAGTACGCGCCAAAGGCTCCGCTGGCGTCGTGGAAGCGCATCGCGTGCAGGCTAAGCGTCTCGCCTTCCCGCTTGTAATTGGCCAGCGCTGCGTCGGTAAAGTCGTATTCCTTGAGCGCAGCGGCGTTGGCGGGATCGGCCTGGGCCGCGTCGGTCACTTTATTCGGCGCTTCTGCGGTGACCCACCCTGCAAAGGCCTCCGGCAGCAGCGCTTTGGGTACTGGCGGCAGCACCAGGTGCGCCACTCCGGAGGTAGCCGCGGGCTTTGCCGGGGCAGTTTGCGCTTGAGCACCTGCGGAACCCACCGCCAGTGCCGCCGAACAAACCACAATGGAAATCCAACGCATTCGCAAGCTCCAGTCTTCAGGGTACACGTTGCTGGGGATGCAGGCCATGCTCAGATAGCTTCCTGGCCCGCTGGAGCGTCAGCCGGTGGAGGGGCGAGAATCTCGCCCAGAGCCTGGCACCGGCTGCCATAGAAGAGCAGGGCATAGTTGCGCGTCCAGGTGGCAATCGGGCCGCCCAGGCACACGGCCACGAAAAGGCCGAATGAGGTGACGAGAGCGCCGAGCAGAATCTCGAAGAAGATCCAGATGATCGCGCCAACCCCTGCCGCATTCTCCCGCATCGCGTTGAGACCGGCCTCGGAGAGCGCCAACATGCCAAAAACGATCGCCAGGGGAATCGCCGCAGCAATGAACAGGGCCATCACGGCAAGTGTGGGAAGAATCAGACGAAGGAAAATGTAAAGCGCGAAGGAGCCCTTTTTCGCTCCGATGCGCGCCTTCACCAATTCCCATGCCTGGCGGAAAGAGACGTCCGCAACCGCCATATGGGGCAGGATAAAATCACGCAGCACGGCATCCACGACAACCGCCGCGAGGCACAAGCAAATCACGATTCCGATGAATGGAAGCAGAAGCAGGAAGAAGCTGCCGGCATCGAATTGACCGTCCGGTTTTGACGACGCGTAGATCCGGTAGAAGCCAAAACAGAATGGCAGAGCCACCAACACGAATGCGCAAAAGAAAATGATCCCAAACAGCAGATTCATCTTGAAAAAACGCCAGGCTTGCGGACGATAAAGCCTCCATGCCGGCCGAATCTCTTGGGTCTGGCGAGCCACGCAGTGATCGAACGCCAGACGGAGCCGGGTCGCAAGATAGAAGATGGCGATTCCGATCGCAATGCAGAGCAAGACCGCAAGCATGAGCAGAGCGATCAACTCATCCGAGAGAGTGAACGGCGAGATGGCTTCGGACGCAATGAAGACTTTCAATGGGCTCGCTCCCCGGCCTGTTCAGCCTATCATGGCATCCGCCGCAAACCGGCGCGCGGGACGCCCTATCTAATTGGACACTGGGAGCGTCCGAAAGGTTCCCAGGCCATCGCACTCTCTGAATGTTGGAGCTGTCTTGGCCCTCGCGTCTGGACATCGGAAGCTGTCAGCGAGATGATAGCCTTCGTCCCACGAAACATGAGAGGGAGGACAAAAGCGCAGTGACCAGGGTGGCTATGCCTGCTCCGTAGAGCAAATACGATTGAGCAATGCCATCCTCTTCCGGCCAGATTGCGCCACCGCTGCACACCCCAACAAACGTTCCCACGGAAGAAACCACAATAAAGCGAAGCCAGCGTCCTCCCGTCAAGAAAGTCGCATAGCCGGCCGCGAGCGCGATCAGCGGGTAGGGAAGGAACCAAAGGTGACTGCGATCTGCCGTTTGCATGATAAAAAAAGGCCACCAGCAAAGCGCTGAACCTGTCGCGGTCAGGACAACCAATAGATTGTTTCTACTCATAATCCTTCTTCAACCGCAAGATAGCGGATTCTCAGTCACGATCCAGCATAACTTTCCCAACCCACCACTCATCGAAGGCCGCCAGCGCTCGCTCGCAAACCAGCCGGTGGCGCTCCTTCTTGTCGCGAATCTTCTTGCGCAGCTCTTCTTCGAGGGGCTCAAGCAGATCAAAAGTGATGTTAGCCGGCTGAAAGTCCTTGGAATCGGCGTGCGTAATGTAATGCACCAGCGAACCCAGAGCACACGCGCGCGGCGCAGGCGTGGGTCGCTCGCCGCGCGCCAGTGAAGCCGCATAGATTCCCGCCAGCATTCCGGTCGCAATTGACTCGGTATAACCCTCCACTCCCGAAAGCTGCCCGGCAAAGAGCAGCCGCGGCTCCTTCTTGAGGCGCAAAGTTTCATCCAGCAAAAGTGGCGCGCAGATGTACGTGTTGCGATGAATCTGCCCGTAACGCAGGAAGCGCGCATTCTCCAGGCCCGGAATTAGCCGCAGCACGCGCGCCTGCT
>CAZGHZ010000063.1:0-28372 GCA_964525655.1 uncultured Occallatibacter sp.
GAAAATTCGACGGCGAAACCAGAATCCGCGCCAGCGCGTAGCGGTTGCGCTCGCCTCCGCTCAGCACGCCCAGCGGCTTGAAAACATCGTCCCCGCGAAAGAGGAAGCAGCCCAGCAGCGAACGCAGTTCACCTTCAGGCACCTTGAGCGCCGCGCCGCTGATATCGTCCAGCATCCGCGCATCGCCATTCAGCACTTTGTACTGGTCCTGTGCAAAGTACTCGCTCACGACGTTATGCCCCAGCTTGACTTGTCCAGAGGTCGGCGCCTCGTCGCCGATGAGCAACTTGATCAGCGTAGACTTGCCCGCGCCATTCACGCCCACAAGCGCCACACGGTCGCCGCGCTCGATGCCGAATCGCACGCCGTTGAGCACCTGCTTCGCGCCATAACTCTTCGAGAGCCCTTCAGCCTCCACAACCATCCGTCCCGAGGGCGGCGGCTGAGGAAATCGGAAATGAATCACCGACTCTTCCTCTGGTATTTCAATCCGCTCGATCTTTTCCAACTCCTTGATGCGGCTCTGCACCTGCTTGGCCTTGGTTGCCTGTGCGCGGAAGCGGTTGATGAACGCCTCCAGATGCTCAATCTGCAAGCGCTGGTTACGGTAAGCCGACTGCAACTGCGTCCGCCGCTCGTCCTTCTGACTTAGATATTTTGTGTAATTCCCCTGATAGATATTCAGCCGCTTATTCCAGATCTCAACCGTGCGATCTATCGTTACATCCAGAAAATACCGGTCGTGCGAGATCAGAATGTAGCCAAAGGGATAAGCCTTCAGATAGTCCTCAAGCCAGTTGCGCGTCTCAAGATCCAAATGGTTAGTCGGCTCGTCGAGCAGCAGCAGATTTGGCTTGGCCAGCAGCAGCTTGGCCAGCGCAATGCGCATCTGCCAGCCGCCCGAGAACTCGTCGGTCTGCCGCATCCAGTCCTCTTTGCCGAAGCCAAGCCCGGTCAAGACGCCGCCCACCTGCGCATCCAGCGCATATCCGTCCAGCGAGTGAAAGCGCTCCTGCAACATCGAGTAGCGCTCCGCCGCCGCCTCATACTCAGGTCCTTCATGGTCCAGCACCGACAACTGTCCGGCCAGCCGCTCGACCTCCTTCGCCATCTCTCGCAGCTCGTCAAAGACCGTCAGGCACTCCTCAAAGACGGTGCGCCCCTCCAGCCGAAGACCCTCCTGCGGCAAGTAGCCGATGCTCATCCCGCGTGTCTGCTGCACCTGTCCATAGTCCAGGGTCTCCAGGCCCGCCAACACCTTCATGATGGTCGATTTGCCGGTCCCGTTGGCGCCGACGAGAGCAGTCTTCTCCCGCGCCCGGATCAACCAATTGGCTTCCAGAAACAAGACTCGCGGCCCAAACCGCTTGCCGGCATTTTGCAGGGAGAGCATCTACTCTCCATTTTCGCAGGTGGAAGCCGCTGTCTTGGCCCTACGGCCGAATCTCAACCGGGGTCCCTACCGGAACCAGCTCAAAGACCTCGTCGATCTCCTCATCGGTGACGGCGATGCAGCCCAGCGTCCAGTCGTAGAGCCGGTGTCCAGCGCCCACCCATCCCTTGCCGTTGGGCAGCCCATGGATCATGATCGCCCCGCCCGGCGAGACGCCCAGCTTCGCCGCCCGCTTGCGGTCCTCAGCGTTGGGATAGGAGACGTGCAAGGCCTTGTGATAGTGACTCACTGCGTACTTCGCATCGATGGCATAGAGGCCCTCCGGCGTGCGCCCGTCGCCCTCGCGTTCCTTTGGCGCAAGCCCGCCCTGCCCCAGCGCCACCTTGTAAGTGCGGATCACCTTGCCCCCGGCAAGCAGATCCATCACGTGATCCTTCTTCAGAATCAAAATCGAGTCGGCCTTCTGCGTCGGCGCCGGCTGCTGGGCTATCAGCCGGCCCACCAGAGCGCACAAGACTAGGCAAACGCCGGCACAAGCCGCTCCGACGGCGAAACCAACGCGAAGCCTTTGTGAATTCATGCGGTTACTCTAATACAATCCACAGTCCTTACCCCCAGAATTCATCTCCCTTTCACACATCTGGTATATCCATTGGTTTGTCTGAGATTTGCTTCCCCAGCAACCTGACTCGATATCTATCTCGTACTCTGGAGCCTTCAAATGTCCGATCTGGCTACTGCGATACCAGCCCGGCCCGCTGCCGCGGCGATCCTCGACAAGAAAATGAAGAAGTCTCACGCCATGATCAGCGGCGGCATTGTTCTCGCCGCGCTGGCGGTCGGCCTCGGCTTTATCGGCGTCAACATCGCACGGGACTTCAGCGGCATTACGGTCGGCAGCATCTGGCCCTATCTGCTGCTGATTACTGCCCTGCTGATTGCTCTTGGCTTTGAGTTTGTCAACGGCTTCCATGACACAGCCAACGCCGTTGCCACAGTGATTTACACCCACTCGCTTGACCCCAACATCGCCGTGGTTTGGTCCGGTCTCTGCAACCTCACCGGCGTTTTGCTCTCCTCCGGCGCCGTGGCCTTCTCGATCATCACGCTGCTGCCCGTCGAACTGATTCTTCAGGTAAGCTCCGGCGCCGGCTTCGCCATGGTCTTTGCGTTGCTCATTGCGGCGATCATCTGGAACCTCAGCACCTGGTGGTTCGGACTGCCCGCGTCGAGCTCCCACACGATGGTCGGCTCCATCATTGGTGTCGGCATCGCCAATCAGTTGATGAGCGTCCACACCGGTACCTCCGGCGTGGATTGGGAACAGGCAACCAAGGTCTTCAAGGTGCTGCTGATCTCTCCCGTCATCGGCTTCGGAGCCGCCGCTCTGCTGCTGTTGCTCTCCAAGCTGTTCATCCTCACGAAGTGGGCCAAAGCTCTGGCCGTCAGCTACGATGCAAATCACAAGAAGCCTCTGTGGGCGATCCCCACGATCGCAATTACCGGTTTTGCCGGAACCTACGTCATGAACTTCGTAGCGCCTCTGGTCCTCGGCCTCTTCGGTCCGCTGGGCGCTCCCATCTGGCAGCCCGTAGCCTATGCCGAGTCCTGGAGTTCTCCAATTGGCATGATCGCCGTGATGCTCCTGATGGGTATCGTCGGACTCTTCTTCTTATCCTTGTGTGCCAGAATCGTAATCGAGAATGCCGATGTGCTCTTCACAGCGCCCAAAGGCAATACTCCTCCACCGTGGCCCATTCGCGCGCTGCTGGTTTTCACCTGCTCCGGCGTCAGCTTCGCTCACGGCTCCAACGACGGGCAAAAGGGCATGGGTCTGATCATGCTCATCCTTATCGGCACTGTGCCCACCGCCTACGCGCTCAACCACGCGGTTACAGGGCGCGAAACGCAGGCCTTCATCACCGCCTCCGAACAGGCGGGACTCGTCCTCGATCAGCATGTGGACAAGAGCGGCATTCTCGGCGAAGATGCACGCGGCGAAGTTACCGACTACATCCGCACCAAGCAGATCAAGCCCGATACGGTTCTCGCTCTCAGGGAACTGGTCAAGGATCTCGAAGGCGATGTGACCGTCTACAAGGAGTACAAGTCGGTTCCAGCGAACAAGCAGGCCAACGTCCGCAACGATATGTATGTGGCCAGCGAAGCCATCCGCCTGATGCAGAAGAACGGCAATCCCAAGTTCACAGCCGCCGAAGCCAAGACACTCGCCACCTACAAGGGCACGGTGGACAAGGCGACCAAGTTCATCCCTGTCTGGGTCAAGATCGCCGTCGCCCTGGCGCTGGGCATGGGAACCATGGTTGGCTGGAAGCGCATCGTCGTCACCGTCGGCGAGAAGATCGGCAAGGAGCACCTCACTTACGCCCAGGGTGCATGCGCCGAATTGGTCGCCATGTGCACCATCTCGGCTGCCGATAACTTCGGATTGCCGGTCTCAACCACCCACGTCCTAAGTTCGGGCGTGGCCGGCACCATGGCCGCCAATGGCAGCGGTCTTCAGATCTCGACCATCCGCAATATCGCGATGGCCTGGGTTCTCACGCTCCCGTCCGCGGCGCTGCTCTCTGGCCTGCTCTTCTGGGCCTTCCGCCAGGTAACCAACTAGGTTGCTTACCGTTCGTTCACGTACCGTCTCCGTGCCCCATCCATTCGCCGCCTTCATGGCGACTGGGTGGGAAACCACGAAGCCTAAATGCGAAATCAAACGGCAAGAGGCCTAAAGCTCTCACAAGACGGCTTACTTGCCACTCTGCGCCTGCATCTCCAGCAGCTTGTAAATATTCGGCTTAACGCTCCCCGGCTGGAGAGTGGGCAGCAGCGCAAGTGCCTCGTTGGCCGTTGCGCGGCTCTTTTCCGTCTGGCCGGCGGCGCGATAGGCCCAGGTCAGAGTCAGCAGCATTGAAGGCGTCTTCCGATGGTTCGCTGTGACCTCGCGCTCGGCGCACGAGATGGCAACCTCCGGGGCTCTGAGAGAGGCAGGCTTCACCGTCGCGAAGGCGTTCGCGGCCTGATCCAAAATCATCGGGGATACCTGATCCTTGCTGACCAGTTCCCTCATCGCGGATAGACCCTTTTTTGCCAGGGCATCGGAGTCTCCGCCGTTGTGCAACTCAGACTCGATGGAGCCGAGGCGCACCTGCGCGTCCGCTTGAACCGACTTCCAGTTCTCGTTGGCAGAATCTTGACTCAGCATCTTTCCCACGACCGTGAGAGCCTTAATTAACAAGCTCTCCGCGGCGAAGAGATTCTTGCGCCGGTCGTTGGGCGAGACAGCCAGCACCGGATCGGCCGCTGACTCAAAGCAAAGCGCCTCGTCGTTCAGCACAACCTGCAGATCCGCAAGGGCGCGCAAATCCTGCGGATCCGCAGACGAGAGCTTCTGATATTCCTTGACCACCTCGGAGAGGATCTCGGATGCCTTCGAGAATTCCCCCAACTGAACCATGGCGTTTGCCTCTTTGCGCAGCACCATCGAACGCACCCGCATGGTGGTGAGTTTGCCTTTCTCGGATTCGGGCAAGGCATCGACGCGTTGCAAGGCGATCTGGATGTCCTTGAGCGCCTGGGTTGGATCGGGTTCCATCTCAACGCTGCCGATCTTGAGCTGATTGATGGCCAGGCCACGCCTTGCGCGAGTGAAGTCGGGATCGAGGGCGAGGGCGCGATTGTCCAGCGCGATGGAGGCACGAAATGCCTTCAGTGCTTCGGCTGTATCGGCGAGGCTGGCCGTGCCGGACTGGCCCAGTTCATCGCCCAGCGTGCCATAGGCGCTCGCAGCCTCGCATATCAAGGTGGGTGTGGCATCGGGGTGAGAAATCAGCCGGTCGTACGCATTAACGGCCTTACGCATGGAGACTACGGCCTCCTGGGTTCGCGCGGCTCCAAACAGAATCTCGCTTCGAGATTCCTGCGCCGTCGCCAGCGCTCGAAGAGCCTCGCGATCCCTGGAAACCTCCGATGCCATAGGCTCAGCCAAGGCAATCGCCTTGTCGAGGCTGGCAAGCCCGCCGGCAGGATCTCCCAGATTCTGGTCGTATGGATTGCCCTGAAGATTCCCCAGGCGGGTATAGGAATCGATGAGATCGAGCTGCGTCAGCCGGTCGCCCTGCGCGTCTTTGGCCATGCGGTCCAGATGCTCCAGCACGCGGGTCACCAGCAGCTTCTGCACGCCGGTCGAGCCGGGCAGTTGCTTGATCGCCTCGTCCAACTCCGAGAGCAGGCTGTTACTCAGTTGGCGCAGATCGGCCGAACGCGCCTCGGCCTTGCGCCGTTCCTCATTGGCCACTCTGGCCTGCCAGATCACGCCCGCTACGCCGGCCAGCAGAGTCGCCGCCAGCAGCGCCGTGCCCACCAGGGCGAGCCGGTTGCGGCGGATGAACTTTGCCGCACGATAGCGCAGCGTGCCGCGCCGCGCCGCAACCGGACGCCCCTCAAGATAGGCGCGCAGATCCGAAGCCAGTTGCTCGGCGGTGAGATAGCGTTCCTTGGGTTCCTTGCGCAGAGCCTTCAGCAGGATCGCTTCCAGATCCTGATCGAGCCGCTTGCCGGAGCCGGCCGCATGAGCCGGCTTGCGCGGAGCCTCCTGGCAAATCACGCGCAGCATCTCCCCGGTCGTCAGTTCTTTCAATTCGTAGGGCTGCGTTCCGGTGAGCAAAACATACAACAGAACGCCAAGCGAATACGTATCGCTGGCAGTAGTGATGGGGTTGCCCAGCACCTGCTCCGGGCTGGCGTACTGCGGAGTGAACGACTGATAGCCCTCGCGCGTAAGTTCATCGCCAGCCCCGGCAATCGAGGGTGACACCAGCTTGGCCGTCCCAAAATCCAGCAATCGCGGAGTGCCGTCTTCGGTGACCAGGATGTTATCCGGCTTCAGATCGCGGTGGACAACGAAGTTCTGATGGGCAAATTGCACCGCCTCGCAAACCCGCAGGAAGAGCTCGATCCGCTGCGGCTCGGGGAGAGATTTCTCTTCGCAGTAGCGATGGATGGGCATGCCATCCACATACTCCATAACTAAGTACGGATCACCGCCGGCGGTAACTCCCCCATCCAGCAGCCGTGCTATATATGGATGCTGTAACTCGGCAAGAATCTGCCGTTCCTGGCGGAATCGCTCGCGGAAGATCTCGGTCGCCAGCGGCAGGTCGATCAGTTTGATAGCCACCGTCTGCTCGAATTGCCCATCGGCGCGATGCGCCAGATACACCGCGCCCATGCCGCCGCGTCCCAGCAGGCGATCGATCTCGTAGGGCCCCACGCGCCTTTGAGCGGACTTCATTGCCTTGCCTGCTTCTGGCTCCGCGAGCGATGAGGTGAGTTGCTCCTCCGCCTCGCAGGCCTCGAGCAGCGCGCTCACCTCGGCCGCCAACTCCCGGTCGCCGGCGCATCGATCCTCAATCAGCTTCGTGCGTGCCTCAGCCGGAACGGCCTGCGCCTCGTTGAAGATCGCCTCGATCCGAATAAAACTTTCCGTCGTTTGATTCATTCGCGCAACAAACCCTGCCTACTAATCCTGCATCTTCCAAAGGAACGATTCTGTGTCAGTCGTCCACCGGCTCCGCCAACACACAGGAGGATGAAGGTTTGCCTTTTTCCCCCGCGCCGACATTTTTCTCTAGCTCTTTCCTTTTCCCAACGCGTGCGTTTTTCCCGCGCCTTCTTCTTTCCCGGTGCTTACGTTCTTCTCCCGGAGGGAGTATCGATACTAGCCCAGGACAAGCGCAGCGCAGTCCCGGGTAAGCATCGATATACGAGTAACAGTCCCGTAGGGACGGTGCGAAATCACTACCCGGAGCACGTTTCCACACAACCAACAACTTGCAACCCGCACAGAAAGCAGTTGCTTTTCAGTTCCCCGTCGGTGTTGCCGACCCACGGGGGATGATACTGTGCCCCATTCATCGAGCGCTTTCTGCTCGATGAGTGGGAATGGCCATAAAGGCTAATCAACGGCGATCGGGTCTTTCCACTCTCCATTCTGTTTCTTCCTGGGGCGCGACTTTCGAGCCTGCCCTGAGCTTGCGGAAGGGTGCCGAAATGAGCACAAGATACAAGGAGCTTTACCCCCTTAAGGGACCTAAGACGAAACTTGCCGGCCTCATCCCGCAAAACGCCGCATGATCCCTTACCTTCAGACTGCGAAATCCCAGGCCAAAATGCATCACACCTCAGCCGCATCCTCGGCGTTGTCGGGGTGAATGCGTCGGTAGAGCCAGCTCTTGATGAACTTCAGTTCGCGATCCACGGTGGATTTCGAGACCTGCATCAGCGCCGCGGTCTCCTCGGCCGTGCAGCCCAGGAAGTAGCGCAGCTCGACCAGTTGAACCTTGCCGGCATCGAGCGCGCCCAGCTCTTCCAGCGCACGGTTCAGGTCCAGCAGCTCCGCGCTGTCGATGTCAACCCACGCAAGGTCGTCGCTCAGAGGAATGCGTTCCCGGTCGCCGCCGCGGGCCAGCGCCTGCGTCTCGCGCGCATGATCGATCAGGATCATGCGCATCACCTTAGCGGCAAAAGTGTAGAAATGCCGGCGATCCTCCCAGGCAGCCTTCTTCTGGTTCAGCAGCCGCAAGTAAAGCTCATGCACCAGCACTGTGGCCTGCAAAACATCCGGGTTCCGCTCCCGGCGCACATATGAGGCAGCCACCTGCCGCAGGTGGGGATAGACCAGCGGCATCAACTCCTCGAAGGCCGACGGCTCGCCGTCCTTCCATCTCCCCAACAGTAAGGTGATCTCTCCCCGTGCTGGCTGCAAAACCGCCTCCGTGCGCGCGGCGCCACTCAATCCTAGACACCGCTAGATTACCATCCTCCGGTTGTTCTCCTGCTCTCGCGTCTTCATCGATCCTTCACAAGAAACTCCCATGGGCTGGGAAATCTGACGCATTCCGTCCTTGCTCTACGCTCTCTGAGTAAAAGACAATGCCTTGCCAGGACGCGACGGCTTGCTTGATCATTCAAAGTACAAGGTGAAAACTCAATCATGAATGAACCTCTTGCCCTTGTTGGCATCGGCTGCCGGCTCCCCGGCGGTGCGGAATCGCCAGAGGCATTCTGGGAGATGCTCTGCGCGGGCGCGGATGCCATTCGCGAGATCCCCTCCGATCGATGGAACCTCGCCGCATCCTATGATCCGGTGCCCAATCGCCCTGGAAAGTCCATCTCGAAATGGGGTGGATTTATTGATGACATTGACCGCCTCGATTCTTCGTTCTTTGGCATCTCCTCTCGAGAGGCCGATGCCATGGACCCCCAGCAGCGCCTTTTGCTCGAGGCTGCATGGGAGGCCTTTGAAGACGGAGGGCAGACTCTTGAGCAGATCCGTGGCTCGCGCACCGGAGTCTTTGTTGGAATCTCAACCACCGACTATGCAGGATTGCAATCTGAAGGCATTGGGCGCGGCGTTCCGGATATTTACTCGGCCACGGGTTCGGCATTCAGCATCGCCGCCAACCGCATCTCCTATTTTTTTGACCTGCGCGGACCAAGCCTGGCGATCGACACCGCGTGCTCTTCCGCGCTCTCTGCATGCCATGTCGCCTGTCAAAGTCTTTGGAGCGACGACTGCTCGATGGCTGTCGTTGCCGGAGTCAACGCCCTCATCCATGAGGGTAACTTCATCGCATTCAGCCGCATGTCGATGCTCTCGCCTGACGGCTGTTGCAAGGCCTTCGATGCCAGTGCGAATGGCTTTGTTCGCGCCGAGGGAGTCGGTGCCGTCATTCTCAAGCCGCTCTCCGCCGCGCAGGCTGCAGGCGACAGGATCTACGCCGTCATCCGCGCCACCGCGGCTAATCAGGATGGCCACACCAACGGCATCACCGTCCCCAACCGCCAAGCGCAGGAATCGCTCATTCTCCAGGCTTGCCACACTGCTGGAATCTCGCCCGCCGAAGTCGGATACGTCGAAGCCCACGGAACAGGAACAGCCGTCGGCGACCCCATCGAAGCCAAAGCTCTCGGATCGGCGCTGCGAAAAGGACGAACTCATCCGTGTCTGATCGGCTCGGTCAAGACTAACATCGGCCATCTCGAAGCGGCTTCCGGCATCGCCAGCCTGATCAAGGTTGCGCTGATTCTTAAACATCGAGCCATTCCGCCCAGTCTGCATTTCAACATTCCAAATCCCAATATCGATTTCGACCTGCTTAAACTGCGCGTTGTGCGGAAACTCGAAAGCTTTCCCGAGCATTTCACTGTTCCTCTTGCCGGAATTAATTCCTTCGGATTCGGCGGCGCAAACGTGCATGTCATCCTTGAAGCCGCTCCAGTGCTCATCGGAAAAACAACATCGCAGCCCAGTGAAGATTCCAAGCCATACATCTTGCCGATCTCCGCACACAGCCGGGAGTCGCTCTTAGCTGCGATCGGGAAATATCGAGCCCTGTTGTCAAAGAGCGGGAGCGATGCGCGGGCGATCTGCGCCGCTGCCGCCACTCGCCGATCTCATTTGGCGCACCGCCTTTGTCCGGTTGGTAATTCGCTCGACGACCTCATTGAAAAGCTGGATAGTTATGCTTCTGGAACTTCTAACTCAGCCTCTATCGCAGATGGAGTCTCAGCCGGCGTCGCTCCGGTCTTCGTTTGCTCCGGCCAGGGGCCTCAATGGTGGGGCATGGGCCGGGAGTTACTGCGGGAAGAGAAGGTCTTTCGCGAAAAGATGGAAGAGTGCGACGCGCTGTTCAGCGGTTTAGGCGATTGGTCGTTGCTTGAGGAGTTACTTCGCGACGAGCAAACATCAAGGATGCAACAGATCGCCATTGCTCAGCCCGCCATCTTCTCTCTGCAAGTCGCGTTGGCCAGCCTGTGGCAATCGTGGGGAGTGAAACCCGCGGCTGTCGTAGGTCATAGCGTTGGTGAAATCGCGGCGGCGCACATCGCCGGAGCTCTAACGCTTCGCGAAGCCGTGCGGGTAGTCTTTCACCGTGGCCGCTGCATGAATGCTGCGCCCAATACCGGGCGAATGCTCGCCGCCGCATTGGATGAAGATCAAGCGGAAGAACTCGCTGCAAGTTATCCAGGCGCGGTCGCGGTGGCTGCCCTGAACAGTCCTGACTCGGTAACATTCTCGGGCGAAGCTGAGCCTCTCGAACAGATTGCGCGCACTCTGGAATCGCGCCAAGTCTTCAATCGCTTTCTCGAGGTCAAGTACGCATTCCATAGCCATCAGATGGACGCGGTGAAGGACGATTTGCTTCGCGCCTTGGGAAAAGTGGTGACTCAGCCCACGCAGTTGAAAATGTTCTCGACAGTAACCGGCGCGACGGTCCACGGCGACTCGCTTAACGCCAATTATTGGTGGCGCAATGTCCGCAAGCCGGTGCGTTTCAGTGCTGCCATTTCAGCATTGTGCGAGCAGGGCCACACTCTGTTCTTGGAGCTAAGCGCGCATCCTGCGTTGGCGATCTCAATCTCCGAAACGCTCGATCACTGCTCGGTCACTGGAAAAACTCTCTTCTCACTGCGTCGCAAAGCCAGAGAACGGGCTACGATGCTCGCGAATCTGAGCGCGCTTTACCTCGCTGGCTCGCCCGTCGAGTGGAGCGGCGTTCTTCCCGGCGTCAGGGCCGAGGTGCAACTGCCTACATATTCCTGGCAGCGGGAACCACACTGGATCGAATCGAGCAGAATGCGCGCTGATCGGCTTGCCCCTCCCGCGCATCCGTTTCTGACCGTAAGACTCCCTGCCGCAGAACCCGTGTGGAATGCGAGCCTCGATCTATCCGCGCAAACATGGCTAAAAGACCATCGTGTCCAGGATCATGTCATCTTTCCCGGCGCAGCTTACGTTGAAACCACCCTAGGCATGGGCGTTGCCATCTTTGAGTCTCAGTCGCTCGATGTCGAGAAGATCGAGTTTCAGAAAGCACTGGTTTTGCCAGAAGGCAAAGGCCCGGTGCGATTGCAGTCCTCATACTCATCCGCGGATGCTACGGCAAGGTTTACCAGTCGAGGGCCGGGAGAGGATGGGCCGTGGACTCTGAATGCAACCGCGAAACTCAGACCGCGCGATGTCACCCAACCGCAAGCCGTGGATTTGGAGCGCTTGAAGCGGAAGTTCAAAACAAAGCTGGCCAAGGACGAAGTTTATTCTGCTTGCGAAGACCATGGCCTGAACTATGGCCCTGCGTTCCAGGCGGTCGAAGCCATTTGGAGGGGGCGCGGAGAATCTCTCGGAATCATCGAGTTACCGGAACAGCTTGCCATGGATGTGGAGAAGTTTCAGATACATCCGGCGCTGCTTGACGCCTGTTTTCAGGTTGTGCAATTCTCCGCTCTCGAATCGAGCGCCAACCGAATCTTCCTTCCGGATCGCATCGAACGTCTTGCATATTTAGGACGGCCACCCAAGCGCGTTTATTGCCACGCCAGACTCATTCGGTCCAGCTCATATGCCGCGACCTTCAACTTTCAGGTATGCGACGAAACAGGACGTGTCCTGCTCGATGGAGAAGGCTACCGAGCTCAGGCTGTGCGCGGGATGAATGCAACGCGAACCGATAACCCGGATCACTGGCTCTATGAGTCGAAATGGGTGAGCAAGACGCTTGAGAATCCCGGTCCTGACAGATCTATTCTGGGCTCCGGCTCCGAGTCGCTCGGGTCGGGAACCTGGCTGATTCTGGCCGACAGATCGGGCATTGGCGGGGAGTTGGCGTCTTTGTTGAAAGCTCGCGGCGCAGACGCTGTGCTGCTCTTCTCTGATGGGTACTTCGCAAACTCAGCGTCGCCGCCGTCTGCAATCGATGCTTCCATGCGAAGCGACATTGAAAACGCACTTGCGGCTGCAAATAGCTCGAATCTGGCGGGTGTGATCCATCTGTGGGCTTTGGATGCGCTCGTCGCGGCGGAGTTGACGCCCAGTTCCCTCCTGCAAGCGGAAGTTATCGGCTGCCACAGTCTCTTGCACCTCGTTCAATCAATGGAACTCCTTCATTCCGCCCCGCAACTTCTTATTGCCACGCGCGGCGCGCGAACTGTGGACGGCAAGGACAAGGTCTCCATCGCTCAGTCGCCGGTGATCGGAATTGGCCGCACAATCATGGCCGAGTTTCCTCGTTTGTCTTGCCGTATGGTCGATTTGAGTGAGGAAGGCGCCGATAGCTCCGCCCAGCATTTGATGCAGGAGATCGCGTCCAGCGACGGTGAGATGGAGGTCGCCTATCGGGATGGGAGGAGGTTTGCGGACCGGCTAGTCCATACCACTCTCGAGCCGCATCCGCCCCTTGCATCGTCCTCGCGCAGATCCGGCTATCGCTTGAAGATCCCGGCATCCGGAGTTATAGACGACCTGTTCTTGCAGGAAACTCGGCGGCGCAAACCAGGTGCGAATGAGGTCGAGATCGAAATCAGCGCGGCGGCATTGAACTTCCGCGACGTGATGAAGGCGCTCGGCATCTACCCGATGGATAACGATCTCGATCTTCTTGCCGGCGACGAATGTTCTGGGAAGGTTGTTTCAGTTGGCGCGAATGTCGATCACTTCAAGATCGGCGACGCAGTCATCGCAAATGGCTCGGGTTGTTTCGCATCGCACCTCACGGTCCCAGTTTCGAATGTCGTACGCAAGTCATCAATTCCCAGTTTTGAGGAGGCCGCCACGATTCCCGTTGCCTTCATGACCGCGTGGTATGCCCTTCATCATCTGGGCAATATTCAGCGCAGTGAGCGGATTCTCATTCACTCGGCGACCGGGGGAGTAGGCCTGGCGGCAATCCAACTCGCTAAACTCGCAGGCGCTGAGATCTTCGCGACGGCCGGCAATGACGAAAAGCGCAGTTATCTTCGGAAACTCGGCATCCGGCATGTCATGGATTCCCGCTCGACGGCATTCGCCGAAGTGATTCGTCGGGTTACCAAAGGTGCGGGTGTCGATCTTGTCCTGAACTCTCTCGCCGGCGACGCCATCGAAAAGGGCATTTCTTCACTGGCTCCCGGCGGCCGGTTTCTGGAAATTGGCAAACGTGATATCTATGCCAATACTGCTATTGGGCTGCGTCCATTCCGTAACAATCTCTCCCTGTTTGTGATCGACATGGGACAGGTCATGGCGACGCAGCCTACGACTGTTCAAAGTCTGTTAAAGACCATATTGAAGTTATTCCGCACGAAGAAGCTCAAGCCCCTCCCACATCAAACCCTTCCAATCTCACAGGCTGCAGATGGGTTTCGATTGATGGCGGAGGCAAAGCACGTTGGGAAGATCGTCTTTACCTTGCAGGACGCGAGCGTCGATGCGAAACCTGTTCCGCCTACGAAAGAGATCAGATTCTCGCCGAACGCCTCGTATCTGATTACTGGCGGGCTTGGCGGTTTTGGCCTCGCTGTGGCTAAGTGGCTCGTGGAGAGAGGCGCGAGGAGCCTGATTCTCACGGGGCGAAGCGGTGCGGCGACACCGGCGTCGAAACAGGCCGTTGCTGAATTGATTGCTCTCGGCGCAAAGGTGTTGGTTGCTCAGGCGGACGTCACGGATGAGAAACAGATAACGCACTTATTCGAGAAAATCGGGGCAGAGGAGAAGCCGTTGCGCGGCATCTTCCACGCGGCCATGGTCTTGGACGATGGCCTGTTCTTGCATCTCACACCGCAGCGCTTTACCCGAGTCATGTCGCCGAAAGTGACCGGCGCATGGAATCTCCATCTCGCTACGGCAGGGCTCTCTTTGGATCATTTTGTGATGTTCTCGTCTGTGGCCGCGCTGATAGGAACGCCAGGGCAGGCAAGCTACGTTGCTGCCAATTGTTTTCTCGATGCCTTGGCTCATCACCGGCGAGCCCTTGGATTAGCGGCACTTTCAGTAAACTGGGGTGCGCTCGGCGAAGTCGGAATTCTGGCGCGCGACCCGAAGATTGCAGAACATCTGTCGGCGCACGGAGTTCACGCAATTGCCCCCGCGCAAGCTACTGAGATGTTGGGGCGCCTGCTGCAAAGGGACATATCCCAAATTGGTTTCATGCATATCGACTGGCAAAATGCGCTGGGCGCGGAGTCGAGTTCTTCGCTGTCGCCGAGATTCTCAGAGGTCTTTGTCGCACCAAGCCAGCGAATCGGCGGCAACGGCGGAACCCTTCGTGCCCTGATTCTCTCAGCGCCGGCAGTTGAAAAGCATGCATTGGCAGTTAACTATGTCGCCCAAACTGTCGCATCACTATTGCGGACAGACATTGAGAAACTCGATTCAAAGCGGATGCTGAAAGAGATGGGTCTGGACTCCCTGATGGCCTTCGAGTTGCTAAACCGGCTGGAGGGCCAATTTGGCATTTCGATGGCAACCAGCATGATTGCTTCTAACTCGTCCATAGACAGCCTTGCTGCTGCTATTCTCGATAATCTTGGTGGCGCCGAGAAGCGCAGCGGTGTGAAAAGCAATATTCAATCGATTCCCCTCCCAGACAATTCGAAGAATGCCACCGCGGCTCCAGGTGAGCAAATCATGGCCATGCGCATCGGTGGCAGTGGCGCTCCGCTGTTTCTCATCCATCCCGCGGGGGGTGGCACGAATATCTACCAGGAACTGGCGGCGCAATTGCCTGGGGGATTTCCGGTCTATGCTATACAGTCGCGAGTGTCTATCGGCCTGGGAGACGAATGGAACTCCATCGAAGAAATGGCCCGCGACTATGCTGAGATCGTCGCACGCCGGCAGCCGATTGGGGCATTGCGGTTGGCGGGCTTTTCCGCAGGTGGAGTTTTTGCCCTCGCTACGGCCGGAGAGTTGGAGAGGCAGGGCAGAGAAGTGTCCCTCGTTGGCATGATCGAGACGCCCGTTTCGGCTTTCGATCCGGCTTGCCCGCGCGAACTCATTGTGAAGAATCTGATTGCGGAGATTTATGATCATCTTACCGGTGAGTTCGTGCCGTCCCATGAGCGCAAGGCAGACGATCTATCGGATTCGATGATGGACCTGGCAACGAGCATCTTTGGGGAGACCGGCGAGGCTGCGCGTTCGGGCATCTTTCTGAACTGGCTGTCGGAACATGGAGTGGCCGTAAACGGCGGTGATGATTCTAGCGCAAAGAAGTTTTTCGAGATATTCATTCGCCATGCAGTCTTGATTGATACAAAGAGTCTTGAACCGTTGCTGGCTCCGGTATGGCTGTGGAGAGCCAGGGCATCGTGGCTCACGAGTTTTTCGCTCTCTAAAGATGTTCGTGCTCGAGTTACCCGCGGGGCCTTCAATGAGGAGCTTATCGATGGCCGCCATTTTGAAGTAATGCATCCGCCGCATGCTAGGACTTTGGCAGCGCTTCTGGCGAGCGCGCTAGCCAACTCGGAAGAAGTTAATCTCGCGGAATCTTCCACCGTGCAATGACTCAGGAGGCTATTTCTAAGTGATAGATTTGACCAATGTTTCCAAGAGCTACGGGAATGGCAAAGTCGTCCAGGCCGTTAGCGACATCAGTTTGCACATCGGGGCTGGTGAACGGGTAGCGGTGATGGGGCCGTCCGGGTCGGGTAAGTCCACGCTCCTCAATCTGATCTGTGGCCTGGATGAGCCGACTTCAGGGTCGGTCAAGGTCGACGGCATGGAGCTTTCCAACCTGACAGACGATGCGCGCACACGCCTTAGGCGCGAAAAGATTGGGATGATCTTTCAGACCTTCAATCTCTTACCCACACTAACTGCGCTCGAGAATGTGGCCTTTCCTCTTCGCTTGCAAGGCCTCTGTAAGAAGGACGCCGAGCATCGCGCGGCGTCCATGCTTGAACATGTTGGGTTAGAGGGCCGCACGATTCACCGCCCTGATGAACTGTCGGGAGGAGAGCGCCAGAGGGTAGCCATCGCTCGCGCACTGATCTTTCATCCACTTTTGCTTCTGGGTGACGAACCGACAGGAAATCTCGACTCCGCTTCGGGGGATGACATTCTTCGCCTTCTCGACAGGCTGCAACAGGAATATGGCAGTACCTTCCTGATGGTCACGCACAACGCGCAGGCGGCGAGTTACTGCAACCGGATTCTCACCTTGCATGATGGCCGTATCGTTCAGGATGAACGGTTTGAGCTGGCCCCAGCGAGCGGCCGATGATGATTCCCGCGCTTTGGCAGATCTCTTCAAAGCAGTGGCGCACCCATGGTCTTCGGGTCGCGATGACAACTCTGGGCATCGCCTTGGGAGTTGCCGTATTCTTTGCGGTTCGCACCGCCAACGCGGCACTGCTCGATTCCCTCTCTGCCACTGTCGAGCGGCTCGCCGGTAAGTCGACACTGGAAGTAACCTCCGGAGAGACCGGATTTCCCGAAGAGGTTCTGGAAACGGTTCGTGCAACTCCCGGCGTTGAGTTAGCCGAGCCTGTAATCGAAGTGATTGTGCATACCGCCTTCGCCGACGAAGGTAATCTCCTTATTCTGGGTGTGGATACAACCGGCGATCAGCAGTTGCGCCAGTATGAGTTTGATCGCTCGCAGACCGAGATCGCCGATCCGCTGACTTATCTTGCGCAACCTAACTCAATTCTTCTTTCGCGGTCCTTCGCCGATCGTCATAACTTGCACATCGGAGACCATATTCCGATATTCACTGCCAATGGACGGAAGGACTTTACCGTTCAGGGACTCTTCAAACCGGTCGGTGTGGGGGCGGTCTTTGGCGGCAACATCGCCGTCATGGATGTGTACTCGGCGCAGGTCGTGTTCAATCGTGGCCGGAACTTCGATCGCATCGATCTGATGAACTCGCCGGGTACTCCGGTGGATGACCTTCAAAGGCGCCTGCAGACTCGCCTCCCTGCTGGCCTTGAATCCGCCCGCCCGCAGATGCGGGGTCAGGCGTTGGAAAATGCCGTGACCGCAATGCGGCTGGGAATGCTGATCACCAGCTTTATCGCTTTGTTAGTCGGTGTCTATATTATTTTCAACTCTTTTACGATCGCAGTGAACCAGAGGTGGAAAGAAATCGGGATTTTGCGCGCGATCGGCGTCGAACGCCGGAATGTTAACGCCATGTTTTTGGGCGAAGCATTGTTAATGGGTGTGATTGGTTCAGTCGTGGGAATTGCGGGAGGTTTTTACTTGGCGGCGGCAGCCGGCAAGGTTATGGGGTCCATCGCAGCCTCTGTTTACGGCATGATCTCCTCTGAGGTTGCGCCAAAGCTGCATCTCGATGCGGTGCTCATTTCGTTCGGCTTGGGCGTCGCCGCCTCGCTGATCGGCGCGTGGTTTCCCGCTCGTGCAGCCTCATGCCTCGATCCCATCCTGGCACTGCATAACATCGAGTCCCGCCAGAAGGAATCCTCTCTCGGATGGAAGCGCATCACGCTCGGATTGGCGCTGGTCTCGGTTACGGCCCTGCTGATTCAGTTTTCCACCTCCGGCGTGGGAATGACGATTCAGCTTTCGTATGCCGCGATCACACTGCTTGGCCTTACCTTGCTTTTACCCAGAATGGTGCAATGGACCGCCCGGATGATCCGTCCCATCATGGATTGGGCCGGAGGTTCTGAAGGAGCGCTGGCGGTGGACGCGATGATTCAGTCGCCGAGGCGCAGTTCGGCGACTGTGGGTGCCCTGATGGTCGGTCTGATGTTTGTCTTCTCCACCGGAGCTTACATCCAAAGTTACAAGCATGTAATTGCCCGCTGGACTCATCGCACACTGAACTCCGATCTGGTTGTAGCTACTTCCGCGCTGTTGCGTTCGACATCCTATCACTTCAGCGAAGATCTGGGCCAGCGCATCTCCGCGCTCCCCGAGGTTAAGAACGCGGAGAATATTCGCTTCACATTCATTCCCTTTCAAGGGGACGCTGTGGCTCTCAATGCGATCGATATGGCCAGCTTTCTTAGCCGTGCACCCGATTCCGTCGAAGGCGCCAATGTGAAGAATGTGCGTGACCGCCTCGTCCGAGGTGAGGGAGCCCTGATTTCCAAGAACTTTTCCGCGCGCTGGAAATATCGCGTGGGAGGCACCGTGCGTGTTAACTCTCCAACTGGAACTCTGGACCTGCCCATCATTGGAATCCTCGAAGATTACCGCTCGGATAAAGGGACAATCTTCATCGAAAGGGCTCTCTATAAGAAATACTGGAAAGACGATGCGGTGGATTTTGTCGACGTTAATCTAAAGCCCGGAGAGGACGCAATCAAGGTGAAGCATGAGATCGAACGCCTCACCTATGGCACGGACCATGCGCTGGTCTATACGAACACAGAGTTCAGAGCATGGATTGGAAGCCTGGTAGATCAGTTTTTCCTGTTGAACTATATGCAACTCGTTGTCGCAGTGATCGTCGCGATCGTGGGGATTGTTAACACATTGATCGTTTCCGTAATGGACCGCCGCCGCGAGTTTGCAATCGTGCGAGCCATCGGCGGGTATCGCAGTCAGATTCGAAAGATGGTATTGCTGGAAGCTGTCGCCATCTCCGTTGTCGGAGTTATCGTGGGTGCCCTGGCCGCGGTCTTTAATATACAATTCATGTCGCGAACGGTATCTACGGTTTTGGCTGGTTACGAGGTCCCATTTTACTTTCCCTGGACGCTGGTTCTTGAGGCTCTACCCGCCGTGATCGTGGTGTCATTGCTCGCAGCTTGGATTCCCGCGCGCCACGCGATGCAAATGTCGGTAATCGAGGCAATCGGATATGAATAACATTCCTGGAGTTAGCATGAAGATACTGAGGCGGACGGCGGTTTCTTGCGCGATCGTCTGTTTAGCCGGCACGGCTGGTCTTTGCGCATCGACCGATGCTCGGAAGATCATGCAGGATGTCTACCTGCAAGACACCAGCCACGGCACATTTATGCGTGCCAGCTTTGAAGTCTTCGACAAGGACGGCAAACACACAAAAAAGGAGTTCACTTACCGCCGTATTGGTTCCCCCGGAGAGAGCAGAACCCTGGTGGTCTTTACCGCTCCTGAAGAAATTCGCGGTGTCGCGCTCTTGTCGATCAATCAGCGGGGAGTGAGCGATCGCCAATATATGTATACTCCCGCCACTCAACGTGTTCGCGCCGTGGTTCCCCAGGAGCGTTCCGCCCGTTTCATAGGCACCGATTTCACCTTTGAAGATATTGCGGAGCGCGTGCTCGATGATTTCACGTACAGCCTCATTGGCGAAGCGGATATCATCGAAGGCCATAAGACATGGAAAGTCGAAGCCACTCCGGTCGATCCGTCGCGCTCTCAATATAAATACATTTATTACTGGGCCGCCCAGGATGTGCCTGTCATCCTTCATGCCGAGATGTACGATGCGCAAGGCCGCGAGGTGCGCGTGCTTCATGCCAGCCAGATCAAACGAGTATCGGGCATCTCCGGAGCGCGCCGCACAGAGATGGCTTCCGTACTGACTGGAACCAGGACCTTGCTGGTGATCGACGATGCCAAGTTTAATCTCACCATCGATGAGAAACTTTTCACGCCCGAGGGGCTTGGGAAATAGCCCGGACGCATGGACGCACGATAATTGTTTTACGGTTTCAAACCTGGCGGAAGATTACCGTCGGGCTTCGCGGGATGCCCCTGTCGGACTGGTTATGAGTAAATCGATATTGCGATAACCCGATTCATCAGGTATGCTAGCAGGTGAAATCGGATTCAGTTGCGAGTTCTCGTGACTCTCAGCAGTCTCTCCGCGCGGGCCCCTTCCCGGCGCCAGTAATTGAACAGCCGGCATTGCGGAGTAAGCCGGCTCACAAAATCCGTTTTTAATACTCAGGCAAGTTAGATGTGCTGGATAGCTTGTCGATCAACCACAATCCTGCGCGCCGCACGGAGAATCGCGGCCTAAGGATTCAACGAAGCTATCGGGAGAGCGCCAATGCCATACTCCGAGATAAGGCGCTCTGCTGGCAGGCGTTTAGGTTTTGCCAATATGCGAGGTTCCGGTCCAAACGGTGCTTACAGCGGCGGCTGAGATCCAGGGATCTGTTTCTTTGGCCAGGCGCAAGAAACCAACACTGCGGGTGTGATCCGAATCTCCCGCGCGCTGTCGCAACATCCAACGTCAACTTGACCCTTGATCAAGAAAAGGAGAACCTGAAATGCGAACTTCGATCCCCGGAAGTGCGCTCCTTGTGAGCGCGTGCATGTTGGCTGCAGCCGCAGGCTGGGCCCAGCAAAGCCCGAAGCCGGAACCGTCGTCAACGGTCTCGACCGATCTCGGCATAACCTTCGCCACCGAGCGCTCCCAGTTAGTTCCCGGCAACTGCTGCTTTTGGTTCAAAGGCGGTGGCGCGGACGTGGCCTTCAATTTTTTTAAGGGTTGGGGCATTGCCGCCAGCCTGACCGGCGATCATGCCGGGAACGTGGCCCCGGACGTTGACGTGAACAAGATCAGCTATATGGCCGGCCCGCGTTACACCTGGACGGCCTGGAGCGGCGCGAACCAGCATCGTCTGCAGATGTACGCACAGGGCTTGTTTGGCGGTGCGCACGGATTTGACGGTGTTTATCCAACCAGCACCGGGACTACATCCAGCGCAAACTCATTTGCAATACAAGCCGGTGGCGGATTGAACTACTACTTCAACCGGCACTGGGGCGTGCGGCTGCTCGAGGCTGACTTCGTGAGAACTGCGATGCCCAATGGCGTGGACGACGTGCAGCACGACCTGCGGCTGGCCTTCGGCGTCACCTACCACTTTGAAGGTGCCACGCCTGCGCCGGTGAGCCTGGCCTGCGCGGCAAGCCCTTCCCTGGTCTATCCCGGCGACCCGGTCACAGTCACGGCCACAGCCGGTGGACTCGACCCCAAGCTGAGCTCCGTCTACTCCTGGTCAGGACCAGGCGTCACGGGCAGTGGAACTACAGCTACAGTGGCCACTGCCGCGCTTGCGCCAGGCGCCTATACGGTGAAGTGCGGAGTGAAGGAAGGAAAGGCCGGCAAGGAAGGCCTCAAGCCCTGGGAGTCAGCGGATGCATCCGCCAGCTTCACGGTGAAGCCTTTTGATCCGCCAACAACCGGTTGCTCAGCCAGCCCCACCACCATCAAGCCGGACGAGACCAGCACCGTCACCGCCAGTGGCATGAGCCCGCAAAACCGGCCGCTCACCTACAGCTATTCGGCTACAGCCGGCACGGTCACTGGCAGCGGCTCCACGGCAGTTTTCAACTCGGCAGGCGCGCCGACGGGCGTTACCACCGTGACATGCAGCGTATCCGACGACAAGGGTCAGACGGCTACTGCGCAGGCCAGCGTTACGGTCGAGGCTCCACCTCCGCCTCCGCAGCCCTCTCCGGAGCAAGTCCGGCTTGAGGCTCACTTGGCCTTGCACAGCGTCTTCTTCCCGACAGCTCAGCCCAGGGCCGAGCATCCGGAAGGCGGCCTCGTTGCCAGCCAGGAAGGAACCCTGACCACCCTCGCGACGGACTTCAAGAACTACCTCGCGTTCAAGCCGGATGCGCACCTGATCCTCACTGGACACACGGACGTGCGCGGATCGGCCGAGTACAATCAGGCGCTCTCAGAACGCCGTGTCGCCCGCACCAAACAGTTCCTGGTCGAACAAGGGGTTTCCGAAGCAGCCATTGAAACCCGCGGCCTCGGCAAAGAGCAGGAACTCACTGCCGATCAGGTGAAGGATCTGGTCGGACAAAATCCCGACTTGAGCGATGCGGAGCGGCAGAAGATTCTTCACGACCTCTCCGTCATTGTCCTCGCTCAGAACCGCAGAGTGGACGTCACTCTGAGCACAACCGGCCAGCAATCGGTAAAACTGTACCCATTCAACGCTGCCGATTCCCTCACTCTGCTCGACAAGAAGTCGATGGCGACAGCAAAGAAGTCCGGGCAAAAGATGAAGCCGATGCCCAAAGCCAAGTAGCTTCCTCAACCCGCCGCACAGTCTGGCCAATATGCCCGACTGTGCGGCGATTTCTTTTTGCGTCTCATTTGCCGATCGGTTATAGAAAGCCATAGGCGCGACCCTATAGAATGGCCCTCACATCGCTTTGCGAGGGGGTTGCATCCATGCACATTCCTGTAGTGCATTTCGAGATTCTCGGTACCGATCAGAAGTTGCTGGATGAGTTTTACAAAGCCGTCTTCGACTGGGAGATCGACCCTCTCGAGGAGGGTTATTCGATGGTCAAACCCGGCTCCGTTGCCGATGGAGCGGCTGCGAGAGTGTGTCGACCACTCTCAAAAGGGGTGGAAGCATGGCGATTGGTGCTCTTTCGGCCGGAGGGTTGTCGCAGTATGTTCTGGCTTCAAGTAATCTAACGCAGATCCAGCAGGCCTGGCAGAGTCTGCAGCAGAGTTTGGGCTCGGGGAAACTCACTGCAGCGCAGTCGGCTTTTAAGACCTATCAGCAACTGACCCAGAACCTTACGAGCATCAGCGGCGGATCCTCAACCAGTTCGCAGCTCACGACGGATCTGATCGCACTGGGCACGGCGCTGAGTTCGGGCGATCTTGCGAAGGCCCAATCCGCGTTCGCCACCGTGCAAAACGACTTGAAGAGCACCCCATCCCAAGCGATGGCAAACGCCAACGCGGCCATGACCCAGGTGGAAGGATGAGTAAACGATCTGCTCGACTCTGCCGATCCGAGCAACTCGTCCACCACCGACCCAACCACGGCGCTGTTGCAAAGCGCGTTGAGTCAGGAATCGTCGTCGACCAACAACGATCCGGCGACCTCGGCTCTTAAAAGCACATATGGCGTCACAGGCAGCACAAGCCTTAACCTCTACGCTTAGGGACATTGAACCATGGGGCCCGGTGTAGATTCAGGGCGGACATTGAGTCCGGCTAGGCGCGCATCGCCACGACGGCAACGATCAGGGCAACAATCGCGAGAAAGACGCCAAGGCCCCATTTCTGCATGAACGGGACAGGATCCTGGTCCACGGTAGGGGGCAGCATGTGCTTTTCGATGACGGTTCCCTGGTTGCATACCGCGCACGCGGCCACGAGCTTGCGGCTTGCTACGAGGCCGAAGATCCAGTACAAATGAAATTCCTTGTACTTCAGAAATGCGCGAAATGGACGAGAGCTGCCGCAGCGCATACAGGGATTGATCCCCAACTAGGCAAGCGGAACAGTCACGGTCTACCAGCCGTAGAAGATCATAAACTAACCCCTGTTATGAGAGTGGGGGAACTGTACAGGGGTCCATTTTGAATTGTCGAGTTACTAAGGGAAATTGGCGCATCCGAAAGAGGGATGCGCCGTTTTGCTTCCAGCGCGGCACAGACGTCAGTTGCCCGCGGGTTTCTTCACCGATGCCTTGGCTGGCGACTTGGCGGGGGTGGTGTCGGCAATGGCTTGATCGATCATCTGGTAGAGCTTGCTGCGGTCGACGACCTCGACGAAGGGCGCGCCCTTGGAGTTGGCGGTGACCACCCAGATGGTAGGGGTGTGCTCGATGCCAACGCGCTGGCCGAGGGCATAGTCGGCCTTGACGTCAGAGGCCAGCTTGCCTTGTGGATCCATCGCAAAAGGCAGAGCGATGCCGTGGCTCTGAGCAAACTTTTCAGTGAATTGGCGAAGTTGATCGGGGTTGTAGATCGAGGACTGATTGGCGAAGACCTGATCGCGATACTCGTCGCCAACTGCTTTGCCCTTGGCGGCATCGAACCAGCGGGCGTTGACCGCGGCGTTGAAGCTCCAGGCATGCATGGGCAGCGGAAAGTCGTGGCGCACCCAGGGGATCTTGTAGTTGGCAGCAGCCTGTTTCAATAACGGGTTGGCGCGGGCGCAGTCGGGGCACTCCATGTCTTCAAATTCGACGATGGCCACGTGGGCACCGGCGGGCGGTTTGAGAGCACTGGCGTCATGCACCTGAGTTCCAGCAGGCGGAGCGCCAAACTGGGCGTGCGCAGCGGCGGAGCCAAAAAAGGTGGCGAGCGCCAAGGTCAGCAAGAGGCTGGTTGGCTGGATGAGAACTAAAAAGCGACGGGCACAGACGAAAGAACGAGACATAACGGTTGGACGTCTCCCTTCAAGTTATTGTAACCACCCGCGGTGGGGCCAGACGCCGCTTGCGCGAGGGTTGGTTGCTAAAGGTCAAAGATCCAAAATGGCGGATCATAGGCGAGTTAGAGGTTACTGGCGATCGCGGCGGCGGGAAGTCATCCATTGGCGCCATTTGTAGTCAGCGAAGAGGCTGGCGGCGATGGCGAGGACGACGAGGATGCCGAGGAGGATCTTCATGGTGTCTTCAGGATCGCACGATTCGCGTTGAGGTGGAAGGCTGAACTGGCGGTGCGTCTGTTAGGATGATTGGTCTTTGAAAGGCATACCCGGAATGGGGCTCTGTTCCGGCAAGAGCCGTCCGTTGATTGTGAGGCGAACGATGAAATCGAACACGAGCGTATTGGTTCTATGTTTTATTGCTTCCGCCTGCTGGGCCCAGGCCAAGAAAGATGATGCCCCGAAACCGGCACAGTCGATCACGGAGTTACGGCAGCAGTTGGAGAAGATTCTAGCAGATACGCATACGCCGGGGATATCGGTTGCCATCGTGCACAAGGATGGCCCCGAGTGGATTGCCGGCCTGGGTAAATCCGACGTAGCCGGCAATCGTGCCACTACGGACGAGACGCTCTTTCGCATCGGCTCGACATCGAAGGCCTTTGCGTCGCTCTCAATTCTTAAGCTTGTCGGAGAAGGAAAATTGTCGCTTCAGGATCCGGTACATAAGATCGCGCCTGAGATTTGGTTTGAGAATCGCTGGGAGGCCACCGATCCGGTTAGAGTGGTGGACCTGCTGGAACACACGACCGGCTGGGACGATATGCATCTGCGCGAGTATGCCAAGGATGCCAAGGGGATGAGCCTGCGCGGGGGCCTGGACTATGACCATCACTCGCGCACTTCGCGGTGGCGGCCGGGAACGCGCATGGCCTATTGCAACTCCGGGCCGCCGGTGGCTGCTTACATCGTAGAAAGGATAACCGGCCAGCGCTTTGAAGATTATGTGACGCAGAACTTCTTTTTGCCCATCGGCATGAAGACGGCCACTTATTTTGAGCAGCCCTCGCCGCAACTGACCACGCTCTATCACGGGGATGGCAAAACCCCGTATCCCTACTGGAATATCTTGCTTCGTCCGGCTGGCGCGATCAACGCCAGCGCCAAAGACATGGCGGCCTATGTGCAGTTCTATTTGAATCGCGGCACGGTGGGTGACGTGCAGGTGGCGCCGGCCACCGAGATCGATCGCATGGAGACGCCGACCCGGACATGGGAGGCGCAGCAGGGCCTGAAGGCAGGGTATGCTCTGAGCAACTACACGAGCATTCACGATGGCTTTGTCTACCACGGGCATGATGGCGGCGTGAATGGCGGGTTGACGGAGATGGCCTATCTGCCGGAATACGGCGTGGGCTACTTTTACAGCGTCAACTCCGGCAATGGCGATGCCTTCGGCAAGATCGGCGACGTGATCCGCGCATACATTACGAGGGGATTAACCAAGCCGCCCGTGCCCGCCGAGGGGCAGTTACCGGCCGATGCGCAGGAGTATGCCGGTTGGTATCAGATTGCTTCGCCGCGCATGCAGGCCACTTACTTTCTCGATCTCCTGGGATTTGAGCGGCTTCACTTCGTGAGCGGTAAACTTGTCTTCAGCAACTTGATCGGGAATATCAATCAGTATTTTCTGCCTGTGAGCGGCGGTCAATTCCGTCGTGTTCCAGAAAAGGGCCCCGCCGATCCGATTGCGACGGCCATGCTGCTTGCGCCCAACGCCGAGGGACGCTTTGTCTATATCGGCGTGACTTGGAAGCGCGTCCCCACTTGGCTGGCGATCGGCGAGCTTGCTCTGTTTGCGCTGTTTCTTCTCGCCGTGGCTTCGATCCTGCTGTATGCGCCGTTCTGGATCATTGGCGGCTTCCTCAAACGGCGGCGCCGTCCGGCGGAGCGCGCCATGCGCCTCTGGCCTCTGATCGCCGCGCTTGCTCTGATCGGTTTTGTCGCTCTGCTCGGTGGTGCTGGCGACGATGCGATCAACCGGCTGGGGAATGTGACGGTCTGGTCGGTTGGTCTGTTCTTGACCTCGTTGCTCTTTGGCGCGGCCTGCCTGGCAAGCGTGGTTGCGCTGTGGCGGGCGCGAAAGCAGGAGATACGGAAGTCTGTTCGCTGGCATTCGCTGCTGGTGACATCTGCGCTGATCATAGCAGCCATTTATCTCGCATATTGGGGAGTGATCGGTATCCGCACCTGGGGATGAGAAGTAGGCCAAAGTGCGGCTCGCGCCTGGTTGTCAGATGGGCGCCCATTCGCAGCCATTGCATCCGGCGAAGACGGAGACTACAACGGCGGGGGCTCGCGCCGATCTGCATATACTGGTGAGGACAGGCAAATCGGGTTGCGGAGGACGCAGGTGAGCAGCAATCAAGCCGAACGTGCTGTTGGACTCTTTTCACAAAGCTATAACTGCGCGCAATCGGTTTATGCGGCTTGCGCCACTGGCGGCAACTTGAGCGAGACGCAGCGGCTTGCAATAGCCGCGCCCTTCGGAGGCGGTATTGCGCGCCAGGGCGAGGTTTGCGGGGCTCTTACCGGCGCATTGCTCACGCTGGGAGAGGCCGCAGGGGAAGCTATGGCAGCCGATCCAGTGGCGGCCCGGAACGCGCTCTATGAGAGGGCGAGGGAGCTTACTACGGCCTTCCGCGAAGCGCACGGCTCGATCCTCTGCCGTGAACTGACCGGTTGTTCGCTCGACACTGAGGCGGGCCAGCGCATCTTCAAAGAGCGCGGCCTGCACAAGAACTTGTGTACCGGACTGGTCGCTTTCGCAGCCGGGCAGGTGGCGAGCTTGACAGGGGCCTCTACACAGAGTTGATGTTGGTTTCCCAGGTCTAAAAGAAGGGGTCTGGGAAACCCAAACGGTGTCGAAGGCGAAGCTATCTCTGCGCGGTCTCCACGGGCTTCAGCGTGGCCGGCGGGTTGACCTGCGCGTTGAGGTAGTCGGCTAGGTCGTCGATGTCCTGCTTGGTGCCGGCCATGGGCGGCATGAAGCGGGTGTAGGGCGAGTCGGCCTTGTAATCGTGGAGCATGGTGATGAAGTTGCCGATGTTGGCTCGGTCGCGGCCGGCCAGCAGAGACTTGAGCGGGCGGTAGCCGCCCAGCGTGTGGCAGGAGCCGCACTCGCCGCGGAAGATGGCTTCGCCGCGGGAGTAACTCGATGTCGAATCACTCCAGACCCACATCGAGCGCGCCAGATAGCCTTCCTGGTTGATCCGCGCGACGTAAGGCTTGCGGACGCCGTTTGAATACATCCATTGGCCGATAACGTAGGGCTTGCGCAGCATCTCGCGCGAGTATTCGCCGGCTCCGGTGGCGATCAGCGCCAACAGCAGCACGCTCATCGCGTGTGAGAGATTGAAGTCTATGGGGTTGCGATAAGCGAGGAAGTAGGCGACGCCGACGATGGTGGCCGAGGTGACGATGATGACCAGCGCCATACGCGTAACCGCGGAAAATGTACCGGCATTGATCGTGTCAATGCCAAGTTGAAGCAGAGCCCGCTGCGAGGCCGGAACCATCATGTAATACCAGATCATCAGGAAGGGCATGGCCACGAACGAGGGCACCAGCCAGCGGACGCTCCACTTGACCATGCTGGTCTTCAGTTCGGGTTGCTTGTCGCCGTCGATGCGGCTGGCGGTGATCAGTGCCCAGATGCCGGCCAGCGAACAGCAGACGCAACTGCGCAGAAAGAGGCTCGGCCAGTAAGTCGGATTGAAGAATGCATTCCAGAATTTGCTGGCCTCGTGGCCGGTTCCGGCGACCGAGAGCCAGGTGTCGCCCGGTGTGAGCATGAAGGTCAAGATACCGTTGATGATGATCAGTGTGCAGGCGGAGGCGACGGCATAGACCCAGCCCACTTTGAGATGCAGCTTGTCGTCGACGCGGCCCCAGGTGGAGTAGTAAACGGCGATGGTCGTCAGTTCGACGAGGAAGAAGACCCACTCCATAGCCCAGCCGAAGACGAAGTTATGAATCAGCGTGCTGGTGGCCTCGGGATGCGTGAGGCCGATGGCGAACCAGATGCCCACGCCGC
>CAZGHZ010000064.1:0-28280 GCA_964525655.1 uncultured Occallatibacter sp.
TGGAGTGGATGGGCCAGGGCGCGGCTCACCTCTTGCGCGTGGCCGAGGTCGAGGTGGGCCTGCGCGGAGCCTTCCGCCGTGTTTTCAAAGGAATGCTGCCACGGGCCTCGCTGGAGAAGCTGTCGCGCAAATTCGGTGCACGCGGCATTCCGTGGGAGTTCGTCGATGTCATCGAGGTTGATCCCGCGCGGCGCGTGAAGCTGCGCATCGAGTACGAGCGTCTCTCCGAGATGCACCCCTCAGATCTGGCCGACATTCTCGAAGACCTCGCACCGGCCGAGCGCGAGGCCGTCTTTACCTCGCTCGACGAAGAGGTGGCTGCCGAGACGCTGGAAGAGGTCGAGCCCAAGCTGCAAAAGGCCCTGCTCGAGAAGCTGGACGAAGAGCGCATCGCCGATATCGTCGAGGAAATGGACCCCGCCGCCGCCGCCGATTTGCTCGGCGAACTGCCCGAGGAGCAGTCCGACGCCATTCTCGAAGAGATGGAGCCCGAGGAGCGCCAGGATGTCGAGGACCTGCTCGAATTCGACGAGGACTCCGCCGCCGGCAGCATGACCACCGACTTCGTCTTTGTCGGCAAAGATGCGACCGTGGCGCAGGCCGTCGAGGCGCTGCGCAACTTCGACGGCGACCCCGAGAGCGTCACCGAGATCTACCTGCTCGACGAAAAGCGCATGCTGCGCGGCGCAATTGCCCTTGCGCGACTGGTAATGGCCCAGCCTGAGACGCGCCTCGCCGTGCTGACCGAGCCCCGCGTCCTCTCCTGTCCCGTCAACCTGCATCAGAACGAATTGGCCGAACTCTTCGACAAATACAACCTTCATGCGCTGGCCGTGGTCGATGGCCAGGGGCGCATGGTGGGCGTCGTCCAGGCCGACCACGTGATCAGCTTCCTGCGCGACAAGCTCTAAGTCACGCTCAATTCGGTGTTTTCTGTACAGAATTGCTCGCTTATGTCCCTTTTCGCGTTACCTGAGTGCAAGAAAATATAGTGAATTATAAAGATCTGTGAAACAATTCATAGATGCTGCAGTTTCCAAAGATCATTCAGGGGGGGATGGGGGTCGGCGTTTCAAACTGGCGTCTGGCCAATGCCGTCTCCAAACTCGGTCAACTCGGCGTGGTTTCAGGTACGGCGCTCGATTCACTCTTTGTACGCCGCATCGCCGATGGTGACCCAGGCGGTCACATGCGCCGCGGCCTGGATGCCTTCCCTTTTCCAGAGATGGCAAAACGCATCTGGGAAGAGTACTTCGTGCCCGGCGGCAAAGCAGCCGGAACGCCCTATCCGTTGCCTCCCATGCATCAACGCCGCGACGTGCGAAAAGTGGTCGAGCTCTGCATTGTGAGCAACTTCGTCGAGGTCTTTCTGGCTAGGGAAGGCCATAAGAATCCCGTGGGCATCAATTTTCTTGAGAAGGTTCAGATGCCCCACCTCTCCTCGATCTATGGCGCGATGCTGGCCGGCGTGGGCTATGTGTTGATGGGCGCGGGCATACCGCTGCACATCCCCGGCGTCCTCGATGCCTTTGCGGCCCACCATCCCTCCGAATACAAGCTGAGCGTGACGGGAGCGACGCAGGGCCAGGACACGGCGATGCTCTTCGACCCAGCTGAATACGTGGAGGGTCCGCTGCCCTTGCTTCACCGGCCGCGTTTCCTGGCTATCGTTTCCTCGAATACTCTGGCAACCACCATGCTGCGTAGGGCCAGCGGCCGCGTCGACGGGCTGGTCATCGAATCGCCCACGGCAGGCGGACATAACGCACCGCCGCGCGGCAAGCTTCTACTCAACGCCTCCGGCGAGCCGGTCTATGGTGAGCGCGACCAGGTCAATATCGCGGATTTGCGCTCGCTGGGTGTTCCCTTCTGGCTGGCGGGCGGATACGGCAACGCGGAGAGCGTGCGCGATGCGATCGAGCAGGGCGCTGCCGGCGTGCAGGTCGGCACGGCCTTTGCATTCAGCGAAGAATCCGGCATGCGGCCCGACTTGAAGAGTGCGCTTTTGGCTCAGGCGGTCACTGGCACAGGAGATGTCTTTACCGATCCGCTCGCCTCGCCGACAGGCTTCCCTTTCAAAGTGGCGCAGTTGCAAGGCTCGTATTCGGATGCCAAGGTCGCCGAGGCGCGCACCAGGGTCTGCGACATCGGCTTGCTGCGTGAGTCCTATGTCACGCCCGACGGCAAGATCGGCTACCGCTGCTCTGCCGAACCAGTAGCCAACTACGTCGCCAAGGGCGGCAAGGTCGAGGAGACGGTCGGTCGCAAGTGCCTCTGCAATGCCTTGTTTGCCAACATCGGCCACCAGCAAGTGCGCAAGGATGGCTCCGTCGAGCCGCCTCTGGTCACCGTGGGCGACGATCTGAATACCGTCGCGCAGTTCCTTGCTCCTGGACGAACTTCCTATCGCGCCGCCGATGTGGTCGAGTCGCTGCTCAGCCTGACTGCGGATCTTGCTACCGCCGAGCACTCCGAGCGGGTTCTGGCCACCGCCTGACGCACGGCCGCGGGTGTAGACTGCGCAGAAAACTCATTCGGAGCGACCAGGAGTGTCAGTCGTCCACCGTCTTCGCAGACCTATGCAGCCTGAATCCGCCCACGTTCTTCTCCCGGAGGGAGAATCGATAATAGCCCAGGACAAGCGCAGCGCAGTCCTGGGTAAGCGTCAATAAAAGAATCATAGTCCCGTAGGGACGGCGCGAAATCGCTACCCGGAGCGCGGTTCGACACAACCAACAACTTGCAACTCCGCGGAAGACAGTTTCTTATCGGGGCACGACTTCAGTCGTGCCGTGGTTGCCGCAGAATCTACGTGGGCTTTAGCCCCTGAGGCGCGCTTTTCATTAGAGTTGAGTGAACCCAGCGCTATTCCTCAGCCTGCTTAACCGCTGCGAGAATACGGCCCGCCCCAACGGTCAGCTCAGCCATTCGCTGCCTGTCTCTTGGCCGAAGGGGCCCGTTCGGTTCAGGACTGTCTTCGCTCCTTCAGGTTGTGGCTGTCCGAGGCCTTCAGGGTCATTCCGTAGATCGCCTTGAACTGCTCGATCTCCTTCAGCGTCTGAGCGGAGAAGGGAACCTGCTTGCCCTCAAAGGCGTGCAAGACAATTCCCTCCAGCAGATCGCCGAGGGTCATTTCTTTCAGTTCCGCGACGGCTTTGAGCACCTTCAACAGGCGCTTTTCCATCCGCACGCCCGTCTGGACGCGCTCGACGACGACGGGTTCACGATTTTGCTGTTCTTGCAGCATCGTTTCCTCCTTGGTACCGTAATACCAATGTACCAAAATAACAGAGTCGTGTCCATCCCTTTTCGTGCCCTGAGTGCCTTTTCGGGCTTTTTCCCTTCAAATTGCGCTCTTGGGTTAATGCGACAGGCCAACGGCCACCAACGCCCTTTGCGATAAGCTGGAAAGCAGGAGATCGTGCTCGAATTATGACTGCTTCCCCATGCAAATACTCAACTCTTGCCGTTCACGCCGGACAATACCCCGACCCGCAGACCGGAGCTGTGAATGTGCCCGTTTACCTTTCCTCGACCTTTGAGCTCACCGGCATCGAGACCGACCGCGGCTGGGACTACTCGCGCGCGGGCAACCCGACACGCGACCGCTTGGAAGAGGCTCTTGCTGCACTCGAAGGCGGCCACAGCGCCCATGCCTTCACGACCGGCATGGCAGCGATCTCGGCTCTTGTAGCCATGCTGAAGGCCGGCGACCACGTCGTCTGTTCCAAGGATGTCTATGCCGGCACCTTCCGGCTCTTCGACAAAATTGTCTCCGGCTACGGTATCGAGATCGAGTACGTGGACACGAGCAACCTCGTGGCGGTCGAGGCCGCGCTTCGGCCCCACACCAAGCTGGTCCACATCGAGACGCCGAGTAATCCGTTGATGGTTCTCACCGATATTGCGGCGGTCGCCCAGATCGCTCACGCAAAGGGTGTTGAGGTCAGCGTGGACAACACCTTCCTCTCGCCGGTACTGCAAAGCCCGCTGGCGCTAGGCGCGGACATCGTGATGCATTCGACGACCAAGTATCTCAACGGCCATTCGGATGGTCTGGGCGGCGCTCTGATCGGCTCCAAGCCTGAACACAAGGAGCGGTTTCTCTTCGTGCAAAAAGCTGCCGGAGGGGTTATGTCGCCCTTTGAGTGTTTCCTGGTGCTGCGCGGCATCAAGACTCTGCCTCTGCGCATCCAGCAGCACGAAGAAAACGGCCGCGCCATAGCGGAGTATCTCTCCAAGCATCCCAAGGTCAGCAAGCTCGCCTATCCCGGCCTGAAGAGCCATCCGCAGTACGATCTCGCGGTCAAGCAGCAGAGGGGCTTCGGCTCCATGATGAGCTTCGAGGTCGAGTCGCGCGAGGCAGCGGGAAGGTTCTTGGCGGCAATCAAAATCTTTCTCAGCGCGGAGTCGCTAGGCGGGGTTGAGTCGCTGGCCTCGCACTCGGCCACCACGACGCACGGCTCGGTCAGCGAAGAGGTCCGCGCCGCGATGGGCATTACTCAGGGACGAGTCCGCCTCTCGGTCGGCATCGAGGACAAGGAAGACCTGATCGCTGATCTGGAGCAGGCCTTGGCGGCGGTGTAAGAGGACCCATGTCTGAACCGGCGTACCTGTTGGCAATCGACACCTGCGGCCCTACCGGCACGGTGGCGCTGGGACGTCTCTCCGGTCGGGCCGTCGAGATTCTCGGTCAGATCGAGCTTGAAGGGCGCAGCTACTCCGCGACGCTGGTTGCGGCTGTCGGCGAATTGCTGGCTTCGGCAAGAATCAATCTGGGTCAAATCCATACGATGGTCGCCGTCAACGGGCCTGGCGGTTTTACCGGCGTGCGCGTGGGTCTGGCCGCCGTGAAGGGCTTGGCCGAGGCCGCGCGGATTTCCGTCGTCGCTGTTTCGCGTCTGGAGGTTTTGGCCGCGAAGTCCGATGTGGCGTCGGCGGCTTTGGATGCGCATCGCCGCGAGATCTTCCTGCGACTTGGCCAGTCCGGTGAGCAGGGAAGGGAACTGCTCGCCGGAGCTGATGAGCTTACAGCCATCTTGCCAGCGCCGTTTCGCGTGGCCGTTTGCGACGAGGCTGCTGCCCAGCTGCTGTGTTCGGCCTGGCCGGAGACAAAGCTGGTCCGTGTCGAGCCACCCACGGGCGCCGACGCGCTCCTGCTTTGCGCACCCCGCGCGGCAGCGGGCGAGTTTGTCGATCTCGCGCTGCTCGACGGACACTATCTGCGCCGGAGCGATGCGGAGATCTTTGGCGAACCGATTGCGCCCGCGGTAGCACATCCATGACGAACCCATTCACCGGTCTGCAAGTGCGCCACATGACCGAGGCAGATCTTGATCAAGTCATCGAGATCGAGCGCAGCCTGCCGGACGCCCCTCACTGGCCCCGCTCGGCTTACTTGACTGCGCTCGACATCTTGACCCCTCCGCCACGCATTGCTTTGGTGGCCGAGAACACCTTTGTTGGTGTCCCGGCAGGCTTCGCAATAGCCAGCTTCTTTCCGCCTCAGGCGGAACTGGAGACGATCGCGATTGCGCCCGAGTTCCAGGGTCGAGGCTGCGCGAGACAGCTTTTTTCTTCGCTGACCAGGCATCTTCGTTCAACTGGCGTCACTGAAATGATTCTCGAGGTTCGCGCCTCCAACCATCCGGCGATTGGCCTCTACCGCAGGCTCGGATTTGCCGAGTCCGGCCGTCGGCCGCGCTACTACATTGACCCGGTTGAAGATGCGGTTCTGATGCGGGCTCAGCTTTGAGAGTCCGAACCTGGTTTCGCCGCAAAATTCCACATCCTTGGGTACTAACGATTCATTTTGGGCTTGCGGGTTGCGCCATTGCGGCGATATATGTAAATGATCGTTAATATTCGGAGGTGCTGGATGGACGAAATACAGGACTCCACGCTGAGCGCAGAGATTAATCGCCTGCAAGCCGAACATCGCCACTACGCTCAGCGGTTGGAAGAGCTGCTCGAAAAGCCTTATCTCTCCACAGAGGAGCAGATTGAAGAAGTGCGCCTCAAGAAGCTCAAACTGCATGCCAAGGACCTTATCTTCAGCCTGGAGCGCAGGTTGGCGGTCCCCGCTTAAAGTCTTCAAGTTGCGCAGCAAGCAGGCGTATTATCCGAGCGCCGGAGTGCGCGGCCTCAGCGAGTGAGGTGTGCCTCCGGGGCAGGGCGCGGCTGAAACATCGGCTGGGGTTCTCGGTGTACTGGAACCGGGGCCAGTGTTTCAGGCGAGACAAGGTAATTATGGCTTGAGAACTTCTCCATGATGCCGCGCTGCTCCGGGAGTTGCATTGCTGCTTTGGCGGCCAGCCAAGCTTCCCGAGACATTTTCTGGCGGGCGTAGATGCTGGAAAGCGTGCTATACGAGACGGCATTTGGGCTCAAACGGACAAGATGCTCGGCCTCTTCCTGCGCCTCTTCAAGTTGCCTTGTCTCGTTGTACAGGCGGGCTAGATTTCCCCGCGCGAGCGTATGGTCCGGGTTCAACCGGGTAACGATCTCATATGCTTCGATGGCATTGTCTCTCAAGTTCAATCCGATGTCATAGACCAATCCCAGTTCAAAGACGGCCTCGGCGAAGGCCGTGTCCCTGGCAATGCTGTGCAGGTAGAGAGTCGAGGCCCTATCCATCAGTTCATTCTTGAAGCTCATCCTGAAGGCCGCCCTGAGAAAATTCGATAGGAATCTCTCTCGCTTGACTCCCAGAATGGCATAGCTTCTCGCCAACGCGTAGTAGCCGTATGCGCTGACTTCAAGCGTAGTTGGCATCTCTGCCAGGCGAGTAACGGTAGCCTCGAGGTCGCGAATGATCTCGTCGTACTGATTCTTCTGTGCGGCAAGGGCCCTCAGCAACATCAAGCCGCAAGCGGCATCGGCGAGGCCGCCAGAGAGTGCTCCGCTCATTCCGGTCCATGCGGCTCGGCCATCGGTCCTTCTGACGGATTCAATCGCCTCACAGAATTTTTGCTTTGCCAGAGCTTCAGCGAGTCCTTCCATGGCCGCTCCTTTTGCTTGTACAGGGCCCTAGAAAAAGTTGCAGCGAAGAGGCTCGCCTCTCAATGAGGTTCCCTGCACGGGACGAGTGGCCGGGATGGAATTATGAGCCGACTTGTATGCTGCCCGCAAGGCAAGAGATGAAGCGAAAATGCGTCGGGCGAGTGCTGCGCCGCGCAAATAAGTGCAACTATCGTGAATTGTACATCCAACCGGCAGATCGCCGGCACCTCCAGCGCTCGGCGGCGGCAAAACCGTGGTAATCAAAGCGAATGCCGCTGAGAGCTGTGCCCGCAAATGCAGCCGCCAATGATCGGCGCTCCTGCACCTCAGCAGGCATTCGCCTAGGGATCGGGCACGAGTTTTATCCATCTCAGTGCAGTCACCGTATAATCGTTTGGGACTATGGTTCGTGACGGCTACATCTACGGTTTGAGCCTGTTGGCAGTGGCGGCGCTGCTGGCGTGGGCCACTGGCGATTGGGCTTGGGGCATCCCGCCTGTGCTTTTGGCAGTCTTTTTTCTCTGGTTCTTCCGTGATCCCAAACGGGTGATTCCCTCCGGGTCCGGCCTGATTGTCTCCCCTGGAGACGGCTTGGTGACCGAGACGGCTACGGTCTCCACACCTGAGGGGCCACGGCAGCGGATCAGCATCTTTCTGAGCGTCTTCGATGTGCATGTCAACCGCTCGCCCATCGCCGGAATCCTCACCAGTGTTTGCTATCGGAAGGGCCAGTACTTGAACGCCATGAACCCCGCCTCGGCGGACCGGAATGAGCAGAACATCGCCACCGTGCGCGGCCAGGGTATCGAAGTCACATTCCATCAGATCGCCGGCCTGCTGGCCCGCCGCATCGTCTTCAACCTGCGCGAGGGCGACGCGGTCGAGCGGGGCCAGCGCGTGGGGTTGATCAAGTTCGGTTCGCGCGTGAACGTACTGCTTCCCGCCGAGGCTGAATTGCGAGTCAAGGTGGGCGACCGCGTCAAGGGCGGCTCGAGTGTGCTGGCGGCGATGAATGAGTCCGAGATGTCTTCGGCCGTGCGAGCCGTGATCCGATCAAGGAGCGCTCGCGCGGTGCCGGATGGGCGAGAGGGGGAGCGCCCATGAATCACCTCGACCCCGCACTCGCAAAGGCCAGGGCGCGAGCGCAATTGCGCCGCGGCATGTTCCTGCTGCCGTCTCTGTTCACTGTGGGCAACATCGCCGCCGGATTCTTTTCAATTACCCAGACCCTGGCGGCAATGAGCGGTACGGGTGACGCGCACACGCGCCTGGACTGGGCGGCCATCGCCATCATCTTTGCGATTCCCTTCGACGCGCTCGACGGCCGCATTGCGCGCATGACCAACACCTGCAGCGATTTTGGCAAGGAGTTGGATTCGCTGGCCGACGCGATCACCTTCGGAGTGGCGCCGAGCCTGCTGGCGCTCGTCTGGGGATTCCATTTTCTCTCCGAAACGATGAATCCGGAGTTGCACCTGAACCTGATTCACGCCGGGGCCTTTATCTGTTTTCTGTATCTCATCGGCGGGGTCTCCCGGCTGGCCCGCTTCAACATCAGCCACGATGCCCAGCCGCGCAATCCGGGGAGGCCGGGTCGCAAGTATTTCGTTGGCATGCCGATTCCAGCCGCGGCGGGGATGCTGGCCACCACCGTTCATCTTTGCTACGGTTATCCGGTCGAGGCTTGGTGGGTCGCGATGATCTGGCTGGCGATCGTGGGCGTCAGCGGCTTTCTCATGGTCAGCACATGGCGATTCTGGTCCGGAAAGGAACTCAGCCTCTCCCGCCGCCATCCCCGTCAGGTGCTGATTCTCATTGCGTTTGTGCTGTTCATCATCTTCAAATACTCCCAGGTGGTGCTTTTTGCATGGGCCCTGACTTATATGTTCTCGGGAATCTGGGCGCGTGCCGCCTACTCGTGGCAGAGACGGCGGCGCTGGCGGTTGAGCGGAGCGAACGCTCCTCTTCCTGAATCATCCGAACCGGACCCGCTGAGACCCTTATAACCTTCGCCATCGAAACAAACAGAAACAAAGGACGCCTGTGCACAAGATCGCCATTGTCGGAGCCTCAACCCTGGTGGGCCGGGAACTGAAGGAAGCACTGTCGGAGTCGCCGATGGCGGCGGCCAACATCGTCCTGCTGGACGAAGATGAAGTACAAGGCCAGTTGGACCAGGTGGGCGACGAGATCAACTTCGTTCAGGCCATTGCCCCCGACGCCTTTGAGCGGATCGATTTTTCATTTTTTTGCGGCTCTCAAGACCTGACCCGCAAGCACTGGCGCGAGGCGCTGCGAGCCGGCTCGACCGTGCTCGATCTCTCCGGCGCCCTCGATCAAGAGACTGGCGTGGTGGTTCGCGCGCCGTGGCTCGGTTTTGAGGCCGCGGCGGTCGATCTGTTCACCCCTGCCGTGGTCCCGGCGCACCCTGCCGCCCTGGCTCTGGCTCTGCTGCTCGAACGGCTCCAGCAGGCGGCTCCGGTTCGCTTCGTCGCCGCAACGCTGCTCGAACCTGCCAGTGAATTTGGCCGCGCCGCACTCGACGAACTCCACCAGCAGACCGTGAGCCTGCTCAGCTTCCAGGGACTGCCGCGCGCGCTTTACGATGCGCAGGCGGCCTACAACCTGCTGGCTGGTCTCGGCGAAGGCGCCAAGGTCAGTCTGAGTTCGACCGAGGCGAGGATTCGCCGCCATTATGACGCGCTCTCAGCCGGCCGCTGGCCCTCGCTGGCGTTGCAGGTGATTCATGCGCCAGTCTTTCACGGCCACACCTTCTCGATCGCCGTCGAGCTGGAACGGCCTGTCGAGATTGTCGCGATTGAGGAAGCGTTGAGCGGAGGCCATGTGGACCTGGTCCTCGAAGACACCGACTCGCCCTCGAACCTCGCCGCAACCGGCCAGAACGATGTGCTGGTTCGGATGCGCCCCGAGGTGCATTCCGAGACGGGACCCCGCAATCCAAGCCTGGTCTCGCGCCTCTGGCTGTGGGCCGCTTCGGATAATTTGCGGCTCCAGGCGCAGAATGCCGTCGAGTGCGCCCTGGATCTGCGCCGCCTCAGGCCGCAGGGAACGGTGCAGTAGAGCGTGGTGGCGCCGACCTCCAGGTCGGCTGTTCTGAGGGCCTCCAGACCCACAGGCGACGTCTGGCGGCCTGGACGCCGCCAGTACAACCGGTCTGGAGACACGGCGCTACATTCCGCTCCCAATTTACGGATAAATTCCTATTGCTTCGCCGGCATCTTTGGCGGATCGACGATGTACTCGTCGCCAACCCTCGCCAGGATCTGCTTGCGGCGGTCGTCGAGTAGCTTCAGTTGCTTTGTCAGATCGATGAACTCCTGCTTTTGCGCTTCGGTTAGTGGTGTCGTGGAGGCACTTGCCTTGGTCAGCTCATCGAGCTTCGCTTGCAGCGGAGGCATCTCGCGGTCGATCAGTACGGGACGAATTACAGCCGTCTTTGCCTTCCCTCTGGCCAGTTCGTTGCGGTTGTTCTCGCCCCAAACGGGCAAGACGCCTACGTGGCCCAGCTCGACGCGAACGCCGGCCGGGCCGTAGTCCTCGCGAACGGCTGAGAAGAGGCCGATCATCTCATCGCGCGGGTCGCCCTCCTTGTCGGGCATCAGGCCGTCGACGTAGGTGCGCGATTGGTTCGAGAGAAAGTTGCCCAGCGAATAAAAGATCACTGTGTCGCGCCCGTCCTGCGTGCGGTAGGTCTCCACAGGCTCAAGAACATGCGGATGATGGCCGACGATCACCGATGCTCCGGCCTCCAGCATCTTGTGCGCGGTCTCCACATCCTCGAGGCGCGGGGCGGGCGCGTACTCGATGCCCCAATGAATCGAAACTACCAGCAGGTCGCACTTCAGCCGGGCCTGCTTGATGGCCTCCAGCACTGCGGCCTCGTCGGCTCCCGGAGCGCCGCCTGACTCGTTTGGATAAGGGAAAAAGTTCACGTGCGGCTGGTCGTCTTTGTCGGGGTTGCGATTGCCGTTGAGCCAGCGCGTCATGCCGAGCCACCCGACTTTGATGCCGTTGGCCTCGACGACGACCGGCTGCCAGCTATCGTCCTTTGAATCGCCCGTACCGACGAAGAGCAGTCCTTCGGCTTTCAGGTGCTCGCGAGTCTCGGCGAAGCCTGCCCAGCCCTGGTCCATCATGTGGTTATTGGCCGATGAGACGATCTTGATGCCGTTCGTCTTGAGGGCGTCGATCAAGGCGACGGGCGCGTCGAACATGAACGGCTTTGACCCGCGCGAATGCGTCGGAGCGACCGGTGTTTCAAGATTGACGAAGCCGAAATCCGCCCCTTTGAAGACGTCGGCGACATCGGAGAAGAGCGCGCCCCAGCCCTGCGCGCCATCTCCGGCGGCGGCCGCCGCGGCGCGTACCGGCTCATGCGGAATCACATCGCCGGCCACGGCAAAGCTCACCTGGGCCAGCTCGTGCGGATTAGGCGCGGCGACGGCTGCGAGGCGGCTCGGATAGAGTTCGACGAAGAAGATGGGAGCCAGGAAAAAGAATAGTGCGACGAGGCCAGCCAGCCGCCAGTGCCTGCGCAGCCAAGGGCCGAGCTTCGAAGCCGCATGGACCGCAAGGCCCGTCCAGAACGGCCCGCCGACGATTGCCAAACCCATTGCCCGCGCCACGTCGCACCCCTTTCCGGCTCAAGAACGAAGCGCAATCAGAATACAGGTTACGGAAGAGGACTGCTTTGGCGGCGGTGGCCCAGGTGCCCAACCCTAAACCTGGGTGGCCCAGGTCCCTCGCTTTTGGGGACCTGGGATCGGATGCACGATGGTCGGCAACAACATACTCACCTACAACTCCAAGAATCACACGACCTCGATGACCAGCGGCGCCACGGCGGTCACGATGAAGTACGACCGGGGTTCCCGGCGACAGGCAGGTGGCCCGGTCATCAGCCGCAAAGAACAGCCCTGAGCTATGAGAAGCTGTAGCCCGTTCATCGCGGTGTCTCGCTGTGAGCGGGTCTTCGGCATCCTCGGCACATCCAGCAGAAGCCCGCGCTGCTCCGCATCTGTTGTAGGAGACACGGCGCTACAGTTCTGTCATTACATACTCATGCGGTCACGGTACTGGCACCTGCTTCATCCATTCTTTTTCGGCGTCTGAGTCAACAGATTCTTTACTGAGTCGGCGCCGAAGCCTAGCGCCACGACCGCAAGCGTCGCGGGGAAGAAGTCAAGTTTGCCAAGCTGATCGAGCGCACCGGCCTCCAACCCTGCCAGCGCCACGCCGAATGCAATCAGAAAGCGCACCCCTTCGGCAACTGCGCGGGATTTCTCATGCGGCTTGGGCGGCTGGATCTCCAGGACGCCTTCGATGGTATTCGCGGCATCGAGATTCTTGTGGCTCTGTACGGCGACGGCAATCTTGATCGTCCGCTCATTCTTCAGTCTGAAGCGTCTCGTTCCAGGCTTCCTGGCTTGGTGCGCTGACTCGGGAGGATCGCCATTTAGAGGCTCATCTCCCAGAAAGTAGTGACAGACTCTTGAACCTTCTTCAAACAGACCTCCGGGAAAGCTCCACTTGAAGGCCAGCCTGCTCAGCGCCGCGGCTCCGCAGAAGCGGGGATCGTCGAAGGACAGCGAAAAGTAGACCGGCAGGTAGGGGCGCGCCTTCTGAGTATCGAAGACCACCCTGACCCGCTTTGCGCCGTCCTCTCGCATCTTCTCGATCTCTTCGATGACGTCGTTTTCGTAGATGTCCTCGCGCATCTCCTGCACCAGCGTGGTGGCGGCGCGCAGCGATTTCCACGAGAGAGTACCTAGCAATCTGATCAGTTCACCTTCATGCGCCAGCAAGCGATCTCGTGAGGCTTTTCCGGGGTCTCCGTCGATTGTTGGAGTTGCCACAGGGATGGCAACCCTGACCATGGCATAATCCAGGGCCACATGGATCGCGGCGATGGCGTGATCGATGGCAAAGAACATGGGACGAACGATGGTGGCCGGATCGTCAAACGGAAAATCGAGAAAAGCAAAGATACCGGGCAGCGCCAGTTTGAGATCGCCGTAAAGGCTCTCGGGAAATGACTTGAGGCGGTCCTTCAGTTGCTTGAAATTAGCCGCGATCAGCTTGGCTTGGGCATCGCTATCATTCAGTAGTGCAAGCGAGGCATCGGCCTTGCCAAGCAGAGCCTTGGCGGAATTCACGTCCTCGTCGGGCAGTGAAAAGGAATGCAGCTGATTGGAAGCCAACTGCAATGTCCTGTCGATCTCGTCGGTGATGGAGGGCGGCGCCGTTGCCGAAGCATCCTCAAAGCAGCGCCGCAACTCGTCGAGCCGCTCTGCGACGGCCAGCCGCTTGGCCAGCCGGTCGATCGCGATCGTTACATCTTCAAACCTCTCCGCGGATGAGAGCGAAAGCGGACCCACCTCGCTGAGCGCCATTCCAATCTTGGCTCGCTCCAGGCGCAGCAAGACGCGCAGATAGGAGTCCACGCGCGCACTGACGCTGCTGGTGCGGTCTGCCAGATCGCCGATCTGCCGGTGCAGGGCAATCTTTTTCAGAATGCTCGGCAAGACCGAGCTGCCGAGCAGCGAGAGCAGTCCCCCGATGAGCAGGAAGACCATTACGTAGATAGCAAAGAGTACCTCGGTCTGATCCGGACCGAGACGCATCATGGCCAGACGCACCGGAATCGCCTCAACGGGGAGCAAATCGCCTGCGACGCCATGAGGGCCGTGCTGGCTGACGATCAAAAGTCCGTTGCGCTCGGTGGGGCGAACGAAGTCCTTCCAGGAATAGACCTCTTTGGGAGGGCTGACTTCGATGCGCGTGCGGCCGTTTGGAATCAGGATCACTGTTCCTGTCTTGACGACAGTGCCGCCGAGCTGAAATCGCCAATCGACGCTGAAAAACTCGGTGCCGCCGTTTTTCAGCGTGAGGGTATCGGTTCTCCCGTAAGCGAACTTGAGCGGCTTCTCCGGAGTTCCATTGCCATCGAGTGTCACGTTGAGCGGCACATCGACCGCCACCGCGTTCAACTCGCCAATCTCGTCATTCTGGTTGAAGAGCTTGGCATCGGCGGCGGTGGAGCTGGCCATGTTGCTGACGCTGGCCACAATCTGCAGCGTCTCCCCGGAGCCGATCTGCGCCGGCAGGTTCGCGCCTCCCGCCTCAAGAGCGAAGGTGACCTTGGGCATCGGCAGCCGGGCGTGAGAGGTCACGTCGAGAAAGGTTCCAGCACTGAGGTCGAGAGGAAGAGCGGCCTTTCCGGAGTTGGCCAGGACAAACCGTGCCGCACCCGCGCCGTTGCGCAGGATCACCGGCTCATGCGAGAGGATCTTGAGCTGCGCCTGGGCTGTAATCGCGAGAGACGCCAGACACAGAGGCGCCCACCGAATCGTCCGCATCAATTGCATCGCTTCCTCCAACAGTTGCATTCGGGGAAAATGTCGCAGAGGCCGTGCAGAGGCTATCAAGATAACGTCTTAATCTCGCTTGGTCAACAGGATTGCTCAAAGAGCGGACGGGAAAAGATACGCAGGACGATGCTACTGTTGCGGCTGTGCGGCGCGCCTCTTCCCCGCGCGCACCACCGGGTAGTAGCCGGTGCGGGTGCGGACAGTAAGCTTGCCGTGGCCCTTGCTCTCAGCCGTTACCTCGACGTGGCGGAAGCCCGGCTCGGTGGTGGGCTTGGTCGAGTGGTAGCCGAGCGTGTACTGATTGCGGATGTCGCGAGCCACTTCGGCGGCGATCTGATCGATCTGCTCGATGCTTTTGGGGAAGAAGGCCATGCCTCCGGTCTCGGTGGAGAGCAATTCCAGAGCACGGCGGGCGTGGCGCACTTCGGCGCGGCTCATTTCGTCGCCAAACAACAATCCGATCGAGTAGATGACCGGCCCGGAGAGCTGCTGCACGCGGCGGATGGTCGGCTCCAAGTCCTCTGTTGAGGCATTGTCCTCGCCATCGGTGATGAGGATCAGAACCTGCTTGGGGCGCTTCGCGTTGGCAACCAGCTCATCGGCCGAGGAGACGACGGCGTCATAAAGCGCCGTCCCGCCGCGCGCCTCGATGTGCGAGAGACCATCGCGCAGCTTGTTGACGTCCGAGGTGAACTCCTGGTCGATGAAGGCCTCGTCGGAGAAGTTGACCACGAAGGCCTCGTCTTGCGGGTTGGAGGCCTGGATCAGATCCAGGGCGCTCTTGTTCACCGAGGGCCGCTTGCGGCTCATCGAGCCGGAGTTGTCGACCACCAGCGCAATGGAAACGGGAAGGTCGGTGTGCTGGAAGCTGATGAGCGTTTGCGGAACGCCATCCTCGATGATGCGAAAGTCTTCCTTCTTCAGATCCGGGACCAGCCGGCTGCCTTCCAGCACCGTGCAGTTCAGCACCACCTCTTCGACGTCCTCATGCAGAACGTAGCCGCCGGTTTCTTTATGGATCGGTGTCGGCGAAGGCGTCTCCCCGTCCGGCGAGCGCACCGGGTCGCGATCCACGGTGAGGGGCGGTGCCGGGGCGGGAGCGGGCGCTTGTTGCGCGGACAGCGCGATCGCCGCTCCGGCAAGAATGAGCGCAACAGCCGCGTTATTGCATAGGCGCATAGTAGCCGGTACGTGCATGAACGGTCAGCGGAGGCAAACCCGGTGGAGGATTGACCTTCACCTTCACTTTACGCCATTTGCCGTCGCGGACCAGATTCTTGGGCCGGTAGCCGATGACGTATTGGTTGCGCAGCTCGGTGGAGATCTTCTCGGCAATGTCGCCCATCTCGGCGATATCGTCGACGCGGAAAAGGCGTCCGCCGGTCTCTTCGCTCACTTCGTTGAGCAGGATCGGTCCGGTGCGCTCCTCGGGGGTGGCCGCATAGGGGTCGAAGATGCCGATCGAATAGATCTCGACGTCGGCCTCGCGGACCTGGGAGCGCACCTCGCCCTCGGTGTAGCGGGAGCGGTTGTCGCCTCCATCGGAGACCACCAGCAGCGCCCGGCGTTCATGCTTCGCGTCCCGCATCTTCACCAGGCCATAGTAGATCGCATCGAGCAGAGCCGTGCGGTGGCCGCTCTGCACCGTCGCCAGGCGGGCCTGGATATCCTCGACCGAGCTGGTGAAGTCCTCGATCAGCTCCGGCCGGTCGTTGAAGCCGATGACGAAGAACTCGTCCTGGGGGTTGGCGGTCTTGATGAATTGCAGGATCGACTCCCGGGCGCGGACCAGCTTGGAACTCATCGAGCCGGAGAGGTCGAAGATGATGCCGATCGAGACCGGCGCGTCTTCAGCGGCAAAGGAGCTGATCTTCTGCTGGCTGCTGCCTTCGTAGAGCTGGAAGTCGTCCTGTTCGAGGCCGGTGACCAGGCGGTTCATGGGATCGGTGATGGTGACGGGAACCAGCACCATGTCCACATTGATGCGGATCCGCGCACCGGGCCGGATCTTCATGGCATCTGCGCCAGTGGCCGCAGGGGCCTCGGCCCCCGTTGGCGCCCCTGCGGCCGGCGCGGAGGTGGACGGCGGAGTCACATGCGGCTTGTCGAGCGGATTGTCCTGCGCCTGAGCGCGGAAGACCAAAAGCGCGGCCGCACATCCGCAGATCCACAGCCGGTGGCCGGGCCGTTTCCAACTGCCGCGCCCACTGAGGGGCTTTCGCTCAAAACAAAGCATCTTCATGCCGCGACACCAACAATAGAAGGCGATAGTAGCACGATTATTAGACTGCTGACATTGCCTTTATGTCATTGTATTGTTGCAAGGATTCACCCCGGCGATCGGTGGAAAAGCCGGCCCGCTATCGCCATTGGGATACAATCGAGCCTGAGCGAGCAACCGTCCCGGATTGAGCGTCATGGGACCTCCGCACGCAGATCGCACCCTTCGATCGGGAGAAAGACCCTCAGCATGGCCCACATTTATCCTTTTCGCGCCTGGCGCTACAACCCGTCCGCCGTCCGGCTGGAGGACGTAGTTACTCAGCCCTATGACAAGATCACTCCGGCGATGCAGCAGGCCTACTACGATCGCAGCCCTTACAATCTGGTGCGCATCATCCTGGGCAAGCCGGAGCTCTTCGACGGCGAAGGCGGCGAGAGCGTCTATACTCGCGCTGCGCGCGACTTCAAGGCCTGGCAGCAGCAGGGCGTGCTGGCGCAGGAGAAGTCGCCGGCGATCTTCGCCTATTCGCAGAGGTTCAAAGTGCCGGGTACCGAGATCGTCAAAGAGAGGCGCGGCTTTATCGCTCTGGGCAAGGTGCACGACTACGCCGACCGGGTGGTCTTTCGCCACGAGCAAACGCTCAGCAAGCCCAAAGGAGACCGGCTCAACCTGTTGAGAGCCACTCACGCTCACTTCGGGCAGATCTTCATGCTCTACTCCGATGCCGCCGGCAGCGTTGAGAAGATTCTCTACGACGGCGCCGGGCCGGCCGAGGCCGAGGTCACCGACGAGTACGGCGTGCTGCACCGCGTATGGAAGGTCAGCGACCCGGCGGTGATCAACCTGCTCACCACCGCGATGGCCGACAAGAAGCTGATCATCGCCGATGGCCACCATCGCTACGAGACGGCTCTGAACTATTCCAGGGAACACGCGCCAGCCGCGTCGGCCAAGACCGAATTCAGCACCAGCCAGTTGCCCCAGCCGGCTTATCCCGAGGCCGCGGTGATGATGACCTTCGTCAACATGGACTCCGACGGGCTGGTGATTTTGCCGACGCATCGCGTCGTCCATAGCCTCGCCAGCTTCGATCCCACCGCGTTCAAACGCGCCGCCGAGGAGTTTTTCACGGTTGAGGCATTGCCTGCCGCTGAAGCCTCGAACTACATTGACACACTGTCCGCTCAACAGGGCACGGCGTTTGTCGCTGTGACGCGTACCGGAGCCTTTCTGCTCCGTGCGAAGGCGGAGCCGGTGGCCGCAGCTCTGGCAGCTCTGCCCGAACGCCAGCGCCAGCTCGACCTGAGCTGCCTGCACTCGATCGTCCTTGACCGCCTTCTCGGTTTGAACGCAGAAAAAGTCCGCGAACAGACCAATCTCCGTTACCTGCGTGACGCTTCCGAAGCAGTCGAACTGGTTCGCCGCGGCGAGGCCGATGTCGCATTCCTCACCAACCCGGTTTCAATGGAGCAACTGAAGGAGGTGGCCTTTGCCGGCGACGTGATGCCGCAGAAATCCACCGACTTCTTCCCCAAGCTGCTGAGCGGACTAACCATCTATGCTCTCGACTAAGAACTGAAGCGAAGGATCCGATTTCAGTTCATAGGGCGAGAAGCCGACGAGAACAATGCCGGCGATCAGCAGGTTCTGCGGAATCTTGATGCGTCATGAAGATCCCAGAGCAAATCGAAGAGGCCATAGGGCCAATCGAGCGTTGTGAGTTTTCGACCGCGGGTGGCTCAAATCCCAATCTACATCACAAGATTGGGTGCACCCGCGTGGTAGGCTAATCACAAACTTTGCCTCAGGCCAGCCCTAAGGACGTCAAGAACTGGTGATCTATGACGCTTTATGAATTCCTTTACCTTATCCTTGTGACAGGTACTCTTGCGTTTATCGGATACCAGAGCATCCTAACGCGGAAGTCGCTCCAGCAGCAGCAAAAGCTTGCCAACGTGCAATCTTACCTCCAAGTGTGGATGAGTCACATTCAAACCTGTCACCTTTCAATCGTAACCGCCGAAACCTCCGCAGCTGAACAAATGAATTCAGTTTCTCCCTATTGGGAGCTGCCCTTGGAAGAGGCTAGACGCTGCCACTTTTCTGACGCAGTCATGGACTTTTATGAATGCATTCATCTGCTCTCAGCGAACAAAATTCTTGACCCAGAAGCAGTTCGGGTGTGGCGCGACAGTGTCCCTTATGAGATTCAAAACCCTCAACTCCGGGCACATTGGCGGCGTTTTCATCACAGTGGCGGCCCAAATGTCCAAGATGTTGGAATGCTTGGTATTTACCATCGAGATTTTATGGAAATGGTCGAGGCCTGCATCGGCAATGTGGAACAGAAATAGATTGCTCGATCAGATGTATTTTGGTGATCACGTTCCACCTCATTTTCAAGCGTTGTATGCTGAATTCGAGGACTTGATCGACTTTCAGACATTCGAGGTCATCCGAGGAGATCTGCTGAGCCGTGCAACGGCGCTCGCGCTGGAACGGGCACAGCAGCACCGCGAGGAACTCCGAAGGGATTGGGATCTATGCGCACAGAATCAAACGCCGGCGAAGATTCTTCCACTACCTTAGCCGCGGCGGTCGCACCTCGATCTCCATGGCGTGTCACCGAGGTCGAGGCTCTTTCAGCATTTCGGCTATTGGCTAAGTTCGCCGACGGGCCTACAGGGATTGTCGACATGTCCGGCCTTGTGCATTCGCCAAAGGCCGGGGTATTCGCCGCGCTCGCCGACCCGTCTCTTTTCGCGCAGGTAAGGCTTGAAACCGGCGCGGTCTCGTGGCCCGGTGAACTGGACATTGCTCCCGACGCGATGCACGCCGCGATTCAGGAGTACAGAGAGTGGTCGCTCTAGAAGCGGGGAAAGAACTTGAAGGTCTGGTTCAAGAATAGGCCAATATTCGCCCCCGGTAGCCGGACGCTTCTTGGACGCAGGCTAGTCTGGGCGCTTACGGCATTCGTGGTAGCCTCGCCACTGGCCGCTGCGCAGCAGGCCCCGCCGGCCCCGGCTGCGCCCCTTCCCCGGTTTGTTGTGGTGCTCGATGCGGCTCATGGCGGCGACGACACCGGCGGGCACTTTGTCGACGGGCAGCTCGAAAAGGCGTTAACCCTGGCGTTGAGCGAACGGCTGCGCTCGCTGCTGGGAGCGCGCGGCATCCAGGTCGTGACGACCCGCGAATCCGATGCGGCCATCGATCCAAACAAGCGAGCGGAGATCGCCAACCACGTCCAGGCCCAGGCCTGCATCAGTCTTCACGCCACTGAGAGCGGCTCGGGAATTCACCTCTATGCTTCATCTCTGGCGCCGACGCAGCCTACGCGCTTCCCTGCCTGGAAGATCGCGCAGGCCGCCTGGGTGACGCGCAGCATTGCGCTGGAGGGGACGCTGAACTCCGCGCTGCTTGAAGCCGGGATGAGCGTAACCTTGGGCCGAACCTCCTTACCCGCCATGGACAGCATGACCTGCCCGGCGGTAGCCGTGGAGATTGCACCTGAACTGGGCCCGGACAAAAAAGTGGTCTCCGCGCTGGACGATCCTGCTTATCAGGCTCGCGTGGCCACCGCACTGGCAGCGGCACTTGTAGAGTGGCGCACGGAGGCTCATCCGTGATTCCCCGCCACCAGAAACTGCTTTTCGGCATACTGCTGTTGGCCTCGCTCATCATGGGAGTGACGCTGTGGCGCTTGCGTGAGCGAGCCCATCAGCGGCTGATCGCCGGCCAGGACTCGGCGCCTACCAGCGCTCCCGAAGTTGCGCCCGCTGTCGAGGCGACCCTGCTGGTAGCCAGCGATAACGACAACTCCTTGCTCACGCAACTTCGCTCGTTGCCGCTGCCCGCCGATCCTGGCGCTCGTGCACGCGTCGTGCTGGGCAAACTGCTGGACCTCTACGCCGCTCCCGATGCCGCTCACCCGGTCCCCGGAGGCGGCGCCTCGGTGCTTCAGGTCTTTCTATTGCCCGCGCCGTATTTCGGCAGCAGAAGTCTCACGCCAGTGAAGTCCGACCCAGGCAAGTCGGACGCCGAGGCAGCAGATACAGTGGCTGTCCCGCAGCTGGCAGTCGTCAATCTGACCGGCAGCTTTGCGGCCAACCACCCCTCCGGCATTGAGACTGAGACGCTGACCGTGCTCTCCATCTGCGGCACGCTGCACGCCAACTTGCCCCGCGTCACTCAAGTTCGCTTTCTAGTGGACGGCAAGCCCCGCGCCACCCTCGCCGGCCACGCCGACCTGACTCGTACCTACCTGGCCGCCGAGGCCGTGTCCAACGAAGGAACCCACCCGTGAGCCAGCCGCGAATCGTTGCCAGTCGTATGCTCCCAATCGGCATCTTCGACTCCGGCTTCGGAGGGCTGAGCGTGCTGCGCGAGATCGCATCGCTGCTGCCGTGTGAAGATTTGCTGTATTACGGCGACAACGCCAACGCGCCCTATGGCGATCTGAGTGAGGAACGGATCAGGACAGTCACGCTAGCCGCTGTCGTACGGTTGCTCGAGCGGGGGATCAAGGCGCTCGTGGTCGCCTGCAATACGGCAACCAGTGCGGCTATCGAAATCATCCGCTCAGAGTTTTCGCTGCCGGTGATTGGCATGGAACCGGCTGTAAAGCCCGCCGTGCGCATGCGGTCGCGGGGTAAGGTGCTTGTGCTGGCCACCACGGCGACGCTGCGCCAGCAAAAGCTGCACACATTGGTCGAGCAACTGGGAAACCCCGACTACCTGGTGCCCTTCGCCTGTCCGGGACTGGTGGAGTTGGTCGAGCGGGGAGTGACCAGCGGACCGGAACTGAACGAGTTTCTATCAGGACTCTTTGCGCCGCTCGGGGGACTGGATGTTCAGGTGGTGGTGCTTGGCTGCACGCACTATGTTTTTGTGCGCCAGGCAATCGAATGCTGTTTTACGCCGCGGCCGCTGGTCGTAGACGGCAACCAGGGCACAGCCGCCAATCTGGTGCGAGAACTGGCGCGGCGCGATCTGCTGCGTCAGGTTGGAGAAGATCGTCGCGGGGCGGTGGAGTTCATCACCACTGGTGAACGGGAACGGTGCGAACCGATCTTCCGACGGCTGATGGCCGTGCGGTATTAGAGCATTTTCGGACTTACTGTAGAATTCCGTGCCCCATCCATTCCGCGTTTTCCTGCGGAATGGGTGGGAAATCTACAAAACTTCGGTCTACACAATTCCCAATAATGCTTAAGAGCAAAACCAGGGCACGGTAGCCTTTCGGGCCTTGTCAAAGTTCGCCGCTCGCAGTTGGCCGCGTCGACTTTGCGCAATTCTCCTCGCTTCCCCTACCCCGGATACGCACCCGCAATATAACCCTCCAGCACGTCAATGTGGTGCGCCTGGCCCGAGATCACCCATTTCACCAGGTCTCCGATGGAGACCAGTCCCACCACCTCGTCATCCTGCAAGACCGGAAGATGCCGGAAGTGGTGCTCGGTCATGAGGGTCAAACACTCATCCACGGTCTGCTGGGGGCTCACACTGACCACAGGGCTGGTCATGATCTCGTGGACCTGTGTTGTCTTGGAAGGGTGGCCCATCAGGATGCATTTGCGGGCGTAATCTCGCTCGGACAGGATGCCGACCACACGCTCCTCGGAGACCACCAGCAGTGCGCCGATATCGTGCTCGGCCATCTTTTCCAGGGCCTCGTAGACCGTCCGCTCGGGCGGGATCGATAGCACTGTGTTGACGTGTTTGTTCTCCAGCACCAATCCGATTGTGTCGGGAATCTTCATTGAGACCACCTGCTTCTGGCTGCAATCGACAAGTGTCCATTTCAGCCTTCAAAGCCGCGCAGAGGCAATCTTTCGATGCGTGCGGAACGGCGTCGTTGTTCAAATCAAATTGGCGTCTTGCTGCGCGGAGACGGGGAAAGTCGAACGCGGAACCGGGTCTCTCCCGATTCACGTGGAATCAATATATCCGATCCGGAACACTTGAGAACAGCAGAAAATTGACCGGGCCTTCGGTAGAGGCGTCGGAGCTCTACCAGAGCCTCAGTCTCGTGGCTGCCGAGGGGATAGGGAGCAGGAGACACGACCGAATCAATCCTCTGTATTCTTGCTGAGGGATAATACTTTAGATGAAAATCGCTGAGGCTCGCCGGCTCATCTTCTCGATCTCGATCACTGCAATTGGCCGTTTTCTTCTTTTGCGCGACAGAGTTCTGGGCAGAGTCTCTTGGAATGGCCGCGAGAAGAGATCCGGCGCTCGCGCCTCCCGCCACTCTATTCCCAGCGGCAAGAGCCGGCTCGACGCGGTGCTTTTGAAGCCGGAGGCCGCGCGCGCCAGCCTGCTGATCTGTCATGGAATCGGAGAGACCGTCCAGCACTGGCTGCCGGTGCAGCAGATGCTCGCAGCCAGCGGTATAGCCTCGCTGGTCTTTGATTACTCAGGGTACGGGGAGAGTTCGGGGCTATTCGATTCGGATCAAAGCGAACAAGACACAGTCTGCGCCTTCCATTGCCTCGAACAGCTGACCGCACCCTTGCCTGTATCCATCCTGGGATTCTCTCTCGGCAGCGGCATTGCCGTCGCGGTCCTGGGCAAGATTCCGGCCCATCGCCTGGTGCTCTGCGCCGCCTTCACCTCTCTGAGAAACGCCGCGGCAAGTGCCCGAATCCCAAGAGCCTTTGCATTCGCAGTGCCGCCGATATGGGATGCCGAAGGCGCATTGCGCGACTGCCCGATCGATGTGCTGATCGTCCACGGCGAAAAAGACGGGCTCTTTCCCGTGCGGATGGCGAGGGAACTGGCCGCGATTTGCGGCTCGCGTTGCAAACTAGTCATCGCGCCAAACGTCGCGCACAACCAGCCATTCCGTCGCCCGGAATTGTCCTATTGGGGGCCAATTGTCTCCTGGCTGCTCGCCGGCCAGGGATCTCTCAGCAGCGAGCAGAGCCCCAGATCGTTGCCGTAGCGCTCGACCTCGACCTCGGCCATGCGAATCGCGCGAGCCATGCCGCGAAAAGCGGGCACGGCGTCGGAGCCCATGATTTGCGGAGAGACGAAGAGATGGACGCGGTCCACCAGTCCGCCGGCCAGAAGCGCCGTGTTGAGCCGCGTGCCGGTCTCGGTGATCACGGTGAGAATGCCCTCCTCGCCCAGCTTGTCGAGCACATTGGCGAGCGGGACTCGGCCCGCTTCGGCTGGCAGCACCTCGACGCGAATGCCACGGCTCGCGAGTTCGCGCACGCGGGCCTCGTCCTTTGAAACGGTGAAGACAACCACATCGTTGTGGGCCGTGGCCACCATCTTGCAGTCGAGCGGCATTCTAAGGGCGGAGTCGAGTACTACGCGCAGCAGGGGCCGGCGACGGCGTAGTCCACTGCGGTCTGTCAGCAAAGGATCGTCAGCCAGCACCGTGTCCACGCCGGTGAGCGCAGCGTCGGCCTGCCATCGCAAGGGCTGCACAGCATCGCGCGCGGCTTCGCTGGTGATCCAATAGGGCTGGTGCGGAGCCTGCTGGGCCGCAGGCGGAGCAATCCGGCCATCGAGGGTCATGGCAACCTTCATCAGCACGAGTGGACGCCGGTGCTGGCTCCAGCGGGCAAAGCCTTCGTTGAGGCGGCGCGCCTCGGCTTCACATGGGCCGATAGCCGTCTTAAGGCCCGCCGCGCGCAGACGCTCCATACCGTGGCCTGCTACTGCGGGGTTGGGATCGATGGTAGCGGCTACGACACGCGCAAGCCCAGCTGCGATCAGTGCCTCTGTGCATGGTCCCGTGCGGCCAGTGTGGTTGCAGGGTTCGAGGGTCACGTAGGCTGTGCCGCCGCGCAGACGCTCACCCGCGTGCTGCTGCGCGATTTTAAGCGCGGCGACCTCGGCGTGGTCGAGCAAGTCGTATTCGTGCCAGCCCTCGCCGACAACCTGCCCAGCGCAATCCAGAATCACGCAGCCGACGGCGGGATTGGGCGAAGTGACGCCGATGCCGCGGCGTGCCAACTCCAGCGCGCGCTGCATCCAATGACGGTCTTGATCTGAAGCGTTCATATCATCCCAATAGCGACTCAACAAACTCGGCCGGCGAAAACTCCAGCAGGTCGGTCATCTGCTCGCCAACGCCTGCGAAGCGCACAGGCAAACCAAGCTCCTGCGCGATGGCCACCGCGATGCCGCCTTTGGCCGTGCCGTCGAGTTTCGTCAGAATAATCCCCGTTACTCCAGCAGCCTGCGTGAACTGCCGCGCCTGCTGCAGGCCATTCTGGCCGGTCGTCGCGTCCATCACCAGCAGCACCTCATGCGGCGCGCCGGGAATCAGCTTCGCCGCCGTCCGGCGCATCTTTTCAAGCTCGTCCATCAGTCCGGTCTTGGTGTGCAGACGGCCTGCGGTGTCAACAATCAACTCGTCGATCTTGCGCGCTTTGGCGGCTGAGGCGGCGTCGTAAAGCACGGCTGCTGGATCGCCTCCGTGGCGGGTCTTGATCATCTCCACGCCGCTGCGCGAGGCCCAGACCTCAAGCTGCTCGATGGCCGCCGCTCTAAATGTATCTGCGGCGCAGAGCAGCACGGTGCGGTTTTGGCCTCGATACCACGCCGCCAGCTTGCCCGCTGACGTCGTCTTGCCCGTCCCGTTGACGCCAACGAGAAAAGTCACCGTCGGCCCGTCGGCTGGCGCCACAGTGCTCGGCCTATTCGCAATGGGCGCTTCGAGAATCGCCCGGATCTGCACCTTCAGCAACTCGCGCAGCTCGTCTCCGCCTTCGATGGCCTGACGCTTGGCGCGCTCCCGCAGAACGGTGAGGATCGCGTTTGTCGTCTCGACGCCCAGGTCGCTGGTCAGCAGGACCGCCTCAAGGCTCTCCAGCGCACTTTCGTCGACCGTTCGGGTCAGGGCGACGATGGACTCAATCTTGGTCGAGAGAGACTCGCGGGTCCGCGTCACCGCCTGCTTCATGCGGCTAAAGAAGCCGGATTTGGGCGTCTCTTCCGCGCCTGCCTCAGGCTCCGTCGCGGGAGTGTCTTCCGGATTGTCTTTATTGCCGCCGAATAACTTGAACATAAGAGGGTCCCAGCTTTGAGTTTAGAGCATCGGCGTCGCTGCGCGGGGTCAAGGACGGCCGCGCGCCAATGCCGTAAATTCTGGTTGCAATATGCCCGCTCGCCGGGCAAAAATCTGGTCACAGACCTTGCGGAAGTCCGGCCGAAGGCTCTCAATCGGGGCCGGAGCGGGGAGAAAAGGAGAGCCATGAGCACTGTACGTGTCCTCGTGGGGACGCGCAAAGGCGCATTCATCCTGACCTCGGACGGCAAGCGGCAGGATTGGAAGGTCGACGGGCCGCACTTCGCCGGCTGGGAGATCTATCACATGAAGGGGTCGCCGGTTGATCTCGATCGTATTTACGCATCGCAGACCAGCGGTTGGTTTGGCCAACTGTTGCAATGCTCGACCGACGGCGGCAAGACCTGGGAGCAGCCCGGCGTCAAGTCCGGCGAAGCGCCTCAGAGCTGGCCCCCGGCCAAGAGCAACCGCTTCCTCTACGACACCTCGCCTGAGACAGGCAAGCCCCTCACCACGCATCAGTGGTACGACGGCACGCAGCATCCATGGGAGTTCAAGCGCGTCTGGCACCTTGAGCCCTCGCTTACCGACGCCCAGACCGTCTACGCGGGCGTCGAAGATGCGGCGCTCTTCCGCTCCACCGACGGAGGCAGAAATTGGCATGAGCTGGCCGGCCTGCGCGGCCACGGGACAGGCCCCCAGTGGCAGCCCGGAGCCGGCGGCATGTGCCTGCACACGATCATCCTCGACCCCGCCGACCCCGGCCGCATCTACATCGCCATCTCCGCCGCCGGAGCTTTTCGCACGGACGACGGAGGGGTCACCTGGAAGCCGATCAACAAAGGCTTGGTCTCGAACATGATTCCCGACCCCAACGCCGAGACCGGCCACTGCGTACACCACATCGCCATGCATCCCGCGCGCCCCGGCGTGCTTTTCATGCAGAAGCACTGGGACGTGATGCGCTCAGACGACGCGGGCGACAGTTGGCATGAGGTCAGCGGGAACTTGCCCACCGACTTCGGCTTTGCCATCGATGTCCACGCCCACGAGCCGGAGACACTCTACGTCGTCCCCATCACCAGCGACTCGTTGCATTACCCGCCCGAGGGCAAGCTGCGCGTCTACCGCAGTAAGTCCGGCGGCAACGAGTGGGAGCCGCTGACCAAAGGGCTGCCGCAGCAGGATTGTTATGTGAATGTGCTGCGCGACGCCATGGCCGTCGACTCGCTCGACGAGTGCGGAGTCTACTTCGGCACGACCGGAGGCCAGGTCTACGCCTCGGCCGACGCGGGCGACAACTGGCAGCCGATCGTCCGCGATCTCCCTGCCGTGCTATCGGTCGAGGTGCAGACGCTGCTATGAGTAGCGTGCGGATTGTTTTGCCGTACCACCTGCGCAACCTGGCGCATGTGGGCGCAGAGATCGCGCTCCCGGTCGCCGAGCCGGTCACGATGCGACGCGTGCTGGATGCGCTAGAGGCTACATACCCGATGCTGCGCGGAACGATTCGCGAGTATGAAACAGGCAAGCGCCGAGACTTTCTGCGCTTTTTTGCCTGCGAAGAGGACTGGTCGCACGAGTCGGTGGATAAATGGCTGCCACGCGCGGTTTCCGAAGGCAAAGAGCCCCTGCTGATTATCGGGGCGATTGCGGGAGGATAGAGCCAATGTTCGTCTTTGCAGGGGCCGAGCGCTGAAGTGCTAATGGCTTCGCGGGGCTTTGCTGTGGTTGGGTATGAGTCCCATCAGCTAGGCGAGGAACTTCTTGAGCGGGTCCCAGTAGTGATGGCTCCAGCCCCAGTCGAGGCTGTCGTATTCGCCGGCGGGGAAGCCTGTGTGGTCGAAGATGAGCGTGGTCTCGGCGGCGCGGGGCTTGAACTCAAAGCGCACGATGGAGTAGATGCCGGGGTCCCAATGGGTGGGCCGCCAAGCCTGGACGATGCGCTGGTTGGGGACGAGTTCGATCGTGCGGCCAACAATGAGGCCGCCAAACATAGAGAAAGCTCCGCCGGGAGTGGGGTCGATGGTGGCCCCGAGGCCAGAGAAGGCGGCGAATTGCTTCTCGTCGAGGATCGCCGAGTAGAGGCGCTGCGGGCTGGGGTGGAAGTCGATCTCGTAGTGGATGGCAGTCAGAGCCTGGTGGGCGGGGTTGGAGGGTTTCTCTGCCTTGGAGGCCTGCTGACCCCTGGCGGATGAGAGCGAGACGACGGCTATCCCGGTGACGGAAGCGGCGATTCCGGCGAGCGCATGGCGGCGGGTGGGGGCGGATGGATTGGGATTCATAGGGACCTCCGAGGGGCGCGGTAAAAAGCTATAGATAAAGCTATCCCACTGTGGCGGCAATGACAAAGAAGCCAAAAATGCGGGGTGCGCGCCAAGTCTTCCTCAGGGGCTAAAGCCCGCGTAGGTCTCGCTGAATTTGCGGCACGACTGAAGTCGTGCCCTGTTACAAAGCGGTGTCCAGAACCCGTTCAGATTCAAGGGCAGACAGAACGCTCGGAAATTCTTGTGCTGATTCTGTGCTATCGGCCATCTCATGAATCTTCTTGAACAGGTTTGGTTCAGCCGAAATTTCCGCATAGGCGGTGATTCGGGAGTTTGAAGGGATTTGGAGGTCGGCTCCGGTGCTAAACTTC